>NZ_JBLWWR010000014.1:0-51359 GCF_048267825.1 Pseudidiomarina sp.
GCGTATTCTACGCCATCCGTTGGTCAGGTCAAGATCCTTTTGGATCTTTTTTCGTGACTTTCATCACCTTCTGAACCGGCGTCATCACTTGGTGACAACGGCGGCGAATTATAAGGATCGCCGCCAACTGCGCAAGATCTTTTTTCACATTTTCGTTCAACTGATTTATTTTTACGCAAATTGAACAAAGTTTGACTATTGTTTGTCTATAAAGACTGCTATCTTTACAAATGGTCACTAATTATTACTACAAAGACATATTGATTTAATCGGGGTGCGCCTATGAAAGTTTTACCAACTTTATTGGCTGCGAGCGTATTTATGACATGCGCTACATACGCGGCAGATTCTGCTGTGACTGAAGTTTCCAAGACTAAAACTTATGTTTTAGACGAGGAAAGCCAACGCCTAGCTGAAACTTATGCACGGATGCTTCGATACTACGAACAACGAAATTTCTCCTCAACTCGATCCGTAAGGGTCTTAATGGGTAATTATCCGCAACACGTGGAGCCCATCCTATACGCTGCTTTTGAGCGGTATCCAAACCATTACCGCCACATAATAAAAGCCGCTATTGACGCTGAGCCCGCATTCACCCGGGACATTATTACCGTCGCACTAAATTTGGAAGTTGCAGATCCTGCGGAAATTGTTCGTATCGGCGTCGAGACTGAACCAAGCTATGCTGAAGCGATGGTCAATACAGTCGATCAAATTAATCCCGAACAATTTAACGAAGTAATTCGGGTTGCTGTATTAACTGAACCTCATACAGCAGATGGCATTTTACGCGCCAATAAAGAAGCCGAAGTTGGCAAGCTTGAGTCAATCATTCGCTCAGTACTTGCTGCTGCGCCGGCACTCGGTGGTTACCTTGCTGATACAATCAGCGATATCATTGGTAGCGCTTCAGATGCGGATGAACTTCAAGCACAAGATATTGAACGCAAACGCGCAATTGCTTTATTGCGAAGTGCTTATGATGCTGGTGGGATTACCATCGAACAATTAAAGGTTATCGCTGCTCGACACGAACTTTCTGAAGCTGAGCTCGAACAAATCCTTGAGCACTAAAAATTGATTATCAAGAAACGAAAAAGCCGCTCAATTGAGCGGCTTTTTTATGCAACTTCTTTCAAAGCTACTTATTCTACTACTGCAACTTCTTCAGTTTCAGTAACGTCTACTTCTGGACGGTCAACAAGTTCAACGTATGCCATAGGTGCGTTGTCTCCAGCACGGAAGCCACACTTCATAATACGAGTGTAACCACCAGCACGCTCTTGATAACGTGGACCTAGTTCATTAAACAGCTTACCAACTACTTCTTGGTCGCGAGTGCGAGCAAAAGCCATACGGCGGTTTGCTACGCTATCTTGCTTAGCTAAAGTAATTAGCGGCTCGATAACGCGACGCAGTTCTTTAGCTTTTGGCAACGTGGTTTTAATCACTTCGTGACGAACCAGTGAGCTTGCCATATTGCTGAACATCGCTTTACGATGGCTGCTGTTGCGGTTGAGTTGACGACCACTCTTACGATGGCGCATACCTATACCCTTCTCAGTAAATCTCTGTAAAAGATGACTTAGTCTCGATCAACCAAGCTTGCTGGTGGCCAGTTCTCTAGGCGCATGCCTAGTGACAAACCACGTGATGCAAGCACGTCTTTGATTTCAGTGAGCGATTTTTTACCCAAGTTAGGAGTTTTTAACAACTCAACTTCGGTACGCTGCACTAAGTCACCAATGTACTGAATAGCTTCTGCTTTTAAACAGTTCGCAGAACGCACAGTTAATTCCAAATCGTCTACCGGACGCAAAAGAATCGGATCAAATTCCGGCTTCTCTTCTTTCTCTTCTGGTTCGCTCATGTCACGTAACTCTACGAACGCTTCAAGCTGTTGAGCAAGAATTGTTGCAGCGCGACGAATCGCTTCTTCTGGATCCAACGTACCGTTGGTTTCCATATCGATAACCAATTTATCCAAGTCAGTGCGCTGCTCAACACGTGCTGAATCAACACTGTAAGCAATACGCTCAACTGGACTGAAAGAAGCGTCAACTAGTAGAAGACCGATTGGACGCTCTTCATCGTCAGCGGACTGACGTGCCGAAGCTGGAACATAACCACGACCACGCTCTACTTTGATTGACATTTCAATCTCGGTATCACCTGTTAAAGTACAGATGAGGTGGTCAGAGTTAAGAATTTCAACATCACCATCATGCGTGATGTCGCCAGCCTTGACAGGGCCCGCTCCGGATTTTTTCAAGGTCAGAATCGCTTCATCTTTGCCTTCCATGACTACTGACAAACCTTTAAGGTTCAACAGAATCTCGATGATGTCTTCCTGAACACCCTCTTTGCTGCTGTATTCGTGCTGTACACCTTCAATCTTAACTTCAGTCACTGCCACACCTGGCATTGACGAAAGTAAGATGCGGCGCAACGCGTTGCCCAGCGTGTGACCAAAGCCACGCTCAAGAGGCTCCAACGTCACTTTAGCGTGAGTCGGGCTAATTTGTTCGATATCGACTAGCCTTGGCTTTAGGAATTCGGTAACAGAACCCTGCATTGTGTCCTCTCTTTATGCTTAAGCTTTACTTAGAGTAAAGCTCTACGATCAACTGTTCGTTAATTTCAGCAGACATATCTGCACGCTCTGGAAGACGTTTAAACTGACCTTCCATCTTAGTGCCGTCTACTTCCAACCATACTGGCTTCTCACGTTGTTCTGCGAGTTCCAATGCGGCTGCGATCCGCGCCTGCTTTTTCGCTTTTTCGCGAATTGTCACAACGTCTTCCGGGCGTACTTTAAACGACGGAATGTTGACTACCTGACCATTCACTACTACTGCTTTGTGGCTTACCAACTGGCGTGCTTCAGCACGAGTTGATGCGAAGCCCATACGGTACACCACGTTATCAAGGCGTTGCTCAAGCAATTGCAGCAGGTTCTCACCAGTGTTGCCCTTAATACGGGCAGCTTCTTTGTAATAGTTACGGAATTGCTTTTCGAGTACGCCGTAAATACGACGAACTTTTTGCTTTTCACGTAACTGCAAACCGTAATCAGACAAACGGCCGCGACGTGCGCCGTGCTGACCCGGTGCGCTTTCGAGTTTACATTTCGTATCGATTGCGCGTACGCCGCTCTTCAGGAACAAGTCTGTTCCTTCGCGACGACTCAGTTTGAGTTTTGGACCCAAATATCTAGCCATGTTCTTTCTCCAACTATCGTTTGGCGCCTATTAAACGCGACGTTTCTTAGGCGGACGACAACCGTTGTGAGGAATAGGCGTCACATCAGTAATGTTCGTGATGCGATAACCTACAGCGTTCAATGCGCGAATCGATGATTCACGACCAGGACCTGGGCCCTTTACGAACACTTCTAGGTTTTTCAAACCGTATTCCTTCGCCATTTCACCCGCGCGCTCAGCAGCAACCTGTGCAGCAAATGGGGTAGATTTACGTGAACCACGGAAACCTGAACCACCTGCAGTTGCCCATGCTAACGCGTTACCTTGACGGTCAGTGATGGTCACAATGGTGTTATTGAAAGATGCATGGATGTGAGCCATGCCATCAGCGACTTGCTTTTTAACGCGCTTACGAGTACGAGTTGGTTGTTTAGCCATTTCTTCTCAACTCCCTACTTCTTAATTGGTTTACGCGGACCTTTACGGGTACGCGCATTTGTTTTAGTGCGCTGTCCACGTAGAGGCAAGCCACGACGATGACGTAGACCACGAAAACATCCGAGATCCATCAAGCGTTTTATGTTCATAGATACTTCACGGCGAAGATCGCCTTCAACAGTAAACTTAGCTACTGCTTCACGAAGTACATCCAGTTTTTCTTCTGACAAAGAGCCGATTTTAGTATCTTCCGGTAACTCGATCGAAGCTAGGATAGCTTTAGAACGAGTACGGCCGATACCGTAAATCGCAGTCAAGGCAATGACTGCATGCTTATTGTCAGGAACGTTAATGCCAGCGATACGGGCCACTAACACGTCTCCTTTAGTTTATGGGTGACCGGATTTGAAAAGCCCGTTAGGATACTCAACCAGTCGCCAATTTGCAAACATATCAAAGCCGCAGCCAAAAATTTAATTTTGACTGCGGTCTTCTTCATCGAATTAACCTTGCCGTTGCTTGTGCTTAGGGTCACTGCAAATTACGCGCACAACACCGTTGCGCTTGATAACTTTACAGTTACGGCAGATTTTCTTCACGGAAGCACGAACTTTCATTGCTACACTCCGTAATTATCTAACCTTAACGGCCGAAGCCCTTAAGATTAGCTTTTTTCAGGACCGAATCATACTGATGTGACATCAGATGAGTTTGGACCTGCGCCATAAAGTCCATGATAACAACTACGATAATTAAAAGCGACGTACCACCGAAATAGAATTGTACGTTCCACGCAATCATCATGAACTCAGGAACCAAACAGACAAAGGTAATGTATAGGGCGCCCGCAAGCGTCAAACGAGTCATCACTTTATCAATGTAACGGGACGTTTGCTCACCTGGACGAATACCAGGGATAAACGCGCCCGACTTCTTCAAGTTGTCCGCCGTCTCGCGTGGGTTAAATACCAACGCGGTGTAGAAGAAACAGAAGAAGATTATTGCTGCTGCATAAAGCATTACGTACAAAGGCTGACCCGGTGACAATGTCAACGAAAGCTCTTGTAAGAAGTTTGCTACCGCACCTTCACCTTGGCCAAACCAAGTTGCGATGGTGCCTGGGAACAAAATAATACTCGATGCGAAAATCGGTGGAATTACACCCGCCATATTAACTTTCAATGGCAAGTGCGTGCTTTGCGCTGCAAACACCTTACGGCCTTGCTGACGCTTCGCATAGTTCACTACAATACGACGTTGACCACGTTCTACGAACACAACGAAATATGTAACTGCGAGAACAATAACACCAATTAGCAATAACAATAATAAATGCAAATCACCTTGACGTGCTTGCTCTGCCGTCTGACCAATGGCCGACGGAAGGCCTGCTACAATACCGGTGAAGATCAGAATAGAGATACCGTTTCCAATTCCACGTTCGGTAATCTGCTCACCTAACCACATTAAGAACATGGTACCGGTGACCAAACTCACGATAGCCGTGAAGTAGAACCCAAAGCTCGGGTCAATAACCAGACCTGGCATTAGGTTTGGTAAGCCAGTGGCAATACCAATTGATTGGAAAGTTGCGAGTACTAATGTACCCCAACGCGTGTATTGGCTGATCTTACGACGGCCACTTTCACCTTCTTTCTTAAGCTCGGCTAAGCGCGGATGAACCACACTTGCCAATTGCATAATAATCGAAGCCGAAATGTACGGCATAATACCTAGTGCGAATACCGATGCGCGTTCAAGCGCACCACCGCTGAACATGTTAAACATGGCCACGATGGTGTCTTTCTGCTGATCGAATAGTTGCGCCAATACTGCGGCATCTATACCAGGAATCGGCACAAAGGAGCCCGCACGGAACACGATTAACGCGCCGAGTACGAAGAGCAGTCGACGTTTAAGCTCCGACGTGCCACCTTGAGCTCTGTTAGATTCCAATCCTGGTTTAGCCATGTGCTCTATCCTTCGATTTTGCCGCCAGCAGCTTCAATAGCTTCGCGGGCGCCTTTGGTGACCTTGATGCCTTGAACTGTAACTTTACGGCTGATTTCGCCTGACTTGATGACTTTTACAGTCAACACGTCGTGACGAATTAAGCCTGCTTCTTTTAATGAAGCAAGGGTTACAGTATCACCAGCAACTTTTGCAATCTCTGCCAAGTTAACTTCAGCAGTCGTAATTGACTTGCGTGAAGTAAAGCCAAACTTCGGCAAACGACGTTGAATTGGCATTTGTCCGCCTTCAAAACCTGGCTTGATTGAACCGCCAGAGCGTGAAGTTTGACCTTTATGACCACGACCACTCGTTTTACCGAGGCCTGAGCCGATACCACGGCCGAGACGCTTTTTGCTAGTTTTTGCACCAGGTGCAGGGGAGATCGTATTCAAGTACATAAATTAATCCTCCACCTTTACCATGTAAATGACTTGGTTAACCATGCCGCGGACGGCTGGAGTATTTTCCAGCTCGACCGTGTGACCAATCCGGCGCAGACCAAGACCACGAAGTGTAGCTCGATGCTTCGGTAAACGACCGATTGAGCTACGCGTCTGGGTTACTTTGATTGTCTTATTCGCCATCGCTCACTACCCCAAAATTTCGTCAACGCTCAATCCACGTTTAGCCGCTACTTGCTCAGGCGACTTCATACCGTGAAGTGCCTTAATAGTGGCACGAACAACGTTGATTGGGTTGGTTGAACCATATGCTTTTGACAGCACGTTGTGTACACCTGCAACTTCAAGTACTGCACGCATCGCACCACCGGCGATGATACCTGTACCTTCCGAAGCTGGCTGCATAAATACCTGTGAACCTGAATGACGGCCTTTAACAGGATGCTGTAAGGTATCACCTTTCAGCTGAACAGTTACCATATTGCGACGTGCTTTTTCCATTGCTTTTTGAATAGCAGCTGGAACTTCACGTGCTTTACCGTAACCGAAACCCACTTTACCTTGACCATCACCAACTACAGTTAGTGCAGTGAAACTAAAGATGCGACCACCTTTAACTACTTTCGCTACACGATTAACCGTAATCAGCTTTTCTTGCAGATCACTTTGTTGAGCTTCTACATTTGCATTTGCCATGTTCGTCTCCTAGAACTGAAGTCCAGCTTCACGTGCCGCGTCAGCCAAAGCGGCGACACGACCGTGATAACGGAAGCCACTGCGATCGAATGCGACGATTTTCACGCCTTTTTCAATCGCCCGTTCAGCGATCAGCTTGCCAACTGCTTTAGCAGCTTCAACGTTACCAGCAGCTTTAAACTGCTCACGCATAGCTTTTTCTACAGTTGATGCTGAAGCGAGTACTTCAGAACCGTTCGATGCAATAAGCTGAGCGTAAATGTGCCGTGGTGTACGGTGAACGACCAGGCGGTTTGCACCCAACTCTTGCATTTTCTTACGAGGGCGCGTTGCGCGACGTAAGCGAGCTGTTTTTTTGTCCATAGTCTTACCTTACTTTTTCTTGGCTTCTTTACGGCGCACTTGCTCATCGGCATAACGTACACCTTTACCTTTATAAGGCTCTGGCTTACGGTACGCACGAATGTTAGCGGCAACTTGACCCACTAACTGCTTGTCGACACCTTTAACGACTACTTCAGTTTGTGCTGGGACTTCGATAGTGATTCCCTGAGGGATATCGAACTCAATCGGGTGTGAGAAACCTAGCGTAAGGTTCAATTTCGAACCTGCAGTATTGGCACGATAACCAACACCGATTAGCTGTAGTTTTTTCTCATAACCCTGCGCAACACCAACCACCATGTTTTGCAGTAATGCACGTGCTGTACCTGCTTGCGCGTTAGCGTTCGCAACACCTTCACGTGCTACAGTGCGTAAAACGTTGTCTTCTTTGACAAGTTCTACAGCATCGTTAACTACACGGCTCAATGAGCCTTTGGCACCTTTGATTGTTACTTCCTGGCCATTTAGCGTAACTTCAACGCCAGCAGGAATGGCAATCGGTGCTTTAGCAACTCGTGACATTTCCTAACTCCTCGTTAAGCTACGTAGCCAAGAACTTCACCGCCAAGACCCGCTTTGCGAGCGGCGCGATCAGTCATTAGGCCTTTCGAAGTTGAGACGACTGCGACACCTAAACCACCCATTACTTTAGGTAGTTCATTGCGTTTCTTATAGATACGCAATCCAGGGCGACTTACGCGCTCAATTGTTTCAATAACAGGCTTACCTTCAAAGTATTTCAGAGTAACTTCAAGTTCAGTTTTCACTTCACCTGAAACGCTGAAATCCGCGATATAACCTTCTTCTTTAAGAACTTGGGCAATAGCCAATTTCTGTTTAGAAGCAGGCATGCGCACGGCAACTTTGTTAGCACCCTGAGCGTTGCGGATGCGAGTGAACATATCCGCAATTGGATCTTGCATGCTCATATTTGCTTTCTCCCGTGACTCGTGGCTTACCAGCTAGCTTTTTTCAAGCCAGGAATTTCACCGCGCATCGCTTTCTCACGTACTTTAATACGGCTCATGCCGAATTTACGTAGGAAACCGTGTGGGCGGCCCGTTACGCGGCAGCGGTTACGCTGACGGCTTGGGCTCGAATCACGAGGAAGACTTTGCAATTTAAGCACGGCTTCCCAACGCTCTTCGTCCGAAGTATTCGGATCGCTGATCACAACTTTAAGTGCGATGCGTTTCTCTGCGTATTTAGCTGCTAGCTTTTGACGCTTCAGCTCACGCATTTTCATTGACTCTTTTGCCATAACTCTACACCTTACTTCTTGAACGGGAAGTTAAAGGCAGCGAGCAAAGCGCGAGCTTCGTCATCAGTGCCTGCAGTAGTGGTGATAGTGATGTCAAGACCACGAACCTTGTCGACTTTATCAAAGTCGATTTCTGGGAAGATGATCTGTTCACGTACGCCCATACTATAATTTCCCCGACCATCGAAAGATTTCGGGTTCAAACCACGGAAATCACGAACACGCGGGATTGCAATAGTAATTAAACGTTGCAAAAAGTCCCACATGCGTTCGCCACGCAGAGTCACTTTACAGCCAATTGGGTAGCCTTCACGGATTTTGAAGCCAGCGACAGATTTACGAGCAACAGTTTTAACTGGACGCTGACCAGAAATAGCTTCTAGGTCTGCGGCAGCGTTGTCGAGAATCTTTTTGTCTGCCAGAGCTTCACCAACACCCATGTTAAGGGTGATCTTTTCAATCCGAGGGACTTGCATGACGCTGTTGTAGCCGAACTGTTTAACCAGTTCTGGAACTACTGATTCTTTGTAAAAATCATGCAGTTTCGCCATCGTAAAACTCCAAATTAAAAATTAAATGATTGCGTTGTTAGATTTGAAGAAGCGAACTTTCTTGCCATCTTCAATCTTAAAGCCAACACGATCTGCTTTATCAGTCTCTGGGTTGTAAACTGCTACGTTAGAAACGTGGATTGCTGCTTCCTGCTCCACGATACCGCCAGCTACGCCCAATGCAGGGTTTGGCTTTTGGTGTTTCTTAACGATGTTTACGCCTTCAACGAATACACGATTCGAAGCGGTATCGACTTTAAGCACTTTACCGCGCTTACCCTTGTCTTTACCTGCCAGGACTACTACTTCATCATCACGTTTGATTTTTGCCGCCATATCTGGACTCCTTACAGTACTTCTGGTGCCAGAGAAACAATCTTCATAAATTGCTCAGAGCGCAATTCACGAGTCACTGGTCCAAAGATACGAGTGCCAATCGGTTGCTTGTTATTGTTCAACAAAACAGCCGCGTTGCGGTCAAAACGGATGACTGACCCGTCTTGACGACGGACGCCTTTCTTGGTGCGAACGACCACCGCATTCACAACATCACCTTTCTTCACTTTTCCGCGAGGAATCGCTTCTTTAACAGAAACTTTGATGATATCGCCAATGTTTGCATACCGGCGGTGCGAGCCACCCAGAACCTTAATACATTGTACGCTGCGTGCGCCGCTGTTATCAGCCACGTCCAGAGTAGTTTGCATTTGGATCATTGCAGTGCTCCGCTTTATGTAAAAAACAGACTCTTTCGAGCCACTGATGTCCAGCCATTCTCAAAGACATTTGAGAATATAAGACTTCCCCTTATAAAAGGGCGGCGAATTGTAACAGATATAATTTTCAGATGGTAGTGAGAGATGTGAAATAAAAACAGAAAAGTTTGGGTGGCAGGGTTACTATGCCAAAACCCCGTTGAGCTAGGTTTAAACACCCGCTTCGAAGTAGGGGCACTACTATATCACAGAGAGCACTTTAGTCCATCGCTAATTGCCCTTCTTATTTATGAGTTCTGATCAATGCGCAATCACGGTAAGCGGCGTATATCAAGCGTTCGAAGCTGTTGGCAACCGCTTGAGCTAAGTGGTAAATTCAGTAATACGAAATCAACGACTGATAGAAATTTGCAACCTAAGGATTCACATGAATCTCGCTATCATTGTTATGCTGCCGTTTGTTGGCGCGCTATTCCCCATGCTGGTGAGTCATAAACCACGTTGGGTTAGCACAGCACTTGCAGCAGCAACAACAACCATTAGTTTAGCGTTACTACTAAGTTTGGCACCACAAACTCTCAACGGCCTCGTACCAAGTTATGCGGTGGATTGGCTGCCGTCACTGGGGTTAAGTTTTAGCTTTCGCCTTGATGGGTTGTCATTGCTGTTTGCGGGCTTAATTCTCGGAATTGGCCTGCTCATTGTCATTTATGCGCACTACTATTTGAGCACTAAAGATGACGCCGGTCGTTTTTTTTCCTGCCTACTGCTTTTCATGGGCTCAATGCTCGGTATTGTGACTGCCGATAACCTCATTCTTTTATGGTTATTCTGGGAGCTAACCAGCGTTTCATCATTTTTACTTATTGGTTATTGGTTCCATCAAAGTAATGCGCGCCGCGGGGCTCGCATGGCACTAGCTATTACTGGTGCCGGTGGCTTGGCATTGCTTGCGGGTATTCTGCTAATCGGGAACATTGCTGGCAGTTATCAACTCGATGCGGTGTTTGCAGCAGCTGACGCCATACGCGCGCACTCGCTGTACTTACCAGCCCTAATTCTGGTTCTGCTGGGGGCTTTTACAAAATCAGCGCAATTTCCTTTCCAGTTTTGGTTACCGCATGCCATGGCGGCTCCAACGCCGGTAAGTGCGTACTTACATTCGGCAACGATGGTGAAAGCCGGCATTTTCTTAATGGCGCGTTTATACCCCGTGTTAGGTGGCACCCCTGAGTGGTTCACAATTGTCACGCTCACGGGTCTTGCAACCATGCTATTCGGAGCGTATTTCGCGTTATTTAAAACCGATTTAAAGGGCCTGCTAGCATTTTCAACCATCAGCCATTTAGGCCTGATTACTATGTTGTTGGGCTTGGGTAGTCCAGCCGCATTGCTGGCCGCGTTGTTCCACATTCTCAACCATGCAACCTTCAAGGCTGGCTTGTTTATGATTGCCGGTATCATTGATCATGAAACGGGTAGCCGGGATTTACGCAAGTTAAGTGGTTTAAGAAAATTCATGCCATACACCATGGTGCTCGCGGTAATTACTTCAGCATCCATGGCTGGCATTCCACTATTTAATGGCTTCTTATCAAAAGAAATGTTCTTGATGGAGTCGTACCAGCAGCATCTATTTGGCGGGCTTTCATGGCTTGTGCCGGTGCTTGCAACTGTCGGAGCCATGCTTTCTGTGGCTTACTCGATTCGATTTGTGCACGGTGTATTTTTCGATAAAGCTGCCGAAAACCTTCCCAAAACACCCCACGAGCCACCGTTAATGATGCGTGTGCCCGTCATCATCCTCGCAGGGTTATGCATTGCCGTGGGTATCGCGCCGATGCTGTTTGTTGCCGACATTCTAACACCTGCAATCGCAGCCGTTAGCCCTGTTCCAATGGACGTTGATATCGCCATTTGGCATGGCTTTAACTTGGCGCTACTTATGAGTGTATTGGCAATTGTCGGCGGCATAGGCATCTATGCAAACCGTGCCGATTTGCTGTCATTTAATCGTCAGTTTGATCATCACGATGCAAAAGAAGTATTCGCCCGAATCGTTAAATCGGTAACGAACTTCTCTGATGCACTCATGAATCGTATAGAAACCGGTTCACTGCAACGTTACATCGCCGCACTGCTCATTTTGACTGTGGTTTTCGTTATTCCGGAGTTATACAACATTGAGCAATTAACGGGCGGACGTGAGCAATTACCAATAAATGTCGTTAGCCTGACTGGCGCAGTTATTGTCATTCTTGCCGCCATCGGTACCGCAGCGTTCCATCATCAGCGCCTCACTTCGTTAATGATGTTGTCAGTGGTTGGTCTCATGGTTTCATTAACTTTCGTTCATTTTTCAGCACCTGACCTCGCGCTAACGCAACTCGTGGTTGAAGTGGTGAGCATCATCCTGATGATTTTGGCGCTATTTTTTATGCCACAACGCATACCGAGGGCATCCAGCGGTGGTCGCGTAGCGCGTGATATTTTGCTGGCTGGTTTCGTTGGTGGAATCGTTGGCACGCTGAATTATGCACTCTTAACACGCCCCGCCAACAGCATCTCTGACTTCTTTTTAGAAAATTCAGTGCCTGGCGGTGGCGGTACCAATGTGGTTAACGTTATTTTGGTCGACTTCCGTGGCTTCGACACCTTGGGCGAGATCACGGTATTAGCCATTGCAGCCGCGGGTATCCATAAGTTGCTCAATAACTTGAGGCCCTTCATGCCATCCAGCGACGTTGATGGTCGCCCCTGGCACCGCGTAAAGCACCCTTTATTGGTACAAACTGTTTCGCAGGCAATTCTGCCTTTGGCCTTAATGGTTTCGGTTTATATTTTCTTACGCGGCCACAATTTACCTGGTGGCGGCTTTATTGCTGGCCTGATTACCGCATCTGCAATGATTCTTCAGTACATGGCTAATGGTGTCGATTGGGTTAAACATCGCTTTAACTACAACTATCAAACCTTAGCGGCTGTAGGCGTTATGATCGCCCTGTTTACTGGTGTCGGCAGCTGGTTCTTCGGTCATAATTTCCTTACGTCTTGGTTCACTCATGTCGACTGGCCTATTGTAGGTGAGTTTGAAATTGCCACTGCAATCTTATTTGACCTCGGTGTTTACCTCACGGTAATTGGCGCCACGCTAATGATACTTGCCAACTTTGGCCAAATGACCACACGCCACCGCCCTCGACAGGAGAAGCATTAATGGAAGCTCTGTACGCTATTACAGTGGGCATGCTTACCGCATGCAGTATTTATCTCATTCTTCGCGGTCGGTCATTTCCAATTGTGATCGGTATTACCATGCTTTCTTACGCAGTGAACCTATTTTTGTTCTCCACGGGGCGCTTGGTACTGAATCAATTACCGATTATTGGCAATCAAGAAAGTTACACTGACCCGCTTCCGCAAGCTTTGGTGCTTACGGCGATAGTTATTGGATTTGCGATGACCGCCTATTCGATTATTTTGGCCGTGCGTGTGCGCGGTGAGCTAGGTACTGACGAAGTAAATGACCCAAGCCCAGTTGATGACGAGGGGCAACGCTAATGCTTAGTAAACACTTAGTTATATTACCGTTGCTGATACCGATGCTGGCGGCTTTGCTGCAGTTGTTACCGTGGGGGGAGAACCCTCAGCGCTACCGGCGCGCTATTGGCATGACGTCCTGCTCATTGCTCATAATTGTAGCTGTCGCACTCATACAGCAATCAAGCGCTGGCCCGTTAGTTTATGCTTTAGGTAGCTGGGAAGCGCCGTACGGAATTGTCTTAGTGGCGGACGGCTTATCGTCATTGATGGTGCTACTCACCTCAATATTGGCGTTACCTGTGCTCTGGTACGCTTGTTATGGCGAAGACAATCTAGGTTCACATTTCCAAGCCCTGTTTCAATTTCAGCTGCTTGGAATTCTAGGCGCATTTTTGACCGGCGACTTATTTAACCTATTTGTATTTTTTGAAATTCTACTTATTTCAAGCTATGCCCTGCTGATGCACGGTGGCGGTAAACAAAAGCTGCGCGCTTGTTTACATTACGTGCTTTTGAACCTGACCGGTTCGGCTATATTCCTCATCTCATTGGGCGTGTTGTACGGCATTACCGGCACGCTTAACATGGCGGATTTAGCGGTAAAAATTGCAGCACTTACTGGCGACGATGCAAGTATTGCGCGTGCTGGCGGGCTACTGTTGCTCATTGTTTTTGCACTTAAGGCAGCGTTACTGCCTTTGTATTTCTGGCTACCGCAAGCTTATGCTATGACTACAGGCACCGTTGCTGCGCTGTTTGCAATCATGACCAAGGTAGGTATCTACGCAATTATTCGTGTATTCACATTGATATTTGGTGATGATTCGGGCGCCGCAGCATTGTTAGGTTATGACTGGCTTTGGTGGCTGGGCCTTGGAACCTTAGCCATTGGCGGTATCGGCGTTATGGGAAGCCGCGATCTACGCTTGGTCATCTCCTATTTGGTGGTGATTTCAGTCGGCACCATGTTAACCACTTTCAGTATGAACACTGAACGTTCCATCACAGCCGTGATGTATTACATGCTGCACTCAACCCTGATTACTGCGGCTCTTTTCCTAATCGTTGATGTAGTCGCGAAACAGCGTGGTAAAACGGCGTCGCGCATTGTTAAAGGCCGAAAAATGGCGCAACATGCAACCTTGGGTATCATGTTCTTTGTTGCTGCAATCGCAATTATTGGCATGCCCCCTTTCTCAGGGTTCATTGGCAAGCTATTTATACTTGAAGCTGCACGAACTGGCGCGCAAGTCGCATTGCTATGGCCGCTGGTATTGGGCAGCACCTTTTTAGTGATGGTTTCATTGTCACGTGCCGGTAGCAGAATGTTTTGGCACACCTTCGAAGGTAAGCCGGGCGATGTGACCAATCCACCTAGCCAACTTGTCGCAATAGGTTTGTTATTGACTGCGATTGTAGCCTTAACATTGTTCGCAAATAGCATCAGCGGATTTATTGAGGGCATCGCCTACGATGTAATGCACCCAGCGACATATATCGAGGCAGTGCTTGGAGGGAGTCAATCTTATGAATAAGCTTCTACCAGCACCTTTTTTAAGTCTGTTTCTATTAGTGTTCTGGCTACTGTTGCAGAATACTGTTTCTGCTGGGCTTGTTGTCCTAGGCATAATTTTAGCGATATTAATTCCGCTTTACACCAATCGCGGTCGTGACTTCCCTGCAACCATTCATAGGCCCTTTAAGGCAATTGAATACTTTTTCCTGTTGATGGTCGATATCCTGATTTCAAATCTAAATATCGCAGCAATTATTCTATTGCCGTCACGACGCATCAAGCCAGCCTTGATTGAGTATCCGCTTGATATCGTAGGTGAAGTTCCTATCACCGTACTCGCCAGCACCATCAGTCTGACGCCTGGCACGATTACGGCAGAAATTCGACGAGACGGCCGGGCGCTGATGATCCACGCATTAAATGTTGATGATCATGAGAAGCTCATCGCCTCAATCAAACAACGCTATGAAATGCGTTTGAAGGAGATTTTCAAATGCTAATTTACGCTGTGCAGTTCGCATTCATTGCATTTTGTGTTGCGCTACTACTTAACTTATGGCGTTTGTTTCGGGGGCCTGATTTGCCCGACCGTATTCTCGCGTTAGACACTATCTACATCAATTCATTGGCTTTATTGGTTCTGTTTGGAATCTGGCATGACACTGCCTTTTATTTTGAGGCTGCACTGCTTATCGCTATGCTTGGATTTATTGGCACTGTGGCTGCGGCTAAATTTTTATTGCGCGGCGATATCGTCGAATGATTAAGGCAAAGGTATTATTATGGTAGAACTTCACGGTTGGGCCGACTGGTTAGTTTCTAGCCTGCTTATTATCGGCGCCTTGTTTGCACTCATAGGCTCAGTTGGGTTAGCACGGCTGCCAGATTTTATGGCTCGCCTGCATGCACCAACCAAAAGCACAACCTTAGGGGTTGGTGGTGTTATTCTTGGCTCGATTGTTTACTTCTCGGTAACAGCATCATTTTCGTGGCACGAACTGTTAATTACAATTTTTCTGTTTTTAACTGCACCCATCAGTGCCCATTTACTCGCCAAAGCCGGTTTACATTTAGAGCTGCGTCGCGTTGAAAACACGCGTGACTTACGCGCTCAACCTAAACAATACTCGGATAAAGATTAAAATGGTGATGGGCCTGGATCTTGTTTTTCCATGTAATCACTTAATTCCTGATACTGACGATTGATGCGGTTCAGCAATGCTTCAATTTCTGGCGCCATATATCGAGCACTCGCAAAATAATCGACATACAAGGCGCCCGGAATCGTAAGCTGTTCAATAGCTCCTTGTTCAGTCTTCAACTGGCTCAACGTCATTAGTTCATTACTATTAATACGTTGAGTCGTTAGCCTATTAACCGACGTGATATTAAAGTTAGCCATTGAGAGCACGCTGTTCATTGTTGCCTGTGCTACTCGGCTTAGCTTGCTTGATTCGAGTTCAGAATCAACCACTTCAGCGCGTATGATGAGCGCAACGCTATCTTCTGCCACAACCAAGTATTCAGGCTGAATTGTCGCACTGATACGGTCAATAGTCTCTTGTTGCAGGTTCAACCAACGGAGACGAAAATCGGCTCCCTCGCGAACCCCTAATAAATAGCTCGGCGGTTCAGGCAATTGATAAGCAGTTGCCACAGCAGATAATGAATCCGGCCATGCGCCATACTTCTCGTAATAACTGAAAACCGCTCGCTGCCAATGCCACCACATTGCGTGGCGATAATTTATACGCTGCACATCAAGAGCTTCTTGCGATGGCACAAGTGGTAGCACCGCAACCGTAATAAGCAGAGCAAAACCAAGCATAAGCGGTAAGAACAAACCTTGTTGCTTAGTCATTGCTAATCATTTCTGTGGAATATCCAGCCACACCATGCAGGCGCCCAAGTTCGTTGAGTAAACGGTCATAGTTCACGGTAAAGGAAGATGCACTATCCGCCTCGTTTGACTCAGGAATGTAAGCTCGGCCTGTTAGTAAGAACTCTGTCGCTTGACGTAACTTTACAGCTGCCAGGTTATGCCAGATTTCTGGTAACTCTGGAGTTAGTGATAAACATTTTTCATAAGCGTTCGTTGCCGCTGAATAACGATTCAAGCGGTAGTTAATATGGCCCAACTTACACCAACTGTCACTGTCATTTGGCAGCCCCGAGACAATGCGCTGCAGGTAACCTTCAGCGATATGTAAGTCGCCTTGTTGATAGGATTTTGAAGCGATTGCTCGCTGTTGCTCAAGCGTGTTAAAGGTCGTTTTTTCGGTGGCGGCACAGCCCGCACCAGTAAACACCAGCGGCAGCGCGATAATTAGACATAGCTTAACTGCCTTCATAACAAACTTCCCTGCTCATAAACTCTAAGGTTTCGCCCTGCCACAACTCCAACGGCAAAGGACAACCGGCTTCGCACTCGATAATGGAATCCACATTGACCAGCCGAACAACATTTGCAGGCTGCACATTTCTGATAACGGTTTTAATCCGCTGGTGCTTATCGAGACCTATAACATCGATTGCGAAGCGCATCCCCCACGTATGCACGGAACTGCAACGAGGAAACCAAAACGCGCGCTGTGGCGACGCAACTCGCAGATAAAGCATTCCCACTAAACGTTGCGGAAAATATTCCATCACTTTTACATCGCGCCAGATGCAACGACCTGTTTTGCCTAAATAGAAACGTCCTTGTTTCATGAAAACCCTCCTTGTGTGAACCCAATAAAAACTGGACCTAGAATTAACAGCATGGTGACCGGAAAGAAGCAAAAAATCAGTGGAAACATAAGCTTCACAGACACTTCTTGAGCGCGTTTTTCTGCTTCCAGCAACTGCTGTTGCCTAAGTTGCGTCGCTTGCTGTTGTAAGGTATTCGCTAAACCGCCACCGGTTGTCTGTGCTTGCACAACCGCGCCAACAAAAAGTCGAATCCATGGGTGCGGTAACCTTACTGATAGACTCTCCAGAGCTTGAGAAAGGCTATATCCGCTTTGCTGTGCGCGTTGAACTCGCACCAACTCATGGATAGCTGGTGAGTCTTTGGGTGCGTTTTGAAATGCATGAATTGATGCGCGCAGTGATAATCCTGAATGCATGAGCATGGCTAAAATATCCAAGGCACTTGGCCACTCCCGCAATGCTCTGCGTATGTGCCACTTACGCCGTTGAATTTGCCTTAAGCCGGCAAGCACGAAGAACAACGTAACTGCTATTTTCACCAACAGGGTTATCGGCAATAGCCACACCAGGGAAATAGTCACTACGGTTACCATTCGACGTAACAGCCAGCGCGCAGCTGACTGCTCTTCGAGAGCGCTCTGAGCAGAACTTTCTATTGCTCCTTGAGCCCACTCAGGCATAACGCTTAGCCACTTACCAAGCTGCTCTTCAATTTTAGGATTGCTAATCAACGTTTGCGATAACTTCAGCCATGCCCAAGCCACCCAAGCACTGAAGCTGCCCAACATTAGCCATAGCAGCAATTCATTGCGCATAAGCGCTACCTAAGACTTTTCGTATGAGATAATTCCCTAATAGCATGAGTACAAAACAACCGAAGAGCAGATAATGGCCTGCAGACGTTTCGATTAGTACGCGCGTGTTTTCCGGATGCAAGAAGTGAAGAATAATAAATAGGCCGACAGGAAGTAACATCATAACCTTACCCTGCATGCGCGCCTGTGCAGACAGGCTTTTCACGCGCTCAATAGCGTAGTGCTGCTGACGTAACGACAGCGCCAAACGCTGTAAAACTTGCGCCTGTTGAGCGCCGTGCTGCAGTCCAAGCTGAACCGTAAGAAGCATCTGCAATACGCCTTCTGTAGGCACACGATGATAAAAGTTTTGTAGCGCTGAAGTTATTCCTTCGCCAGTGCGCGTCAAGCGATAAATCAATTGCCATTCAAAGCGCAAAGGAATGGGCAGCTGACTTGCGGTGCGCTCTAACGCGGCATGAAAGCTTAGCCCTGCACGAGTTGCTGTAACCAGCATGTCGAGAGCATCAGGAAGTTGTCGGGTAATAAGATGGTGCCGACGTGCCAGCATGCGATTTTTCCCAACAACCACAGCCATCGGCAAACAAATAGCGCCTAACACCGCAATGTTGAGCGAAATAGACACTCCAACAATGCATAAAATAGGAATTATCACTAACGCTAAGCGAGCCCAGAATACCCGCGCGGGCATGTAAATCAGGAAATCAGCCAGTGACTGTTCGGTACTTACTTTCAGCCAATTTTGCGCCGGCGCTTGCCATCGTTTAACACACCATAACAAGCCGTACGTCACGATAATGTTTACCGCGAAAATGAACACAAAGAGTACCATCAGGTTTGTCATAACCATTCCGATAACACCCCAGTCGTTGTGCATTCATTATTATTTCGAACAAACATCTGGCTGAGCTGAATAACCTCAGCATCGACACCCGTAACTTCACTGATCTCGGAAATAACCCGCTGGCCGTTACTGTTTCGATGGATTTGAATCACGATGTCGATTGCCGACGCTATTTGCTGACGCACCGCAGTGAGTGGTAAATCGAGGCCAGCCATGAGCACCATAACTTCTAAACGTTGGAGTGCATCTCGCGCTGTATTGGCATGCAGCGTCGTCAATGAGCCTTCATGACCGGTATTCATCGCTTGCAACATATCGATTGCTTCAACACCGCGGCACTCGCCGATAATTATCCTATCGGGACGCATCCTTAAGGCATTAATAAGTAGCTCGCGAATGCTAATTCGACCATTCCCTTCAGCATTTGCGGGCCGCGCTTCTAAGGCAATTAGGTTTTGGTGGTTAAGTTGCAATTCTGCTGCGTCTTCAATTGTAACCAGCCGCTGATGTGCAGAAACTGCACCAGCTAAGGTATTAAGTAATGTCGTTTTGCCTGTACCAGTGCCCCCAGCAATCAGGATATTGCGCCGTTGCTCAACAGCTCTGCTTAAATAATCGGCGGCCTCTTCCGATAGAACGTTTTGAGATACCAAGTCGTTAAATTTCAGCTGTTTCGTAAGAAATTTACGTACTGTCAGGCAACTGCCATTTAACGCAATCGGTGAAAGTACGGCATTGATACGTGACCCGTCCGGCATGCGTGCATCAACCATTGGCTGAGAGCTATCTAGACGTCGACCTAGCGGGGCAATAATTCTGTCTATAACACGTAGCAGATCATCTTCAGATTCGAACACTACTGGCGATTGGTGTAACTGCCCGCAACGTTCAACAAATATTGTCTGGTAATTGTTGACCATGATCTCGGTAACACTGGCGTCATTCAATAACGACGTTAATGGGCCAAACCCAATACAATCGTTAATGATTCTATCCTTCGCGGCGTGTAAATCGAATTGTTCCTGTTCAGACAGGCCCTGACCATAATTTTGCAAAATTTGCATCGAATGCGCGCGAAGCTCATCGACCGCCATGAGCTCAATGTTTGATTCACTGCGTTGCAAAGATTGGCGTAGATAATTACGCGCATGATTGATATCAATAGCCATCGATAAGTCCTACACAAGACGCTTGCTCACGAAATTCCTGGATTGCGCGCTGCGCTGCACTATGCCGCTGCGATTGCCGCTTAATTTGCTCGTTAAGCGTTGGCGTAACCACGACTACGAGCTCAGTTTCTGCATCTCTGAACTCCTTTGATGTAAACAAGCGACCTACAATTGGCAATTGGTGCAGAAATGGAAAAACATCTGCCTGATACGATTGTTCGTGACTAATTAAACCTGACAGCACAATTGATTCTCCGCTAGCCGCGGTGATCATTGAACTAACCCGCCGTGTTAGCATGCCAGGAATGCCATTAACACTGGTAGCAGGGTCGATGGTGCTAATTTCAGCCTTAATGGATGTCGCAATTCGCTGTTGTCCTAGGTCTTCGGGGGACATTGTCAAAGTTATTCCGTATTCTCGAAAATCAACATCCTGCAAGCCTTGTGCAACAACTTGCGGAACTGGGAACTCGCCCCCAACCAAGAACTCGGCCTGCCCACCACTCGCGGCTGTTAATTTAGGCTCAGCAAGTACTTTTGCACTGCCGTTTTGTTCCAATAGGTTTATCGTCGATTGCATCGCAACCGGGAAGCTAAGCCACTGCCCGACATCACGAGTTATCAGGGGGCCATTAACTGCGCTTGGCCACGACAACCCCAGATTTTTTAAGTGGTGCCGTTTTACCTCGAGTATCTTTACTTCAAGCTCAATCATTTGAGCCAGTGCCGCTTCTGGCTTGGTAATTTGTAACAGCCAGTCCGGGTTTCGTTGCGCGTGGTTTAGTAGCAGTTGGTGATCAGTTTCATTCAGTTCACCAGCGATAATAACGATGCCCTCTGTCACCGTAACGGAAAGACCTGGCATATTTGCCTTTATCCAGTTTAATTGCGTTTGCTCAGTTTCATTTTTTACACCGTTTATCGTCATTTCAATACGTTCAGTCAGCCCCGTCGATAACCTCAATAATATCTCGGTGACACCGGGCTTAAGCCCCTTAATAATCAACGTATCGCTACCTACGAGATGCACCTGCGCCACGTTGTCATCACCGACTACAATGTCCGTCACGTCATGCATTGTGATTACATGCGTTGAACCAACCGCGAGTTCGATAGTTGAGTCTGCCGCAGCGACTGGGCTCGACATGATCAGCAACCCAAATAGCACGCTTTTAATAAATCGCATGTTGGGATGCCTCAGCAGACTTTAATCGGTGTATCGCAATCGGTTCATTGACCTTAATATCCGCGTAAGGTGGGTCCGGATGCTGCAACCAAACAGCAAAGCTTTGCTGTTTCATAGTCTCAAAAACAATCGCCTGCGAAGGCGTAAGTTCAAACGTTATGGTGCTTGGTAGGTAATGCGTAGCCGACATATCGAGCTGACTGTTATGGTCAAAATTATCCAATGCAACAATCTTAATATTTACCAGTACGGCGTGTTGCGCTTCGCTCACCAAGCTGCGCGAAACTAAAGTAACTTTGTCGCCCACTCGAACCAGGCCATTATGAAGCTGCTGTTTAGATATCATGCTGGTAACGGCATAGTGACCCGCTTTAATGTTTTTTGAAAAACCGTGATCCTCGAACGGCAATAGCACATCCGCAGTTAGCGGCTCGCCCTTCTCAATATATCGCGTGGTTGATAATCCGATTATCATTGGCGCATCTTCTGGTCGTAACCAACTATCCTGAACCAAACTCATTGGGTAACTCCTTTTAACGAGGCTTCCTGCGTCTATGATTTCACCGGCGAGAAGATCGTCCCGACTGACCAGAACCGCAAACATGTGCTCTTGCTGTTGTTGAATTTCAATGTTTGTTTTTTCTTCAACGTAACTTTGAATCAACTGATAACCCGCAATGGTCATTAATAAACTCAATAGAATAAACGAGCTGATTTTTGCGCCCTGGCTAACTCTCATTAACTACCTCGGCTATAAAACCAATGGATTCAACGTGAATTGCATCCATATCCACGCCACATGGCGCGAGGTTGAATGCGCAATTTGCTCAAATACTTCAATGACAGTCGCTTGTTTCGAAGTGACCGGTATCAGCCAGATGGCAGCAACAAAAATCGTCATCAACAAAATTTCAATCACGCTCTGTCCGCATTGAGATTGCAATCGTGTCCGGCGCTGCTGTCGATTGAACTGCCTGTTGAATAACCAGCACATCCTCTCGCGGCGCACGCAGTTGCAAGTGATAACGTCCATGCTCAATCTCCCTGACAGAAACGATACGTGTGGCCTGACGAAACCTAAACTCGCGAATTAATGTGTCCGCCGAGTGTCGAGTGCGATACGTGGAAAGTATAAATTCATCAATTCTGTACACACTTAAGCGCTCACCTAGCCACGCATGATGAGCGCCACTGTCGCGCGCACCAAATTTATTCAATTCAAAACGTTGCACATAGTGTCTGTCGCCGACTTCGCTAAACCACCACAGTCGCTTCTGCGTGCGACACCACCTTTGTTGCCCCATTTCCAGCTCCTGCACACATGACAGGCGCCCTTTCAGACCATGTACATCTGCTGTTTCTGAAATCTGCCACAATTGCCCCTCGTGTGAGTTCAGTAACAGCTGCGCGTTTATAGCCAGCCATGCAGCTGCTACTGACATGAGGCGTCCAAGCACTTGAGTTCAAACGGAGTAATTTCGGCATCCACCTTGCCGAGCTCTAGGGATTTATTTCTTAGTTCCTTCGCAATAGGAAGATGACCAACACCATCAAACACAGCATTAAGGCCCATATTTTTTAGGTGATAGCTGGCTGTTAGCTGCGCGGGACGTTGAGTAAGGTGAGCCGATGATTCAGCTTGCCACCCGTGAGAGAGGCGCGCTAGCTTGTATGGAGAGTTCTCCGCATGCACTTGAATGACGTTATTCATTGGTAAATCAAATTGAACCACTGCATTAAGCGCGTCAACGACAGGCTTTACGCGCTGGCTAAATTCGTCGTTCGGTTTGTGTTGCCACTGCAACTGAGGAATCGGCTGAAAAATTTCCGCACGTAGATTATTCAAGTGCCCGTGCTGAGCAATCATGCTTTCATTCAATTTCCCCAAAGCAAATGACAGGATGACTGACATCACACCCAGCGCCGCCACCAACTCAATTATTGCTTGTCCATGCTGTTTGCTCATGACTGTTGCTCGCGAAGTTGACTGATAATTAACTTTTCTGGTCGAGTAAGTGATTGCAGCTCAGGTTCCCAAAGTGCATTAAAGAGATTAGCCCGTTCGCTACGCGTATCGCGCCGGGGGAAAATCGCTCGCGGTCGCGAGAACCGTATTCCAGCTTTGGCAACGACATCATCAAATTGAATAATTACTGACGGCCAGTGCGCGGGCTCAAGCGTTTCACGGTTGAAATAGGTTGGCGTACTCATCCCAGCTAAACGGTGTTGCTCGGTAAGTGCCCAACGTGCCGTTCGCGGATTCTTTCTTGCACTGCCACCAAATCGCTGCGACTGCAATCTTGTGACTCTTCTATCCGTGTGGGTAACGCCGTTTCCCCACGGGATTTCTTCGCGACCAAACAATATCCGCACATGCAGCGCAACCGTATCCATAGACTGCCATGACCAGCTACCTTGCTGACTCACGACAAGATCGGTTCCACCCGTTTTTTGTGCTTTGATAAGCCCAACGTTAAACCAGGTGTAGGTGCGACGCTGGGTAAAGGAATCTCGACTGTGACGCACCAAGTCGGCCAGCAAGTTTTTATCGCGAGCAGCTGACTGCGGCGGGATAAACGTCCACCACAGCCATGGGAATTCAACTAAACCCGGACTATGTAACAAAGTCCATTTATGCTCAGGAATATTCTGTAACTGCGCCAGCTCCGACAACGTTTTGGGAATTATCATGGCAAATGAATAGCGCACCATAATTTGAGCGATGCGCAATGACCCAACCAAGGCACGTTGCAGTAAGAGGCCTGCTGATAATAGGGTTTGCAATGGCGTATTGACGTACCGTGTAGCGTTCGCAAGGTGACGCGTCACCACATTCAAATAGGGAATCCAGCTACTTACCAGCGCCAGCCGATCAGTAGCTGAGGCCAGATTGCGATACCAACTGGACAGACCGAGCAGTTGTGCCTGAGCAACTTGATTGGCAATCAATGCGCGATTAAGTACCGCAAGTAAATTAAACTCGCGGGCCATAACCGTTGCGGCACTGTGAGCCATGGTGTCCGCTGCGCTTTGCAAATGCCAGCGTTGCTGAAGCTTATGCTGCTGGCTAACAACGCCAAGTAATAACATCAGCAAACCAGCTAATGCAGGCAAGATTAAGACGCTGACATAACCGTTGCGGCGCCTCATATTAATTGCCTGACTCGGTTACTTCGTCGTAGTTACCCAAGCTTACATCTTGGCGACCCAATGTATTGGCTCGCCGCGCTGCAGAACGGGCGCTATTAAGTTGTTCCGATGAGCTTTGACCGGTAATTTCATTTGCGATACCGGCAACCTGACCGCGCACGGTTTTGCCCAGCAAGGAGTAAACGCCTATCGCAGCCACAGCAATGAGAGCAACGATAATGATGTATTCGGTCATACCCTGACCGCGGGTTCGTCTAATAAGTTGATAGGTACTGGAATGTAGGTAACGGCGAGCCATCTGAATTTCCTCTTGCTGCTGGGCACTGGAAACTCAGTATAGAAATAACTAATTGGCAGAGATTAAAAGTAGGCTGAGCGCCTACTCAATTTTCAGATACTTATGCAACTGTGCCGACAGCCGCCAATTTCTTTCAATACACACCTTAATCGCAAGTTCGGTAGCTCGTGGGCGCTGGCTAATCGGCTGCAGCGCGATGACCGCCTCAGCGCGCGGCGGACACGCTTTTAAGAGTTTGTCGAACTGTTCAATGTGCTTTTGCATGGCAACTGGGTACTTGATCTCGTTCGCGCGTTTCATACAGTCTGGCCGCACAAGATAACCACCCGGCATGTCTAATTTAGGCGATACAGTCACCCAAGTAGACGGCGTTACCTGAATTGCAAAGGTGCCACTGGTTTCAATTTGAAGTTGATATCCTTTTTGCTCTAACGCCTGCCCAAGCGGAATAAGATTAAACATTGCTGGTTCACCACCAGTAATCACCACATGCTTCGCGGTGTAGCCTTTATCTTCCAACAGCTTAACCATGTCATCGGCAGTGATGGAAGCCCAGTTTGAGCTTGGCTGCTGTTTTTCAACGACATCTGTCGCCTCAACCTGATCGCTGTCACGTTGCTCCCAAGTATGTTGCGTGTCACACCATGGGCAACCCACAGGGCATCCCTGCAAACGGATGAATATGGCTGGCACGCCAGTGAATACCCCCTCACCTTGAATGGTTTGGAATATTTCGTTAATCGGGTACAGGGTGCTAATAGGATTCTCCAACATCTGCTAAAAGAATTGCGATACAATACACATGCGCATGTTTGTACATTAAGCGCATAATTTTAGCGTAAATTCAGCAAGAATAGGATCTTCTAATGGCAAAAGTTGTCGTTATTTACTCAGGTGGTATGGATTCCTTTACCGTGTTGCATCATGCACTAAAGCAAGGACACGACGTATACGCCTTGAGTTTCAACTATGGGCAACGCCACGTTCGCGAGCTCGACGCAGCGGCCACAGTCTGCAAATCTTTGGGGATTAACCATAAAGTAGTGGATATTTCAGCGATTAATACGTTGCTGGCAGGAAGCTCTTTGACCTCCGATATCGACATTCCTGAGGGGCATTACGAAGCTGAATCCATGCAGTCGACCGTTGTACCGAACCGGAATATGATTTTGCTTGCGCTTGCCATTGGGTACGCCGTGAGCATTAAAGCTGAGGCCGTATATTACGGTGCGCATTCTGGCGACCACGCAATTTACCCTGACTGTCGCCCTGAGTTTGTAGAGAAGATGAATGCCGTTAGCCTCATCGCCAACTATGAACCGATACCTATCGAAGTGCCATTTCTAACCAATACTAAAGCAGAGATTCTTGCAGCTGGTTTAGCTATGGGCCTCGACTACGCGCAAACGTGGACCTGTTACAATGGCCGAGAAAAAGCATGCGGCAAATGTGGAGCCTGCGTTGAACGACTTGAAGCATTTGCAGCGAACAATTGCGTTGATCCGCTGCCTTACGCCTCAGCATAATCTATTACGAGTCAGTTGATTCTGACGCCATTTCTGCCAATATTGCCTGCGCTGCATGCCAGCGCGGGTGATTATGTAACACCGATAAGGTCATGCCTGCTGGCTTGGCCAACTGTTGGTAGCAGCGCTCTTGTTGTTTGTTGAGCTGTGCCAAGCGTGGTTCAATTGCTTCGATAACCTCAATGGCTCCAGCGCGATCATTACACACCAGCACCATGTCACACCCAGCATCTAATGCAGCGTACGCGCGGTCAGTCATAGAACCAGCAACCGTTGCGCCAGCCATACCTAAATCATCGCTAAAAATAATGCCTTTAAACTGCAGTTGTGCACGCAAAATATCCTGCAGCCAGTAGTGTGAGAAACCTGCTGGTTTATCATCAACCGCCGGATAGATAACATGGGCAGGCATCATCGCATCCAGGCTGCTTGCCAACTCAATAAACGGTGGAAGATCGGTCTCAAGGATTTCACTCCAACTGCGTTCATCAATTGGTATTTCAATGTGGGAGTCGGCCCGCACAGACCCGTGCCCTGGAAAATGCTTACCGGTCGCTTTCATGCCAGCTTGGTGCATGCCTCTGATAAATGCCCGGGCGACAGGTATGATTTGTTTAGCTTCAGTGGCAAATGCACGGTTACCAATCACTTCACTAATGCCATTAATATCGAGCACCGGCGCAAAGCTGATATCGATGTCCATCGCCAGCACTTCGGTTGCCATCAACCAACCCAATTCTTGAGCCCAGTGTAAAGCCTGCTCATCGCTTGAGGCTTTTACCAGAATATCTGCCATGGCAGGAATTTTGCTAAATCCGTCTTTGAATCGTTGTACCCGACCGCCTTCATGATCAACTGCAATGATAAGTGGGTTTCTCGCTGCAGCACGTGTTTGTCGCACCAGTTCCACCAACTGTTCAATATCGTGAAAATTACGACTAAATAAAATCACCCCACCTACCGCTGGATGCGCAAGCAATTCGCGCTCCTCAGCGGTCAGCTCATGGCCTGTTAAATCAATCATTACTGCGGTCATAGATGAATCTCTTAAAAACGATGTGGCAGGCAGTGTGCCAAATTTGGTGACGCGCGTCACTAGGGAAAGTTTGGCGATTTGCGTAAAAATCTGTCATCTTAATAACGTACATATTACCTGTAGAGAGATTGATAGAATGAAAACAAATCAAAAGTTTGTACTGTCGAGTCTAGCGAGCTGCTTTATTCTTGCCGGATGCGGAAGTGATAGTGGCGAAGAGTTTACACCTATCGTGGATCAGTGCAGTAACGCTGGCCAAGTGAGTCGGTTTTACGATTACATGCAGGACGACTACCTGTGGAATGAAGATTTGCCGACGAATATTAATCTGGCGAATTATTCCAATGTGTATGACTTACTTGAAGATTTGGTCATTCCTGAAGATCGCTACAGTTTCATCTTAACCGAAGAAGAATACCAAAGTCGCTTTGTGGATGCCGAGTATGCCGGACTTGGGTTTAGCTCTCGCATTACCACCGATAACCGTGTTTTTATTAATTACGTTTATGCCGAATCGCCGGCCGAAGTGGCGGGAATGAAGCGCTCTGACGAAATCACGCACATTAACGGTGTGTCAGTTCAAACTTTGCTCGAGCAAGACCGCTACGAAGAAGAGCTTGGTGCCAATGACGTTGGCGTTAGCGTTGAAATTACCTGGCGGGAACAAGCAGGAACCAGTTTTACCGATGTCTTGACCAAGGACATTGTCGAAACCAATACCGTTTTGGCTGTTGATCGCTTTGCAGTTGACGGAAAAGATGTCGGGTATTACGTACTCAATAGCTTTATTAATCGTACCGGTGAAGACCTCAATTCGGCTTACGACCAATTTGCAGGCGTCGATGAGCTGATTATCGATGTTCGCTATAACGGTGGTGGCTTAACGCGTTTCGCCAACCAAGCGGCAACACAAAGCGCAGGTGATAACGTCATCGGCGAAGTGTTCACCAAGTATCTGTTTAATGCCAATAATTCTGACTCAAACTTTATTGAGCAATTCCAACTGTATGAAGGCATCGAGCAGTTAAACCTGAACCGTGTTTATGTATTAACAACACGCGCCAGCTGTTCCTCGTCTGAGCTGATCATCAATGCGCTTGACCCATACGTTGAGGTTGTTGTTGTTGGCGGGCCAACGTGTGGCAAACCGGTTGGACAGATTCCTGAACTGCTTTGTGACAAACGCGCTTTTGTTGTCAACTTTGAAACCGTTAACGCACTTGATGAAGGGCGTTATTTTGACGGTTTAGCACCAAATTGTGCTGCGAGTGACGTGCTTGTTGGTGATTGGGGCTCGGCGGATGATCCGATGTTGCAGGCTGCGGCTTATCACATGACATTTGGCCAATGCGAACCGGTCAGCACGAAGAGCGCGGACTCTGTACAACGCAGTCAGTCGGCCACAACGAATGCTGTTCGCTTAGAATCACGGCCACTGACATTGCCAGAGTTATGGCGTCAGGAACATTAAAGGCGGCGCGGCAACATAGCCACACCTTTTGGATTACATAACCAATCAACGCTAACCTTGTACGCAGTGGCAAGGTTAGCGTCTGTTAATACTTGGTTGGGCGTACCATGTGCCAACAACGCACCATGGTGTAAAAGAAGCATTTGATCGCAATATTGCGCTGCTAATGCCAAATCATGCAGGGCAACAAACACCAGTTTCCCACGCTGACTGCTGGTTTTTAGCCAATCCATGGTAAGTAACTGATAGTTAAGATCCAAACTGGCTGTTGGCTCGTCAGCAATTAACAACGGCCGGTTCATGGCATGTGTACAAGCCAATGTCACGCGTCGCTGTTCGCCACCGGATAGCTGGGTCACCGCACGGTCTAATAATGGCTCAAGCTCGAACTGCTCAATACTTAACTGACGCCACTGAGCCAACTCTTGGGCGCCAGCACGAAGATTAAGCTGTGCTGTTCGTAATAAATCGGCAACCGTTGCAGGTTCCTGAAATTGTGTTTGCTGGGGAATAAAGGCAAGGTGTTGGCGACGCTCCATTGCCGACCAGCGTGTCATCTCCTGATCAGCCCACGTTGCCGAACCCGATACATCGTTGAGCAGCCCAGCCATAATTTTGAGTAGGGTCGATTTACCTGCGCCATTTGCACCAATCACACCAATCAATTGCCCTGGCCCTGCGCAAAAGCTGAATGGCTTGAGGCGATTCGAGTGCGCAATACAGTCAAGTTTAAGCATCACGATTTTCCTGCTTCGTCAGCAGTACCAGCAGCCACGGCGCACCTAATAAGGCAATAACGACACCAAGCTGCAACTCAACGCGGGTGTCCACAGATTTTACCAAAGCGTCTACAGCAACCAGTAAAATTCCGCCAACAATGCCGCTGAAGATAACGAGGGGTAACGGACGATTAACACCCAGTAACCGAACCACATGGGGTGCGACTAATCCAATAAAACCAATAATTCCGGCAGTCACCACCGAAGCCGACACCAATAAGGCGACCGCTAACAGGAGCAGGAACTTACTTCGCCCTTCATGAAAACCCAATGTCTGCACGGTTACTTCATCGAAAACCTGTGCCTGCAGATAACGCCGCTGACTCACCAATAGCACAATTGCCAACGCGACAGCTGGAATCATCAACCACACATAAGCCCATCCGCGGTTTGCCACCGATCCCATTAACCACAACGCCCACTCTTGAAAAGCGAACGGGTTGGGTGCCAAGTTCAACACCACCGCAATCAACGCGCCGGAAATTGCAGCCAGCGCCACACCCACCAAAATAATGCGTATGCCCCGTGGCTGCGAACCCGCAAAAACCCACAATAAGGCGAGCGTTATAAGCCCCCCGGCCATACCAATAAAAGGTAGCCACCAGACTACCGGGCTTACCGCGCCCCAATATAAGGTAATCACAGTAGCCACAGCCGCACCGCCGGCGATACCCGTGATTCCCGGCTCTGCCAAGGGGTTCCTTAACAGCAACTGCAAAACACTGCCCGCAATCCCTAACGCCACGCCATTTAGCAAGGCCAGCATAAAACGGGGCAAGCGGATTTGTTCAAGAATGTAGTGATCAAGTGTACTTTGCGGAATTAGCGACCAGCTTTGACCACCGCTACCAAGGTGCCAAAGCCCAATCAGCAGCGCCAACGTGGCGATAATTAATAGCCGTAGGGTCATGACTGCGTCACCTTATTGAGGTAGTCATCGGCGCGCTGGGCTGGGCAGCCACTGAGCTCTGTCGGTATTTGTACCACCTGCCGCTGCTGCAACCATGGCTGCAAGGCATTATGCCAAAGCCAATCGTTAGCGCGCGCATAGTCACTTGCAAAACCGTCTAAAACGACACGTTCGGGTTGCATCTGAATGAGTTGCTCTAAGCGTATTTGAACCAGCGCAACATCTTCATCAGCAACAACCACCGAAACGCCATGGTGCCGTAACATATCCACAATAAAACTGCTGCCACCCCAGCTGTATTGGTTTGGCATAATAATTAACACGTCGTGCTGGAAGTCTTTCCCCACCGACATGCGCTGTTCTTGTGCAATGGCCCAAACTGAAAGCTCCCGCTCAAGTTGCAAGGCTGCACCGACGGTTGCCAGACTCTGTTGCCACTGTGACCACGAGTTCGGTTCATCCACCCGCACAATCTGAGTTGCCTCATCGAGCGCTGCAACTAAGCGCGCATTGGTGTATGTACCATAAAGAACGGCATCCGGTTGAGCCGCTAAAATACGTTCCAGCCGATTGCCGTGAGTGGTGCTGGGCACAAACTCCCAAGCCGCTGGCAGCCACTGCGGAACCCACGCATCGAAACAAGGGTTTAACGATACCAGGCGCTGCGCAGACGCATTAGCACTCATCATGCAGGTCATCAAAATCACGCCAAGCGTTCGTAACACCGTCAAATAGCCTCTAAAGCATCTTGTAAACTTTTGACACCGATAACTTGCATACCTTCTATGGTTTCTTTCGGTTTATTGCCAAAAGGCACGATAGCTCGCGTAAAACCATGTTTGGCAGCCTCGTGCAGGCGAGCTTGCCCATTTGGCACAGGTCTGATTTCGCCCGACAGCCCAACTTCGCCAAATACAATTAAGTTTTTCGGTAACTCGTTCTCACGAAAGCTTGAGACTATTGCGAGCAACAAGGCTAAGTCAGCTCCAGTTTCCGTAACCCGAACGCCACCAACCACATTCACGAATACGTCTTGGTCGGACATATGTAAACCACCATGCCGGTGGAGTACCGCAAGCAACATTGCCAAGCGCGTGGTTTCCATTCCCACCGCCACCCGACGAGGGTTCGCCAACTGGCTCGCGTCAACCAATGCTTGTAATTCCACCAATAAAGGACGTGTACCTTCCCAAATAACCATGACCACCGAACCGCTGCCATGTTGTTCACCGCGCTGTAAAAATATTGCTGATGGATTCGTGACTTCCTTCAACCCTTGACCGGTCATCGCGAATACGCCCAACTCATTGGCAGGCCCAAAACGGTTTTTATGACCGCGTAACGTACGAAATCGTGAGTCGGTGTCGCCCTCAAGAAGAATTGAGCAGTCAATGCAATGCTCGAGTACCTTGGGCCCCGCGAGTGAACCGTCTTTGGTCACATGTCCAACCATGACAATCGCTACCCCATTTTGTTTCGCGTAGCGAGTTAAATAGGCGGCACACTCTCGAACCTGCGAGACACTTCCTGGCGCTGATTGAATATCTGCTAAATGCATCACCTGAATGGAGTCAATAACCATAACCCGTGGTTTTTCTTTGTCAGCTAAATCACAGATGGTTTCAACCGAAGTTTCGGCCAGCATTCGAAGTTTATTGGTTGGCAGGTTTAGGCGCTGAGCGCGCAACGCTACCTGCTGCAAGGATTCTTCACCCGTTACATAGAGCACCGCCATGTTTTCAGCTAAACGGCACATTGTCTGCAGTAATAAGGTACTTTTACCTGCCCCAGGCGATCCACCTATCAGGATAGCCGAGCCCGGCACAATGCCGCCGCCCAACACGCGATCAAACTCTGCAAAACTGCTACTAAACCGCGGTAGCTCTTCGAGGTTAACATCGCTAAGTGTCTGCACTGTTGCACGCGTAGAGCCTGCATAGCCGCGCCGTTCGGCGCCTGTTGGTTTGGCGCTCGCCAGACGCAACTCCGTGATTGTGTTCCACGCCTTGCACTCTGGGCATTGTCCCAGCCAGCGCGCAAAGTCTGCTCCGCAATCGTTGCATACAAACGTTGTTTTTGTTTTTGCCATAGCGAATTTTTCCTAAGCTACAAAGCGTGTGATGGGTTGTTTACTATCTGTTGTTCGAAATAACGCACTATGGCCATTAAGTCAGGCTCATCAATGATCAAGTCTGCAATTTCCTGCAGGCTTGGTTTTGCACAAAATGCAACACCAAAACCGGCAGCGTTCAGCATCGGAATATCGTTCGCACCATCGCCAACGGCTAATGTCTGATGCATCGGAATATCCGCTTCACTGGCCCAGCGCTCGAGACATTCGGCTTTGATTCGAGCATCAACAATGGGCTCTTCAACTTCACCGGTTAGCACGTCGTTGTCCCATACCAAGCGATTCGCAAGGCAAAAATCGAACTTTAGCGTTTGGCTTACCGGCGCAGCAAACCAGGTGAACCCACCTGAAACTAAAGCTGTTTTCCATCCTTTTTGATGCAACCAGTATAGTAATTCTTGCGCCCCGGGCGTAAATGGAATGGGATCAAACAGCTGCTCGAGTTGAGTGCGTCGCACGCCGCGCAACTTTGCTACGCGCGCCTTTAAGCTTTCTGCAAAATCCAGTTCACCGCGCATAGCGCGTTCGGTAATAAGACTAACTTCGCGCTTGCACCCCGCAATCGCGGCAATTTCATCAATGCACTCAATGGTGATTAGGGTTGAATCCATATCAAAAATGGCAAGTCCCGGCTTAGAAAAATCGAGCATCAAGCTTTAGCCTCTGGCGTTAATTTTGTTGCGAAGTTCATACATATCAACGTATATTTGACCCATGATAAAAATACCTACTCATGTTAACAGCCTATTTAAACTTGTCTATCGGCGTGGCCGTCGATTGGGCTTGGCTGTGCTTATCATACTACTCATTGAACAGTCTTGGACTGCTATGCATACAACCAGTTTGCAGGAGTTTCAAGCGCACAGCCACACCTTAGTCAGCCTAACAGCTGAACAGGCCGCATCAGAAGCTCACTACTGGCTTGAAACTGATCAGATAGCGAACTTGCAAGAGTTGGTCAATAACCTACAACAGCAGCCGTTTGTTGCCTCAGCCCAAGTTCAAAACCGCTATGGCCAAAACGTCGTCGAGTCGACTTCATTAAGCGATACCGATGAAGTTCAACAGGCTTTAACCGTCGTGGAAGAAATCACCAATGAAACTCAGGTAATCGGCTACTTAACATTAACCATAGATGAAACGTTATTGCTGCAAGAACCTGTCAAAACTCATGCCTATTTGACCTTCTATGGTCAATTTTTGCTGCTTTTTGCAATTATTGCGGGCGTGTTTATCGCCATCACATTCAACCGATGGCGTTACCGACGCTCAGCCGTGCCAACCAAATAAACGACACGCGTTGTTCCAGGTTGCTGCAGCGAGCTCCTCGACAGATTCCTCCCGCAATTCCGCCAACGTACGCACTACGTCGATACAGTGTGCCGGTTCATTGCGTTGGCCTTGATACCCCGAAATTGGCATATCAGGTGAGTCGGTTTCTAACAGAATGTTCGACAGCGGTGCTTGCGCCAGTGCCGTGCGCGTTTTGTTGGCTCGTTCATAAGTAATGGTACCGCCAACACCGAGCATAAAGCCAAGCTCAATCCACGTATTGGCCTGCTCTTTGCTGCCACTAAAAGCATGAATTACACCTGGGTTTTCAGGCAGTTTACTGCGAGCCTGCTTAAGCACACGCAATAATTCTGGCTGTGTTTTACGGTGGTGAATTACAACTGGACGTTGAAACTCACAGGCGAGGTCGACTTGTGCGGTAAATAATCGGGTTTGCGTTGTGTAGTCTTCGCAGCAAGCATCCAGTCCAATTTCACCAACCGCTGCTGTGGGGTTGCTTTCCAGTTGCTGCGCCAGCCACTGTAAATCATCATCTTGATGTTGATGAATAAAATACGGATGCAGCCCAAAGCCTTGCAGCAGCGCGACACCAGCGCAATCGTCCGGCCATTGGTTATCGCTGCTCGAATTGCTTAAGCTTTGTCGCCGTGAAACACCAGGTACAAAGATTGCGCGAACCCCTACATTTAAGGCGCGAGCAACAACGTCTTTGCGGTCTGATGCGAAGGCGTCGAAATCAAGATGACAATGACTATCAAATAATTTCATAACGCCCTCCGACCATTTTAAATAGGTTAATGTTCGCGCGTGTGACTAAACACAATCTCCGGATAGCGTTCGGTAGCCAAACTGAGGTTAACCATTGTTGGTGCAATGTAAGTAAGATTGTCGCCACCGTCGAGCGCCAAGTTTGATTCCGCCTTACGACGAAAATCATCAAGTTTCTTCGCATCCGAGCAGCTTACCCAACGCGCGGTAGCTACGTTAATACTTTCATAAACAGCATCAACGTTATATTCCGATTTCAAGCGATGCACAACCACGTCAAACTGCAGAACACCGACCGCACCAACAATCAAATCATTATTACTTAATGGGCGAAACACTTGCACAGCGCCTTCTTCAGACAGCTGGACGAGGCCTTTTAACAACTGCTTCTGTTTCAGTGGGTCTTTCAGGCGAATACGGCGGAATAGCTCCGGTGCAAAATTAGGTATACCGCTAAACTTGAATTTCTCGCCACCCGTAAACGTGTCACCGATTTGAATGGTGCCATGATTGTGTAAGCCGATGATATCGCCCGGATAAGCTTCTTCCACGTGTTCGCGGTCGCCGGCTAAAAAGGTAAGCGCGTCTGCAATACGAACATCTTTACCAATGCGCACCTGATGCATCTTCATACCCTTTTCATACTTACCAGATACGATTCGCATAAACGCCACACGGTCGCGGTGCTTCGGGTCCATGTTTGCCTGAATTTTGAACACAAATCCAGAAAACGCTGGGTGTGTTGCCTCAATAACCTCTCCGGTGTCGGTTTCGCGCGACAGTGGTGTTGGGGCCCAGTTAACTAACCCATCAAGCATGTGGTCAACGCCAAAATTCCCCAAAGCGGTACCAAAATAGACAGGGGTTAATTCACCGGCTAAAAACATTTCTAAATCAAAGTCGTTCGAGGCGCCTTTTACCAACTCTATCTGCATCCGCAACTCGTCTGCATAGTCACCAATGCGCTTGTCGAGCTCTGGATTATCCAGCCCCTTAATTACATCAACCTCTTGGATACGGTGACCTTGGCCAGTCTTGTAGAAAATGATTTCATCGTTAATAAGGTGGTAAACCCCTTTGAAGTTCTTACCCGAGCCAATCGGCCAAGTAATTGGGGCACACATTATATTGAGTACATTTTCAACTTCATCGAGCAGCTCAATCGGATCGCGAATATCGCGGTCGAGCTTATTCATGAAGGTAATAATTGGCGTGTCACGCAAACGCGTAACTTCCATTAATTTAATGGTTCTATCCTCAACGCCTTTTGCGCCGTCGATAACCATTAAACACGAGTCAACTGCGGTAAGGGTTCGATAGGTGTCTTCAGAAAAATCTTCGTGTCCCGGCGTATCGAGTAAATTGACCAAGGCACCGCGATACGGAAATTGCATCACGGAGGTCGTGACCGAGATGCCACGTTCTTTCTCCATTTCCATCCAGTCAGACTTTGCATGCTGACCTGATTTTTTTCCTTTTACAGTACCGGCCTTCTGTAACTTTTGCCCATGCAACAATACCTTTTCGGTAATGGTGGTTTTACCCGCATCCGGGTGAGAGATGATCGCAAAAGTGCGGCGTTTTGCTACTTCTTTTGCAATTGATTTAGCCAGTTCTGACATGCGTTGACTCTTTTTACCTTAAGGAACAGAATTGAATACGAAAGTGGCGCGAATTCTAACCGAATTCGCGTCACTTTTGTACGATTAACTCAATTCTGGCTTAGGTCACTTAATGATGCAGCAAGTGATTGTCGTCAATTATCTTCATTAATGCTGCTGCAGCGTCCTCTATAGGGCGATTTAAGCCTTCAGTACGCTGTACAATACGCCCTTGAGTATCAAGAACGGTTACGAGATTACTGTGATCAAAGTCGCCATCTGAACGTTTGCGATAGCGTACACCCAGCAAGGTCGCCAGTGCTCGAATGTTGCTATCGTCGCCATGTAGGAATGTCCAAACATCATCACCAAGCCCATATTTATCGGCGTATTCGGCCAGGGCTGCTGGCGTGTCTCGGTATTCATCGAAGCTTACCATGACCAATTTCACATGGGCCTGATACTGTTCAGGCAATGCTTGGAAAACGCGACGCGCATCATTCACTAATACAGGGCACGCGGTGGTGCAACTGCCGTAGATCATTGAAATCACAACAGGCTGTCCCTGCAAATCAGCCAACGTTAGGGTCTCGCCAGTGTGACTCTGCCACTTACCATCTAAATGATAAATAGAATCGTCCTGACTTACTTCGGCAGCACCAAGCGTGGTGTGGTTTTTGTGATCATGATGGCTGTGTTGACTATGATCTTGCGCAAGTGCAGAACCCGATACCAAGCAAATAGCTGTAAATGCTAAAATTAATTTGTTCATCGTTCTTTACTCCATGTCATATGCACAACGAAAACCTAGCGTGCTCGTTGTGCTTTGTGCGCGATAGTTACTGCGGGACTGATAGCGGAAAAATGTCGCATAGCTGGCATCGCCAAAATCAGCCATAAACCGCGCACTATCACCGCAAGAGCCAGCTAACAAGTCAGTGTCATCACCGTTAGTTAGCAATAACTGGAAATCTTCCACCCACTCGTTGACCCGATCATGCATGTGCATCAATTGTTCCGAGCCAATGTTGAGTGACTGCTGGGCGTAGGCAGTTGGATTGCTGTGTCGACCGAACAACAACTGCGCATAAGCTTTGTCGCTTAGCCCTTGTTGCTGCAGTTGATGATTCGAGGCATATTCCCACTCATCGAGCGTCGGCAAACGTCCACCTTGGGCCGAACAATAGGCGCGAGCAGCAAACCATGACACTTGGGTAATTGCTGAATCGGCGCGCTTCGCAGGAATGCTTTCTGCATTTGGCCAATCACTTAAATAGTTACCATCGTGGAAGATGGCGGCGATATTATCTCGCCGCCATTTCTTATTGGCTTGTGTAAACACCAAGTAATCTGCATAAGTGACTGGTATCGCGTCGAGCTTGAAAGCTGGCATAACCACTGTATCAACGGATTCGTCCAACAATACGGCAGGCTTATACTCGCCGGCTGGAATAATTACCGGGTCCGCATTCACGCTGGCTACTACCAATAAACTCAAAACACTCAGCCACTTAGTCATTTCATCACCTCAATTACTTAGTTTTGCGCGGGCCTGCGTACAAAGCGCCAGCAGCACCACGTTCAGCATCAGCAAATTCGTGGTCAACTAACTTGTACACGCCTTCTTCTGGCACGATAAATTCTACGGTAGCGCTGCTACTAGCACCCAGCAGCACAGTTTGCATGCCATACCAAGTATTACGCGGGTCACCTTCAGCCCACACACGGTCAAAAATTGCACCAATAACGTGGAAGCTTGAAGTGCCTGACGGGCCTGCATTTAAGAAGTGAATACGTACACGGTCACCGGCATTCGATTTCAGCGGGTTCTCGCTTAGGGCTGATACGTGGCCGTTAAATACAACGTGGCTTGGGTCACGTGCTAACGCTGCTGAATGGTCGTAAATGTAGCCATCACCCATTTCAGACAGGTACATTTCTGACTGAACAATTACGTATTCTTGATCAACTTCTTTATCAGTTGGGTAGCCTTCTTTGGGTGATACAACAACAGCACCATATTGACCCATCGCTGTGTGCATCAGCACGCTTGAAGTACCGCAATGGTACATATAAGTACCTGCGTAGTTTGCAATCCATTCAAACTCAATTGTTTCGCCTGGGGCGATTGTTGCCCATTTATCGTTGGCTGCTACGGTACCACTATGAAAGTCCATTGAATGCGGCATTGGCGCTACAACAGGTTCATGTTTTTGCAGTTGGTTTTGCGCGACTTGGTTGTAGTATGGCGCTGCACCTTTAAATGGCTTAGTAATTACCACTTCTTCTGTTGAGCGGTTTTTCATTTTGAATACAACACGGTCACCTTCGCGAACGTGGAGTACTGGACCTGGAACACTGCCACCGAATGTCCATGCGTTATAGCTAACACCTGGCGCTACTTCGACTTTTTGCGAAAATACGTCCATGCGTACTTCGTGTTCTTTATTGCCTTTGTAGTCAAGCTCAGCAAGGTGCGGCACCATAGTTACATAGTCACCAACAACCGCTGGACCGTTGTAATCTTCACGGTAGATTTTTGCTTTTGGCATACCGTAAATTTTACCGTCGATTACGTATTCACTGTCATGCTTGAGTGGAACGTTCGCATCAGCTAATGCCGGTAAACCAGCAATGGAAACTAATAGCGCACTTGCAACTGCAGTTTTAACAAAGTTTTTCATGAGATTTCTCCAAGTAATAACGAATTATTAATTAACGAACCGCTTTAATTTCTTCAGCTGTGACAGTCTTGCTGCCGCCTGCAAACTTTTCGTTCACATAATTAACAACCGCAGCTATGTCTGCATCGCTCATGTATCCCATGGGCGGCATCATGCCGTTGTAATCGGCGCCATTGACAGTGATTTTGCCGGACTTACCATTGATGATAGTTTCGGCAACATACGCAGGCTTATCAGTAATGTTTGAGTTACCAGCAAGCGGTGGGAATACTGCCGCCATGCCTTGACCATTTGCTTGATGGCATGCCATGCAATTCTTTTGATAAACCGCAGCACCCGCATCGGCTTGAGCGACACCGCTAAAAAGTGCAAGCGCAGCTGCTGCACCGACAAACATGCCTGATTTAATTTGATTAACTTTAGTCATCTTAAGTACCCCTATTCGAAGCTTTATTTGATGACCATAGATTAGCTGAAACCAGCCTGTTTACGAGTGAAATGAGGGAGTAAGTAGAAGCTACCCCTTTCAGGTTATAGCCTCTATTACTGGGGGATAAGAATCGATTTCGAATTAAAAAAAGTTATTGAAGGTCGTATTTTTTAACACTTAAATAAGGGCGTCGAGGGTCAATTGAACCATCTCGTGAAAACCTATTTGGCGTTCGCTCGAACTCATTGCTTCATCGCGGGCGATATGATCAGAAACCGTCAATACGGTCAGTGCAGCAACACCATGTTCAGCTGCTACGCCATACAATCCGGCAGCTTCCATTTCCACAGCGAGAATACCGTGTTTACGCAGTAACTCCAGCCGCGACATATCGTCTTGATAAAAAAGATCTGCCGAGAACACATTGCCGACTCGCACGTTGAGGTTCGTTTTCTCGGCTTGCTCCACCACTTTTCTTAGCAGCCCAAAATCAGCAATCGCGGAAAAATCGAAGCCGTTAAAGCGCTGGCGATTTACGCCTGAGTCCGTACTGGCGCCCTGCGCTAAAATGATATCGCGAAGATTGATATCCGATTGCACTGCACCGCAACTGCCCACACGAACAAGCTGCTTCACGCCATAAAAGCGGACTAGCTCAGTCGCGTAAATTGAACAGGATGGTATGCCCATACCGCTCCCCATCACAGATACCGGCACTCCTTTGTAGGTACCCGTGAACCCCAACATATTGCGTACATTGGTTACTTGCTTCGCATCAGTTAGAAATGAACGCGCTATAAATTCAGCTCGAAGGGGGTCGCCAGGTAGCAAACAAATTGGCGCAAATGCATCTTTGGCTGCATTAATGTGGGGTGTCGTCATGATTATATTTACTCAGTTAAAAAGCTTTTACCATAATCGAGCGATGCCAGGTTTAGCCATTGCGCCACTGTTTGGCCTATATCTGCGAAGGTTTCCCTGCGGCCCATGGAACCAGGTTCAATGTTGCTGCCAACAGCAATTACCGGCACGTACTCTCGCGTGTGATCGGTACCCGGCCACGTCGGATCACAGCCGTGGTCGGCGGTAAGTATCAATATATCATCGGGTTGTAGCGCAGCTTTGAGTTGTGGCAACAGTTGGTCAAATAATTCTAATGCGGCAGCATAACCACTGACATCACGGCGATGCCCATAGTCGCTGTCAAAATCGACTAAATTGGTGAATATAATACTGTTGTCAGGCGCTTCTTTTAGTTGCGCTATAGTCGTATTAACCAAAGCCGGTATACCCGTTGCTTTTAACTGTTTGGTAACCCCCTGATGCGCAAAAATATCAGAAATTTTACCAATACTAATAACTTCTCCACCTGCTTGAACAAGCTTATCCAAAACCGTGGGGGCTGGCGGCGGAACGGCATAATCGCGGCGGTTTCCAGTACGTTTAAATGTGGCTGCATCCGCACCGATAAATGGACGAGCAATAACGCGCCCAATGTTATATGGATCAAGTAATTCGCGCGCTATTTCGCACAGGTTGTACAACCGCTCAAGCCCAAAACTCTCTTCATGACATGCTATCTGAAACACCGAATCTGCCGATGTATAAAAAATGGGCTTACCGGTTCGAATATGTTCTTCACCAAGCTCAGCAATAATGGTGGTTCCAGACGCATGACAATTACCCAAGTAGCCTGGCAGGTTCGCTTTCGCAACAATCGCGTCAAGTAGCGCAGTTGGAAATGAATTCTTTGGCTCAAGAAAGTAGCCCCAGTCAAACAGCACGGGTACGCCAGCCATTTCCCAGTGTCCCGACGGGGTATCTTTGCCCGACGACAACTCTTGCGCCCAACCAAAGCGACCGATTATTTCTGCGGCTGGCTCAATGCCTTTGGGTTGTTCATTCGTTGCACCGTAATAGGCTTCGCCTAAGCCTAACTGGATTAAGTTCGGTATGCGCAATGGCCCTGTTCGCCCCACCTCGGCTCGCCCTTCGGCTGCTTCCTGCGCGATATGACCAAATGTATCAGCACCCACGTCACCAAACTTTTCAGCATCAGCCGCCGCACCAATACCAAATGAATCAAGTACCACAATAATTGCACGCGCCATAATATACCGTCCTGTTCGGGGCTAATTCTAATTGCGAATATAGCGGTAGATAACCTTACTCGCCGCCGCCGGTGCAGTTGCTAATGTTACAGCGTTGCGAACGCGCTCCGCTGCATCTTCCCAACTTTCTTCGTCGCGAGCATAAAGCATCGCGACGGGTGTTTTATTGTCTATATACGTTCCCAAGCCCACAATTGCATCAAGCCCCACCCCAAAATCCAGGGTGTCGGTGCTACGCTGGCGTCCACCACCAAGTGCGACAACAGCCATTCCTACGGCTCGTGTATCAATTTTAGTCACAAATCCAGCGGTATTAACGAATACAGGTTTCGCAACCTTAGCGAGTGGCAAGTGATGTTGATAGTTGGACAGTAAATCACTCGGCCCCCCTAGCTGCACTACCATCTGGCTAAAACGTTCTGCCGCTGCTCCACTGGATAGAACATGTTCAACCTTGCTTTGGGCTTGCTTAAAATCTTCGGCCAGTCCGCCTAACAATAGCATTTCAGCAGAAAGTGCTACCGTCACCTCATGTAGCCGCGGTGCCCTATATTCACCAGTTAAATACCGAATTGCTTCGCGCACTTCAATTGCATTACCAGCAGACTCAGCCAGCACTTCATTCATGTCCGTCAGGATAGCGCTGGTCGCTAAACCGGCACCATTGGCCACCGCAACCAAACTTTCTGCCAGCTCTGATGCATCGGACTCGGTTTGCATGACCGCGCCATTACCAACTTTTACATCCAGTACCAAACCATCGAGACCTGCTGCAAGCTTCTTCGACAGGATGGACGCAGTGATCAGCGGAATCGATTCAACTGTCGCGGTAATATCTCGCGTTGCGTAAAAACGCTTATCAGCGGGCGCTAAATCACCAGTTTGGCCAATAATGGCAACACCGGTTTGCTTTACCACCCTCCGAAACGTTTCAAGATCGGGCAGCGTTTGATAGCCGGGTATTGAATCCATTTTATCGAGCGTACCGCCTGTATGCCCTAACCCTCGCCCTGAAATCATCGGTACATAACCGCCGCATGCGGCAATGATTGGCCCCAGCATTAAGCTAACGACATCGCCAACACCGCCCGTTGAATGCTTATCGAGAACCGGACCATCAAGTTCCATTGCCTGCCAGTTCAACACCGTACCCGAGTCACGCATGGCTAATGTTAAAGCAACAGTTTCATCGGCCGTCATTCCACGAAAAAATATCGCCATCGCGAGCGCTGATATCTGACTTTCAGAAATGGATCCTTTGGTGAGCCCCTCAACAAAGAACCTAATTTGGGCGGACGTTAAAACACCGCCATCGCGTTTAATTCGAATGATTTCTTGGGGTAAAAACATTTAGTATCCTTCGCCAGCCGCTACATTTTTTCCTGCAAGCGTCGCTAGCAGATTTTTCAATAAACTACTTGCACCAAAACGGAAGTGATCAGCCGTAAGCCATGAACGCCCCATTATAGACTCCGCTAAAACCAGATATTCAGCAGCTTCAGAAGCCGTGCGTACGCCACCTGCAGCTTTAAACCCGCAGTTCTTTCCGCTGGCTTTGATTGCAGTTAGCATAACTTCTGCAGCGTCGAGCGTTGCATTAACTGGCACCTTACCCGTTGACGTCTTAATAAAATCAGCACCCGCTGCAATCGCTATCTCACTTGCAGAACGAATCCGATCTTTGGTGTGCAGTTCACCACTTTCGATAATAACTTTTAGCTGCGCCATATCGCCGCAGGCTGTTTTACACGCAGACACCAAATCAAAACCACACTGGGTATTACCCTCTTGCAAAGCTCGCCAAGGAAAGACCACGTCCACCTCATCGGCACCGCACGCAACTGCGCGTTCAGTTTCAGCAACTGCTCGCTCGATATCTTCACTGCCGAAAGGAAAATTAGTTACCGTAGCAACCTTTACCTGGGGCAAGTTTAGCCGCTGTAATTCAAGCTTGGCCCACACGACCATTTCTGGAAATACACACACGGCCGCAGGGGAACCAAAAGGCGTATCAGCAGCGGCGCACAATGCACTAATAATTGCAGGCGTGTCGTTGTTATTTAAAGAAGTAAGATCGGTAAAGTGAAGCGCTTTTAACGCTGCCTGTGAAATGTCCATAGCAATTAAACTCTGTATTTTTCGATATCGAAGTAAAACGCGTTCGGTAGCAACGTTCCAACTGTCCAACTTTCTTGGCCCGTATCACAGGTAGATATCACTTCGGTTTCCGGTTGAAAAAACTCCGCCATCACCTGCCGACAGGCTCCACAAGGAGAATAGACTTGCTCACTTGGTGTATAGATGACCAGTTGTTTAACTTTAGATAGGTCTACGCCTTGCGCAACAGCGGTAAAAATTGCGGTACGTTCTGCACAGTTTGACAGCCCGTAAGAAACGTTTTCTACATTGCAGCCGGTGATGAGTTCACCAGCATCAGAGGCAAACGCTGCACCAACTTTAAAACGACTGTAGGGCGCGTGTGCGTACGCTGCTGCCGCTTTTGCTTTGGCCTGCAGCTGGTGCTGTTGTGAGCTTTTGTTACTCATAATGAATCTTCTTTTTGTATGGCAGTAAAGCTTACTCCGTTAGCCTTTCAAATTAAAGTACGCCAAATGGGGGATGTTATTTAAGTAATCGCTGAATTAATCATTCAAATCACTTTGCGATTACAAAATTTGGAGCTATGCTAATTTAGCAACTTCTTAATTACGGAGAATATCATGAGTGTCGAACGTGCTTTAACTGCCTTTGCGGGCTTTATGGTGCTATTATCTGTTGCCTTAACCGTATGGGTTCACCCAAATTGGGTCTGGTTAACAGTGTTTGTTGGTGCTAATTTATTCCAGCAGTCATTCACTGGCTTTTGTCCAGCCAGAATTTTTCTTAGAAAAGTTTTTAAATTAAAAACTGAGCGCGAGCTCGCACAATCAAACCAGTAGAGAGAGAGTTATGAGCATGCTGATGGATGCTGAAATGCAAACCGGTGAAGCACAAGATGCTGCAGCGTTTTTGCGCTCAATTGCTAACGAACACCGCCTGCAAATTTTGTGTCATTTGGCCGGCGGTGAGAAAAGTGTTGGTCAATTAAACCAGCATTTTCCGCTCAGCCCATCAGCATTCTCACAGCATTTAGCTGTACTGCGTCAACAAGGGTTGGTGAAATTCAGGAAAGAAGCTCAAACTATTTTTTATTCCATTAATGACCCGGACACCATGCGATTTATGCAGCTTTTACGCAGCAAGTTTTGCCCAACTTACACCGATTAAATCTCAGTAGGTTTGTTCCAGAGCATCACAATCGCATCCTCTTTCGTGTCACTCAGGGTTGGATAATAATTCTTGCGTAAACCCACCTCTTGAAAACCAACCTTCTGATAAAGCTTACGCGCTGCATTATTACTTGAGCGCACTTCTAAAAAAACTTTCGCTGACTGTCGAGCGGCCTGCGCCAATACGTACCGAACTAAAGCTTCCGCATAGCCTCGCCGTTGCGCCTGAGGTGCAACAGCAATGTTCATAATGGTCCATTCATCAGCAACGGGTTGATGAACTAGAATAAAAGCGTACAGCTCGCGCGCATCGTGTGACCAAATACCGAAGTTTTGATACTCAGCCGCAAAGCATGATCTTAAATTCATTTCTGACCAAGGCACTGCAGCAGCTGACGCTTCAACTGCAACAACAGCTGGAGTCCAGTCTAAGAGGGAGATAGGGAGTGTTGGTGTCACAACGATCGGCTAACTATCTGGTTCCACGTTTCGCGTTTAGCTGCAGCCGGGAATACATTACCAGGCCCTAAGGACAAATAAATGATGCGTTCTTTCGACCAGTTTTCAATGGTACTTGCCGCCGTTTCAGCTAGCGCTCCAGAGTTTTCCTGATCTAACGTGCGAACTAAATCATTCAGCCATTGCGGGCGATTTACGGGAAGTGGGCTATCGGTAACGATTAACCAACTGCTTAAGCGATAACAATGCTCATGCTGCTTTGGTGGCACGTCAACATTTGTGGTGCGCTCACGCCAAAGCGGCAGGCCGATTGCTGCTAATGCATTTTGTTGTGATTTATTAAAAAGAGGAGTCGTTCGATCTGTCATGCGATTAGCCTAGCCCAAACGCTCAAGATAAGGAAGCATTAAAAAGCTGGCAGGGGTGGAGGGATTCGAACCCCCAACCGTCGGTTTTGGAGACCGCTGTTCTACCAATTGGAACTACACCCCTGCAATCAAGGTCTGAATTATACTGGCCAAACATTCTCTGGCAAGCTATTTGTAATGTTCTATCGCCTAACTGCGGCATTTTTCACCACTTCACCGTGAGCTGGGTGCTATACTGCTGTTTTTGTACGTACTTATTTGAAAGGTAATTCATGGGTGTTTGCGGTCGCTTTTTTCAGGGAATGCTAATGATAGTCTCACTATGCTTTTTACAAGTGAGCTATGCGCAGTCGTCGTGGGAGCAAAGTGATGCAAAACTTGCTGTACGGATTGAAGGAATCGAGGGGCAACTGCTGCAGAATGCAAGAGCTTACATTGGTATCAAGGCACTCGAGGGCCAAACAGTCCCATCGATATTCCGAGTTCGGTATCTCGCGCGAAAAGGCGAGCAAGAACTCCTAACAGCCATAGAACCCTATGGTTTCTATAACGCCCAAGTAAAGAGCGAAGTTATTGAGGGTGACGACACCTGGACGGTGCTCTATACCGTCGACGTTGGCCCCGTCACCACTTATGGTGATGTAAATATTGAGCTCACCGGCAGTGCACAATATGATGCCGCATTTCAGAAATTGCTTGAGGAAAGACTTCCCTCCCGTGGCCAACCGTTTAACCACCAAGCCTATGAACGTTTAAAGTCCGGATTACGTAATCTGGCGGCTGAACGTGGTTATTATGATGCCCAGTTTTCGACACATAGTATTAAAGTAGAGCGCGACAAGCAGATTGCGAATATCACGCTGGTATTTGAGTCAGGCGAACGTTATTTATTTGGTGAGACCTCTTTCTGCTGTTCGTTTCTTAATGAGAGCCTGCTTGAACGCTTCATCCATCACCAGCGCGGTGAGCCATTTAACACGCGCGCACTGCTTGATTTGCAAGTTGATTTGGCGGGAAGTGAGTACTTTAGCACCGTTGAGGTGTCGCCCCGCTGGGATCAAGCAACAACCAATCAAGTGCCTATTGATGTAACCCTATCGCCAAATAAGCGCGACCGTTATCAAGTCGGATTAGGCTATGGTACTGATACGGGCGCACGTATTACCATGGGCTTCGATCGACGCTGGGTGAACGATCGTGGTCATCGTTTGAGTAGCGTAATTCGTTTATCTGAAGTACAAAATACCGGCTATGTAAGTTACATCATTCCGGGGAATGACCCAGCGCGAGACTCTTATAGTTTTAATGGTGAGATAACCGATCGCTCCTTTGAAGCGCAGCGCTCCAAGTTATACCGTGCCTCGTTTAAAGACATAAGACATTATGACCGTTGGCATCGCACGTACCAGTTAGCTTATCAACGCGAAGACTTTTCGTTCGGTGATGAGCCGACCTCCAGTTCAAACTTTCTTATTCCCTCGGTTGAATGGAGTCTTATCGAAAGCTCCAGCCTGCCAGCAAACCGCAACATAATTGATGACGGATACCGTATCTCGATTATGCTACAGGGCGCCCATGAGAATGTTCTGGCGGATACAAATTTTGCCTCGGTCAAGTTAAGTGCAAAATGGGTACATCGGCTGAGCGACGAATGGCGTGTGCTTATGCGAAGTGAAGTTGGTGCTTTACAGACAGATGATTTTGATGCGCTGGGTTCAACATTGCGATTTTTTGCCGGTGGTGATCATAGCGTCCGCGGATACGCCTACCAACAGCTTGGTCCCACAAATGCTGACGGTGTTGTCGTTGGTGGTCGCTTTATGACAGCAAATTCTATTGAAGTCGATTATGCCTTCAAATCAAACTGGCGGGTCGCCCTTTTTACCGATATCGGTAACAGTATGATGGACTGGAACGATCGGCTTAAACAATCGGTCGGTTTTGGTATTCGTTGGGTCTCCCCCATCGGTCCGGTGCGGTTAGATTTAGCTATGGCCATGGACGAACCAAGTAACCCATGGCGCTTACACTTGACGCTGGGGCCTGACCTATGAAGTTTGTGAAGTATCTCGCCTGGGTCATTGTGGTTCTGTTCGTGGTTATACCAAGCGCGATAGTGGCTTTGCTTATGACCACCAATGGCTCGCGCTTTGTCATCGACCAGTCTACGCGTTTCACGCATCTGGAAATCAGTTATACGGCCATACAAGGGAACCTACTGAGTTCACTTGAATTAACCGGTTTAGCGATAGAAAACGAACAATGGCAGCTATCTGCTGATACGTTACGAATTTCCTGGCAACCGACCGAGCTCATAGAGAATAGATTGGTATTTGAGGAAGTTTACACTGAGAAGCTGCTGTTCAAAACAACCGGTACCGCTGCGCCTCAGTCAACTGATACCCCAATTACGTTGCCAGATATTCAGTTGCCAATTCACCTGGTGATTAACCAGTTCAGCGCCACGAACAGCGCGTACACGTCACCAGAAACGACAACTCCACTCCCCGACCTGAGTGGGCAATTGGCATGGAAAGATGATCAACTCTCCATACCCGACCTACAAATAACTTATGAAGCCATCGATGCAACGGTTTCTGGACGAGTTCAAACATCTGGCACATACCCATTGCAGCTTAGCGCTCAGTGGTCCATGGCTGACCCTATTAAAGGTGCACAGATCGCTGCGGTGTCTGGTCAATCGACACTAGTCGGCGACGTTAAACACTTACGTGTCGAGAACGCGTTTAGCGTTTCAGCCAATGCCCGGCAGCAAACGGCTTCTATAGATATAAAGGATTTGTTTGAAAACCCTAGCTGGCTTGGCAAGGTTGAGGTCAGTGAGCTAGCGGTCGCGCCTTTCTTACCGATGTTCCTGGAGCAAGATTCAGCATTATATGAGTGGTTAAGCAATAGCTCGACAAGTGCCCTTGCAACAGTCGACAACCAGCAAATTATGATTGAGCGATTAGAGCTAAACCAGATTGGTGAAGAGCTGGGGGCTGTTGAGCTACAAGGTGTCGTTTCAAACTATCTGCAAGCTACCAATGCGCCAGAGCAGGTTGAGTTCGATTTAAATCTCACCGCGAAGCGCCTCGCAGTTCCGAATGAACTGGTTCCGCAGTCTGTATATTTTGAATCGGCCGTGGGCGAAGTGCGCGGCAACTTAGCAGCCTATACGCACAAGCTTTTAGCGCAGGGTACTTACGCAGATAATAAGTCAGTTAATATCGATTTTTATGGCCGAGGAAGCGCAGAAAGTGTTGATTTTGAAGTTGCTACCATTACTTCCAAATTAATTACTACCGAGTTTTCTGCACAGGCCAACTGGCAAACCGAACTCAACGCAGAGGTCGATATAAAAAATCTCAGTGCCTTCCCGCCTGAGTTAGCTGGCTACAGTGACCCCGAACTATCTGCAAACGGTAAATTGTCTTTCCTCAGCAATCGCCTGAGCGCCCATAATTTCAATATCTCTTGGATGGATAATGAGGTTGTGCTTGATGGCGCTATGACGAAGGAATCACCACTATCCGCATTGGTTAAGATACCCAACCTCGAGGCGCTTTATGACAACGACTATTTGGCGGGAACGCTTGACGTGGAATTAGCTGTCGTTGGTCAAATTGATAAGTCGTTACGAATAGAGGTTAAAGATTTTAATGCCGATCACCCCGACTTTGGCCAATGGCAAACCAATAAGCCAGCCACAATTAACTTACCAGTCAATCAGCCACTTGCCTTTTCGGTAACGGATTTTTGCGTTATTTCTGATGGGAGAACCGCAGCAGCTGAACTGTGTTTAGCAAGTGCATCTAAAGGCACAAAGCAAACCACACAAATTAATGGTGCGAATCTGCCATTAGCATTACTCAACAGATTTAGGTCTGCTGAGGTGGCTGAAAGAATTTGGGGACTCGCAACTCTTAATAGCACTATTGTGTATGACACAGAGACTTGGACGCTCGATCACACTGAAGGTAATGTCGGTAGTGAGCGTACTGTTTTATTCGCACTTGATGAAGAAGTGAGCACGCGATTTGAGTACTGGCGAATTAACTGGGCCGGAAATACCGAATCTATCAAAGCAGAAGTTACTGCTGAATTAGAGGACGACCGTGGTCTTGTTATTGGCGACATTACTATCAGTGATCTCACCGATGTTGCTGCGCTGAAAGGTGAAATCATCATGGAGTTGCATGATCTAACGGTATTGCAGTGGGTATTGCCGGATTTACGGTATGAAGAGGCCCAAGCATTAGCCCTAATCACTATTGGCGGCAACGCCAAAGCACCTGAAATAACCGGTTCAGTTGAGCTTGCAGCAAAAGAGATTGGCTTTACACAAAGTGGTTTGCTGCTTACCGATGTCAGAATCGCGGCTTTTGACACGCCAAATGTAGATGCTTCAATTACGCTCGATGGCCAAGCGCAATCAGGTGATGGCTGGATAAGTATAAAAGGTAATGTTCAGCCGCTGGCAACTGAACTTGATTTACAAATTGAAGGCGAAAGCTTCCGTGCTGTTCAGTTACCAACAGCCACTATCGATGTAAGCCCGAATATCAATATTCGGGTAAAGAATCAACGTATCGACATTACCGGCGAAGTGCTCATTCCGTACGCTGTAATTGATCAACCGGAACTGAGCGAGATTGCAACCACGCCCTCTGCAGATGTGAAAGTATTTGAAAATGGCGAACCTGTAACGCAACAAAGCGATTCTCTTTATCCTTTATATGCCGACGTAAGGGTAACCTTGGGGGATAAAATTCAGGTGACTGGTTTTGGTTTTGAAGGTGAACTAGCTGGAAGCCTCCGAGTTTCAGAAACGCCAACGCGTGCTTTAACAGCCACCGGCGGTGTTTCGGTGACCAAAGGTTTTTATGAGTTGTATGGCCAACGTTTGGAAATTGAGCGCGGTTCTTTAATTTATAGCGGTGGGCCAATCGCTAATCCAGGTTTGGATTTGCGGGTTGTTCGAGCACAGGAAAATATTATCTCGACAGAGCAGGTTTCGGTTGGCGCACAAATTAGCGGAACACTCCTAGAGCCAGACTTCCGGCTGTATTCAACGCCAGCAATGCCTGACAGTGAAGTTTTGTCGTACTTAATACTCGGTCGAGGTTCTGGAGTGAGTTCTACTGGCAATGAGAACTTGCAGTTACAAGCGCTGATACTGTTAGGGTCTAAGGGAACAGATTTACTCGGAGAGTCCTTACAAGATACCTTTGGGTTTGATGAGTTTGGTATTGATTCCACCATGAACCCGAACGATACGTCATTTTACGTGGGCAAGTACTTATCACCAAGATTATACGTGAAGTATGGCGTGGGCTTATTTGAGAATACCAATAGCTTCTTAATACGCTATCTACTCTCTGAGAAGTTGATCATTGAGACTACAACCAGTGGTCAATCTCAAGGCGGCGATATCTTCTATACAATAGAAAAGTGAGAAGGCGTTAATCGTTATTCGTTATTCGTTAATCGTTGCTCGAAGTGGTCTTTTCTTTTTTTCGAATAACCAATAACGATTAACCAGTAACGCGTTTGTTTTTCAGACATAAAAAAACCCCGAGCGTTTGCTCGGGGTTCTCGATTTAAAGCCTGGCGGTGTCCTACTCTCACATGGGGAAGCC
>NZ_JBLWWR010000015.1:0-40994 GCF_048267825.1 Pseudidiomarina sp.
AACCGATTACGCATAAAAAAGAGGCGCTACTTAGCGCCGCTACATGGGGGGGTAACTACTCAGTTATTGCTGCACTTCAATGTCATTTTCGACAGACTTAACACCTTCAACGCCGCTTGCGAGCTGTGCTGCTAAATCAGCTTCTTCACTGGTTGTCACCACGCCGCTGAGTACAACGTTGCCATCAATGGTTTCAACATTGATGGCGCTAGCACTGAGCTGGTCAGCCTCAAACAACGCTGTTTTTACCCGTGCTGTAATGGCACTGTCGCTAAGAAAGTCGCCAGTACGTTCTGCGGTGTCGCGGGTGAAATCAGCAGCGTCACTTGCGGCCTGTTTGGTGGCCTCGGTCGCTTGTTCTAACGAAGACTGTGCCTTGTCGCGCGTGTCATCCTGCTCCTGTTGCGAGCAAGCAGCTAACGATACGGTTGCAAGGAATGCAAGAATTAACGTTGTGATTGTTTTCATGTAAAACCTCCTGTTTTATAAGTTGTTGCAACTAAACATAGTAAAGTGGCAAAAAATATCGAGGTGGTTTACAAAGCTTTTGCGCTTTACACTAAAGCCGTTGAAGCAGTTTAGAAAAGGAAAAGTAACATGCGTACATTAGGGAACGTGTTGTGGTTTATTTTGGGTGGCGCGATCATGGGGCTAGGCTGGTGGTTAGCTGGTGTTCTCGCGTTTGTAACCATTGTCGGCATTCCTTGGGGGCGCTCGTGTTTTGTGATTGGTTTATTCTCCTTCTTTCCATTTGGCCAAGAAGCCATTAGCCGCGAAGAACTCACCCAAAAGAGCGATCTGGGCACCGGCGGGTTTGGCTGCCTGGGCAATGTTCTGTGGTTTATATTCCTGGGTTGGTGGCTGGCGCTGGGTCATTTAGTGTCCGCCATTGCACTATTTATCACCATCATCGGCATTCCATTCGGTATTCAGCATCTAAAACTTGCGGGCGTAGCATTATCACCGATTGGCAAAACTATCGTCAGTAAAGAAGTGGCAGCAGCAGCCCGTATGCACAATGCGACCACCACGGTATCTAAACTTAGAGAAAAATAACTGGCGAAACCAATTAATCGGGGCCGTTCTTGCTACACTAAAGCAACGATTAAAAGTTGAGGAAATTCCAATGAAATGGATGATTTATGGTGCGAACGGCTATACCGGAGCCTTGGTGGCCCAGTATGCGAAGCAACAAGGCTTACAACCGGTTCTTGCTGGACGCAATAGCGAGGCAATCCATAAACTCGCCGGGCAACTTGAACTGCCCTCATGCATTGTTGACTTAAGTGATTCAACCGCGCTGCAACGCGCGTTAGCAGATGTTGATCTTGTTGTGCATTGCGCGGGCCCATTCGAAATTACCGCTGCGCCAATGATAGAAGCCTGCTTGGCAAGCAAAACCCATTACGTGGACATTACCGGTGAATTGAGTGTGTTTGAGTACGCGCATGCCTGTCACGAGCGTGCGCAGCAAGCTGGCGTGGTGCTTTGCCCCGGTGTAGGTTTTGACGTGATTCCAACCGACTGTGTTGCGGCTAAATTGAAGCAAGCATTGCCCGACGCAACAGAATTGACGTTAGGGTTTGATTCAGCCTCGCGCATGAGTCGCGGCACGGCGAAAACCAGTGTGCGCCGTCTTGGCGAAGGTGGCGCGGTGCGGCGTGACGGTAAAATCACGTCAGTGCCATTGGCTTACCATACGCGTAGCATAGATTTTGGTAATGGCGAAAAATTTGCCATGACAATTCCTTGGGGTGATGTTTCAACGGCGTATTACACCACCGGCATTCCCAATATTGAGGTGTACATTCCAGCCTCGCCGAATTTAGTAAAAAAATTAAAACGGTTAAATTGGTTTCGTTGGTTGCTGCGTTTGGAAACGGTTAAGAAATTCCTTGAGAAAAAAGTTGAGCAGCAACCGGCTGGGCCGAATGAAAAACAATTGGAGCAGGCTATTACCTATGTCTGGGGTGAAGCCAAAAATGCTCAAGGTGTTACCGAGACGCTGCGAATTACAGTGATGAATGGTTACAGGCTAACCAGTCATGGTGCGGTTGATGTGGCCCAATATATTTTGACGCATAGTCCAGCAGGTGGCTTCTACACACCAGCGAAGCTTTGCGGTGCTGATTTGGTGGAGAAGTATTATGTGGTGGCGTAGTTGTGCCGTAGCGCTTGTTGTTGCGGCTTTTTCGCACGTTGCATACGCACAAGATACCAGTACAGAACAATCGCAAGAGGAACTTGATGCTGAGGCGTTCAAAGAATCCGATCTTGTAGGTCGTTTTTGGGATTTAGGCCAAGATCAAAAGCGCGGCATTTTTGATTTGCGAACCTTTCAACCCAATTTTATCCTGCCAGCGCATTACAGTTCAGACACCAATGAACAACCGATGTCGCCGACTCGAGGGCCGGGTACGCCATTAGAAAGCTACCAACCCACCGAAGTTAAACTGCAACTGTCACTGCGAACCAAACTGTTTGAAAACCTGGTGTTTGGCGGCGATGTTTGGGTCGCTTATTCACAAACCTCACTGTGGCAAGCATGGAATTCTGATGATTCGTCACCGTTTCGCAGCACCGACTATAAACCGGAAGTGTTTTACATTTTGCCGTGGCAAGACGAATGGGATTTTATTCCAGGCAATGCACGAATACGGTTTGCGAAGGCAGGTTTTGCTCATGAATCAAACGGCCAACGGAAGCCCGATTCACGCAGTTGGAATTATGTGTATTTTGGCGGTGCTGTTGAATGGGGGCCCGTGGTTTGGGAGTCGACATGGAAGCAGCGCGTGAATGAAACCGGCGATGACGACGACAATCCAGATTTAATTCGTTTTCGCGGTAACTTTGAAAATCGATTTTCGTGGCGCAATGCCTTGAGCACCTACAGCCTCACACGGATTACACGAGAGCTGTCGTGGGACAGAGGTTCCTGGCGTCTGGATTTTACCCACCCATTGAACTCGGAAAAACCAGACGGTTTGCGCTTTTATATCCAAATTTTTTCCGGCTATGGTGAAACCCTATTGGACTACAATCATCGTCAGAATCGAATCGGCATTGGATTTTTGTTATTAAACATTTAAGCGCTTTGCGTTGTCGTACGGCCAAAAATATGACAGACAATTACTTATTAAAGCTTTACCACAAAACACTGAGTTATCCGTTTGGGCGCGCGTTGTTTTCGCGCATGTTTGCGGCAAAAGCGCCTTATTTTAAGTCGATAAAGCCAACCATTACCGAGCTGCAACCTAACCATTGCGAACTGACCTTCAAGAAGCGAAAAGCAGTGCAAAATCATATCGGTACAGTGCATGCTATCGCGTTATGCAATGGCCTTGAAATGGCCATGGGGGCGCTCGCTGAAGCGTCCATACCCAAGCACTTGCGGTGGATACCGAAAGGCATGACGGTTAACTACACCGCCAAGGCTGATAGCGATATTCGTATTGTCGCAAGCACTGATCCACAGGCGTGGAAACTCGGTGATTTGCCAGTAACAGTGCAAGGCTTTCGTCGTGATGGTACGCTTGTTATTGAGGGTGTGATTACCATTTATATTTCTGAAAAGCCGCCCAGAAAATCCATTTAGCTCAGTTGCTTGAGAGCTTGTTCAATCGCGAAAACATGTTCATCATGCTCGCCAAGTTCACGCAATGCATCGGCCAGCTTCAATAAATACTCATCATTGGGGCCGCTTGGGCCAGCAGATGCGGCAATATGTGCTGCAATATCGGTTTCATTGGCTTGCCCTAAGAACGCTTCGTTGTCAGGGCCTGCAACGTAAACCAAGCCTTCTACCGAGCCCGAGCCGTCAAGCCATTCAAATTCAGTAAAAAAGCGCAAGTAGCCATTTTTTTCGCGGTGGTCAAGGTGCGCAAACACGTCGGGAGTTACCTGATAAGCCATGCCGGCGCATACCGCGCCAGGGTCTGCTATTAGCGTTGCGACCCGGCCGGGCTGCTCAGGCGTGCCACGATGATCATGGGAGCCTTGCCAAAAACGCCGTACCCAACCATGAATTCGTGCCGGTCGACGTTGTATAAAGGGGAAATCCGCTTTATAAATCAGAGAGCCATAGCCGAATAACCAGACCGATTCGAGATGGTCTAGTGGTTGGCTTTGTTGATTTAGAGCAATTGTATTGTGTGACATAGCGGAAGCTATTTTAACAAAATATCCCGTTGGAAAAAGGAAAGAATAAATGCGCACATTAGAACTGAAAGTACCGCCCGTGATTGTTGTCGCAGCGACAGCCGGCTTGATGGCGTTAACGGCACGATTAATACCAATGGAGCCGTGGCACTTTACCGATGCCAAATCATTAGCTGTTGCATTAGTGGCCATTGGCGCATTGATTGCAGTCGCTGGCGTTGTTGCGTTTCGACAGGCGAAAACTACAGCCAACCCGATGGACCCAAATGCCAGCTCGGCACTGGTGTCACATGGCATTTACCGATTCACACGCAACCCGATGTATCTTGGTTTCTTGCTAGCTCTTGCCGGGTGGGGCGTGCAAATCGGCAACCTACCCGCCCTAGCGTGGTTAGTTGTCTATGTTTTGTACATAAACCGCTATCAAATCATTCCCGAAGAGCGCATATTAGAAAGTAAGTTCGGTCAGGCATTTTTAGACTATCGGAAACATGTGCGGCGCTGGTTTTAATTGGGTTTTGCTGCTATATGTTTAACTTCATTCATTATTTTGAGGTAATTGCTTGCGGAACTCTTTAGGCTTAGCCTGTCTTGCGGCCGCAGCTTGTCTCGCCTTTGGGCAGACAGCTTTGGCGCAAAAATCCACCCTACGCGTTGGTGTTTACGACAACCCGCCTAAAATTTTGTTAAAGAATGATCGACTTTCTGGAATATTTGGCGACCTGTTTCAGGAGATTGCAGAACAAGAAGGTTGGCAAGTCCAAGCGGTTCCGTGCGCATGGAACGAGTGCCTGCAACTGCTGCAACAAGGCGAAATTGATTTAATGCCAGACGTTGCTATAAATCAGAAGCGCGATGAACGCTTTATTTTCCACGAAACCCCAATTTTGCATTCGTGGTCTCAGCTTTACGGCCAGCGTAGCTTGAAAATTTCCACCCTGCTTGATCTTGATAATATTCGCATAGCGGTGCTGGAAAACTCAATACAGCAAAATTATTTAGTGAACATTGCCGAAAACTTCGGGCTTGATGTCACCTTGGTTCCTGTAACATCGTTTGACGAAGGTTTTCAGGCCGTTGTGAATGACATGGCCGACGCCGTGGCTGCCAACCATCTCTATGGCGATCAGCGCGCGCGGGAACTCAATTTAGAAGCAACGCCGGTGATGTTTCAGCCGGCACGGTTGTTTGTTGTTGCAACCAACAGCGCCATGCAACCTGTTTTGAACACCATCGACACGTACATCAATACGTGGAAGCAAGACCCCAACTCTCCGCTGTTTAAGACACTAAAACGCTGGCGCGCGATGGAAGAAGAGTCTCCGCTGTTTCCTTTGGCTCTAGTTGTTGGGCTCGTGTCGACATTGTTGTTGGTGTTAGGGGTATTGTTATGGCTCCGCCGCCGCGTTAAGCAACGAACACTGGAGTTATTTCACAGTGAATTGAAGCTCAATACCATTTTAGATTCCGTTGAAGCCTATATTTTTATTAAAGATAAAGAACTGAAATATCAGTATGCGAACAAAAAGGTCTGCGATTATTTAGGTACTACCACGGCAGGCATCATCGGACAGAGTGACACAGCATTTTTTGATGAAGAAACTTGCACGCACCTACGCGAAAATGACATGCGTGTTATTGAACAGGGTCTGCGAGTTTCGAATGAAGAAGACAATGTCACCACTGACGGTTCGGTACGCCACTTTTTATCAGTAAAAATCCCGTTGCGTGACGCCTACGACAGTGTTTATGCGCTGTGCGGTATTTCAACGGACATCACTGAACATATTACGATTAAAGAGTCGTTAAATCAGTTGGAGTATTACGACACCGTTACCGGCTTAGCGAATCGTAAGCTGTTATTAAAAAACTTAGAACATGCATTAGCCAGTGCCAATAGAACTCAATACGACGGCGCATTATTAACAATTGATTTAACAGATTTTACCATTATTAACGAAACCTTGGGTCACATAGCTGGTGACAACGTGCTACAGCAGGTGGCACAGCGAATTCGGGCACGCATAGACGACACCGATACCGCAGCACGACTGGGCTCGGATGACTTTGTGGTTATCTTAGAAGATATCAGTCAGGACACCGATCAGGCGGTATTGGATGTTCGCAATTGGGCGCGTGAATTGTTGGATTTGTTGGCTGAACCTTATGATTTGGGTGACATAACCCATACCACAAGCGCCAGCATTGGCGTCACGATGTTTTCTGACAGCCAAGACGACGTGGCGGGGCTTCTAAAAAATGCAGACTTGGCCATTTCTGAAGCAAAAGCTCAGGGGGGCGGGTCGATTCGTTTCTTTAACCCGGTAATGCAAGAAAATATTAACCGTCGCATGTTAATTGAATCTGCGTTGCGCCGTGCGGTGAAACATCAAGAGCTTGAAGTCCATTTACAACCGCAGGTAAATGAACGTCACGAAGTGGTTGCTGGAGAACTGCTGTTACGCTGGACAGATCCTGATCTCGGCTCAATTTCTCCGGCAGAATTTATTCCAATTGCTGAAGCAAGTGGGCTCATTATTCCGCTGGGTGCTTGGGTCATCGAACAGGCGTGTCGAACGCTTAGCGATTGGCAAACGATGGATGCGCTGAAGCATATTCCGTTGGCAGTGAACATTAGCCCACGGCAATTTCGCCACGGCGGGTTTGTCACTCAAGTTGAGCATTGCCTGCGCGAAGCAAAACTTCCGGCGGGGTTGTTGGAGCTTGAAATTACAGAGGGCATGTTAATTGACAATGTCGACGTGACCGTGAAGCGCATGTACAAGCTGGGTGATCTGGGCGTGCGTTTCTCACTGGATGATTTCGGTACCGGCTACGCGTCATTGGCTTATTTGAAGCAACTTCCGCTGTACCAGTTAAAAATTGATCAGTCGTTTGTACGCGATATGCTCACTGATGTGAACGACGATGTCATAACCCAAACCATTCTGGGCTTGGGTAGAAACTTGAAGCTGTCAGTTATTGCCGAAGGTGTCGAAACCGTCAAGCAACGCGACCATTTGCAGGCAATGGGGTGTACCAAGTTTCAAGGCTTTTTGTTCGGCAAGCCAGCGCCCATTGCAGAGTGGCAGGCTCGCCTGTTAGAAAGTACTGCGCTGACGGTTGATTAGCGGATGGGCGGCACCAGCAATTGAATTTTTTCAGGCACCATGCGCATCAAATGAACCCGAAGTGGATGCCAAAATACTGACAACAATAACAACCCGAAGCCAATGACCAAGCCAATAATTGCTGCACCTAAATTCACCACACCGAAGCTTGTCAGCAGCGCACCAAACACATAAATAACGTATGACAAGGCCGAGACCATCAACGCACGTCGATCAAGAATCAGCGACATCGCACTAAGCACCAGGTAAAGCACGAGAGTAATCAGAGCTTGGGTTACGCTAACATCAAAATCGCTATCCGCTAAAGTCACGAAGATAGGATGCACCAATAATGGGGCCGCCAATAAGTGCAACCAAAACGCCACGTCTGACTGTCGGGTTTGTCGTTGCCGATCACGACTGTCCCAACGCAGCGCCAAGAGAAATACCAACACACCGCAAGCAAACAAGGTAACTTTTAGTAACGTATCGGAAAACGCAAACACCATGGATAACGCCGAGACTAAAATGCCAATGAATGCGGCGAGTCCTGCAGCTAACGTGAGCGGTACTTTAAAACGGTACCAGTGCGCAACAGCGACCAGCGTGGTGACGAAAAATGCCAGCAATGAAATGCTACCAGGGCTATCCAAAACAGCAAAATTATTGGTTATCGCGAAAAACACGCCGCCCAAGCAAAAGCCTAACAAGACAATAGATGGCAGAGCCATGCGTCGTCTCAAAGTAAAATATTCGGCCATACCCCAAGCCGCTGCCGCAACCAATAAGCCGCCAAGCCAAGGGGTGACCGTATTACCCAGAGTACCCAGAGCAACGAGCGCGAGTACGGCCGCAATCACGACAAAAATATCATTGAAGCCACTAATGAGTCGAAAGTGCTCTTCGTCTTGAATGGTCATGTGCCGTTGTTTTTGCACGTAATCACGGAAAGCTTGCGCCTGCGCTTCCGGCAAAACCCCTTCTTGCACGGCAGACGTTAAATCGTCATCGGTATACATATGCGAGTTCCTTACGTGAATTCCTGATATTAAGAGCGTGTTCAAAAAATGAACTGTTATTGATGCTGGCACGAAAACAATTTACTGTCGACAGATAAGCGTAACAAACTGTTGCGTAGCTTGTTTTCGTATGAGAACAACGATGCCACGCCACCATTGCATTTGCGCTAGCGAAGAACTCTGCGGCGCTATTTAACTACATCCAACGCTGGTGGTTGTTAGCAATAGTAGCGCTCCAGTCACGTTGTAGATTGAATGCGATTTCAGCCGGTTGGTATTTGATCACTTGTGCGCCGGCAGCGGTGTGTACAACAACGTCAGCGTAGCCGAGCAAACGTAACCACGGCGACTGATACACGTCTATCTGCTGCGTTTTATAAAGCGGATACCAACTTTCAATACGACCAAAAACGCCACGTTTAATACCAAGCCAGCCTTCAGTCATGACATAGCCATAGTTTTGCCAACGCGCTACGGTGTAGGCTTGTAGAAGCACCCAAACCAGAGCGCCAATAACCAGCCCAAGTTGCGGCGGTTGCCAATTAAAGTACCCCACTACAGCCACTGCTGGCGCAACCAAGGCCACCCAGAACGACGGGTTCAATAGCGCAATTGAGCTTATTCGCTGCCATGGCACGGTACTTCTATCAGGCAGTTGCAACCAATGGCATAGCTCATCCACGCCTGCTTGCGTCAATACGGGGAGAACAAAAGCACCGGCAGAACCTTGTTGTTGCGCATGCGCGGACGGTTGCAGTTGACTGACGCGCGCACTAAAGCGACCTAACAGGCGGCCACGAAGATTTTGCTTTAGGCGTACGCGTTGTAATTTATGGTAGCGAAAACTTACCGTGCGAATACTAAACAGCCCCGAGCGGGCCTGATAACGCTGATTAGCAATGGTGAACTGTAAATTATAGTAACTGGCAATTGTGACACCAATAGCTAAGGTAAATAAAACCAGCAGCGCGGTTACCACCAGCCCGACATTTAACCACAAGCTTTGCTCAATAAATTTTACGTTGGCTTCCAACCAAGGAACAAGCTGCTCTTCCAGCACATCGGTTTGCGAAAGTGGGTAGATAAGCACGGCCAGCAGTACGAAAACTTTATTGTCCATAATGCCCGCGCGAACAATTTCACTGAGCGAATAGTTCCGTTGTAAATCTGTGTGTTGTGCGCTTTCACTCACCGAACCGCCATTGGATTCCGCGTCGGTTGAACGGTGCGTGCTTGCCGCTTGCGCCAACATACGTTGGCGTAAGTCTTGGGCCAGTGCTATTGGTAAGCCCGGTATTTCAACTTCCTTGCCAGCTGAGCCTGCGCTGTCGACGCGCAAAATGGTTAGATTAAACGGCCGGAAATACCAAGTCTGATCCAGCTCAGCCTGTTGAATACGCTCATACTTCAGGGTGAGACTCTTTTTGCCAAATACCCCAGTGCGCAGGTGTACTGCGTCATCGGTAAGCGCATACAGGAAAAAATGATGGTTCAAAATGGCGCTGATCACAATAAAAACTAAGTAGCCGCCGCCTACCGCGTAAGGTAGCCAGTCGTTATCGGTTACAAAAATTACGGCGAGTACCGGAATAAAGTTGGTAATGTTACGGACAAACTGCCGTATTTCTTTTGCAACGAAAAAGCCCAGTGTTAATAGCGAAGTGCGTTGCCAAGTTAACTCAGTCATCGTTCTTGTCACTCACTGGCTCTGCAGCAATAGTATTCACCAGCTCTGCTTTCATGGCTTCCGCAGTCGCCAGTTTTAGCCCTGGTATACTTAAATCTGCACCACCACTGCCGGCGGTGTATAACGTCAGGTGCGCAAGCCCAAGCAGACGCTCAATAAACCCTTGGCGCACTTCCACATGTTGAATGCGATTCAGCGGTACAGCGCGGGTTAAGCGCCATAATGCGCCGCGGCGCAAGTGCATGGACACATCGGTGCTTGCATAAGCGGTAAATTGAAATCGACGTGATGACCAGAATAGGCCGAAAAATAAGGTTAAAACCGCCCAAGGAATTCCCAGCCATAGTGGGTTAGGCAGCCAGCCAGTTGACGGGCTGAACAGATACAAGCCAATCGCAATGAGCGCCAAAATACTCATATCGATAAGCACAATTAACTGTAAATAAGTTTTGTAAGCGGGCTCAACAGGCTTCCACGCAATTGTCATGTGATCGTTTCCTTACTTGAAAAGGTATGTTTTAGCACCCATGTATCTTTCATGTAACTCTAACACGAAGTAAAAAAATAGGAGCAAGCTCATGAAAATTTTAATGGTTTTAACCTCGCACGAGCAGCTCGGTGACAGTGGCCATAAGACTGGCTTTTGGGCCGAAGAATTCGCCGCACCGTACTACGCATTTAAAGATGCGGGTGCTGAAGTGGTGTTAGCCAGCCCCAAAGGTGGCCAGCCGCCAATTGATCCAAACAGTGAACAGTCCGATGCACAAACGACAGCAACAGTGCGTTTGTTTGAAGACCCTGAGACAATGGAGAAGCTTGCGACAACCCTCAAATTAAGCGAAGTTACAGCCGATAAATTTGATGCGGTTTTCTACCCAGGTGGGCATGGCCCGCTGTGGGATTTAAGCGAAGACCCACTATCCATTGGCCTGATACAACAGTTCTGGGAGCAAGAAAAACCGGTTGCAGCGGTATGCCATGCGCCAGCGGTGTTAGTGAATGTGAAAACCCCAGCGGGTAAGCCGCTAGTAGCAGGCCGTAAAGTCAGTGGCTTCACGAACACTGAGGAAGCTGCGGTGGGCTTAACGGACGTTGTTCCATTCTTGCTTGAAGATAAGCTGAAAGAACTCGGTGGTGTGTATCAGAAAGTTGATGACTGGAAACCATTGGCCGTGGTGGATGGCAATTTAATTACTGGGCAAAACCCGGCAAGTTCAGAGGCAGTTGCTGGCGAGTTGCTAAAACGCTTAAAAGCGCTTCACGTGAATTAAGTGGCACATTGGTCGGTATAACATCCGACACAACGGACACAAAAAAGCCAACCTTGGGGTTGGCTTTTTTTGTTGCTGCGTGTTGATTAATACGCGTTTATTCAGTCATTTCCTGCAAGCGAGCACGTAGCTCTTCGTCTTGCTGAATACGCTGAACAATGGTGTTGTACTCTTGCGGTGAAAGACCAGAATCATTCACAGCTGACACCATTTCTTCTTGTGCTTTACGCTGAATTTCTTGCGCTTGCTCAGCATCTTCAGCGCTTTGGAACTGCTCTGAATATTTATTGCTGATTTCCTGCACATTGCTCATGGCAGTAACAAACTTTTCCAGCATCGCATCAGTTAGTTCAATCGACTGCTGTTGCTGCATCATTTGTTGCTGTTGTGACTGACCTTCTTGTGGTGCAGCCATTGCCGCAGAACCAGAAAATAAAGCCGCGATTGCTAAAGCTGTCATTGTTTTACGCATAGATATATCTCCTATTTTGAGTTCAATTTTAATGTTGCAAGAGGTGTGCCAACTTTCGAGAATTAGATAACTCATTGTAATTAAAGATTAAACGCTGGAGCCTCGATCCACGTTACTGATTTGTGTATAATTTCGATACACACTTTGCAGGAATAAACCGTGACAAAAAGATACAGCCTATGGTTAGCCAAGGGGTCGGGCCTACAGCGAACGTTGACGTTTTACATCATGCTGCCATTGTTGGCACTGTCCGGTATCGCGATAGGTATCGGGCTTGAACGTGCCGCAGAATTTCAGAATGAGCGGTTGCGCGATGACCTTGAATTGGTCGGGCGAGCTATACATGTGCCCGTCAGTGATGCGCTGATTCGGCGTGACATTACAGCGGTTCAGGCTAGCCTCGACTCGGTATTTAAAATCGGTCGCGTATATGGTGCCTCGGTTTATGATACCGAGGGCGCACTTGTTGCATCTGCTGGGGTTACCGAGCGGGATTTATCCGAAAGCCTGTTGGCGGAGCAAGTTATCCTCACCGGCGAAACGCAAGACAGCTATCGGCAAGTGGCAGGGCGCGATGTATTTTCGCAGTTTGTGCCTATTCAAGACCGTGGCGGCCAAATTATTGGGTTCATGCAGCTAAACCGCCGAGCTCAAGATTTCGACAACTCATTTACACAACTGTCCCAAATCGCATGGGGTACTTGGTTGGTACTGGCGCTGGCAACAGTAGCTATCTTAGTGTTCGGGCATTACCGCGGCGTTGGTCGCTATGTGGAACTCAAGCTGGAACAACAGCGCCGGGAACAGGAAAAGATGGTTGCTATCGGTCAGGTGTCGAGTGGCGTTGCACATGAGCTTGGTGCACCGCTTACGGTTATTGATGGGCGCGCCAAGCAATTGCTAAAACGTCATGACGACCCAGAGTCACAACGGCAATTGCAAGCAATTCGTGGCCAAGTTCAGCGTTTAACCAAAATGGTCAAACAACTGCTGGCATTCAGCCGCACGCCAGTTTCAGCGAAGCAGCCTGTAACGATTTCCAGCTTGCTTGATCAAGCATGCAACAGTATCTCATTTGAACAGTCGCAAGGCGGGCCCAAAGTCGCGTTAAATCACCCCCCTTCAGCGATCACCATTGAAGCTGACGCGCAACGACTGGAGCTCGCCTTAGTGAATATATTGCGAAACGCGCTGCAAGCCGCAGAACACAACGTTGAAGTGGCCGTAAACACTGCACCTGACCAAATTTCCATTCATGTGCGCGACGATGGTGCCGGATTACCTGATAGTGTTGCGCAAGAAGATTTAACGAAGCCATTCACCACCACTAAGAAAACCGGCGAGGGTACGGGGCTTGGCTTGGCGCTTGTCAGTTACATTATGGCGGATCACCAAGGCATGCTGTCCCTGAAGAACTGGCACACCAACGACCAAACGGTTGGTGGTTGCGAAGTGGTCTTAACGTTGCCGCGCAAGCAACAAGCGAACAGGAGCTAAACCATGAACACCAAAAGCGTTCGCATTGCGGTAATTGAAGATGACCCAGGTTTACGTGAGTTGCTACACGAAGAACTGGAAAGTGTCGGTTATAACGTCGCAGCGTTTACTGACGTTGAATCATTTCAGGACCAGCAAACCACGTTCGAAGCACAGTTGGTGGTCAGTGATATTCGCCTGCCGGGTATGAGCGGCCTTGAGTTGCTGGCGCAATTGCAAACTCAGGACAAGGCGCCCCCCCTTATTCTCATCACCGCCTTTGGCACCGTGGACCAAGCCGTAGAAGCTTTAAAACAAGGTGCAGATGACTTTCTGACCAAGCCGTTAGATCTTGAGCACTTGTTGGTTAGTGTTGAGCGGGTACTAACATTTCATCAGTTACGTGATGAAGTTGAGCAGTATCGCCAGTCGCAGCAGCGCACCGCGGAAGGGCCAGCGGGAATTATCGGAAAAAGCCGTGTGATGCAAAAGCTGTACGATGAAATTGAGCGGGTGGCGCCGGTTGAAGGCGCCGTGTTAATTTTAGGCGAAAGCGGCACGGGTAAAGAGCTTGTTGCACAAGCATTGCATCAACAAAGCCAACGCGCGGCAGGCCCATTTTTAGCAGTTAACTGTGCCGGTATTCCGGCGGAATTATTAGAGAGTGAATTTTTCGGGCACGCCGCCGGAGCATTTACCGGCGCTCAAAAAGCACGCGCAGGCCTGCTCAAAGAAGCCAATGGCGGAACACTGTTGCTGGATGAAATTGGCGAAATGCCACTGGCCTTGCAAGCGAAGCTGCTGCGCGTTTTGCAGGAAGGGAAAATGCGACCCGTTGGTAGCGATCAGGAAGTGCAGATTGATGTGCGCATTCTTGCCGCGACCCATCAAGACTTAGAGCAAAAGGTCGCTGATAAAAGTTTCCGCGAAGACTTATTTTATCGGCTGGAAACTTTTGCGATAAAAGTACCGCCGTTGCGCCATCGTGGAGATGATGTGGCGTTGTTGGCTGAACACTTTATTCAGCAGGTTAGCGAGCAGCAGAATAAACGGATAAAAGGCTTAACCGCGGCAGCGCAAGACTTGTTTTATTCCTACAATTTCCCCGGCAACGTACGCGAATTACAAAATGCCATTGAACGTGCGGTTACTTTTTGTGACGGTGACTGGATAGATGCGGACCACCTACCAGCACGAATGCGCCTCGACCAGGTGCCAGAAGTTGCGACCGATGCAACTGAGCAGTGGCCATCGATGGATGCGTTGCAGGCTGATTATGTGCGCAAGGTGCTAGCCCATACGGAAGGGAACAAACAACGCGCAGCGCGCATATTGGGCATTACGCGCCGCACCTTGTACCGTTGGCTTACCAACGACGATTAAATTGCACACCCGCTTGCAGTTCGCGCCCCGTGCCCGGCTCAAATGCGCGTCCGCTACCTTGGTTAACCACCACGGAACCGACATAGGCTTTGTCGGTGAGGTTGTGCAGGTTTAGCCAAGGTGATACTTGCCACTGGCCAACACTGTAATTTGCGCGCCAATTCAGGTGCCATAAAGTATGGCTCGGTGCGATAACGGTGTTGGTGTCATTCGCAGCAACGTCACCACGGTATTCTGTAATCACGCTCAATCGTTGCTCTGGCCGATAGTCCCAGTTTAGCTGACTGTACAATTGGCGCTCTGCAACACCGGGTAAGCGTTCACCGCTGCTGTAGTTTGCTTCAAGCAGAGTCGCAGCTGTGCGCCAATTCCAGTTGTCGCTGAAAAGCCACGTTGCTTCAAGCTCAATACCTTTACGTTCGGTCAGGCCAGCATTGGTGTATGTGGTTCGGCCGTCAATACTTTGGTCGACCACAATCTCGTCCGTGGTATCAATCCGAAATGCGGTTAACTGGGCTTGCAATGATTCACCCTGCCAATTGACTCCGGCTTCCCATTGCTGATTATACGCAGCGCCAAGCTCTGTGTTTAAACCGGTTTCGGTGTTGCTGTAGGCCAATTCCGTTAGTGTTGCCGTTTCAAAACCATTACCGCGGGCTATAAACACCTGCCAATTGTCATGAATCTGATAATTTAACCCGAGGCTCCAACTCCATGCATGCTGGCGCTGTGCGCCACTATCATCAGGGTTGTTTGGTACCACAAAGTAATCATCCACACCAAAATCAACGTCGCTGTAACGCAACCCAGCAAGTACTGTGAAGTCGTCCAGCGGGCGCCAATCGGTTAAGCTGTAGATGGCCTGCTGTGTCACTTCGCCAAGCTCGTTGCGGCGTAGCTCACCGCGATCGCCAAAGTTATTCTCGTACCCAAACCTGCGGTCATCTTGCTCTGCATGATGCACGCCAACCGTTGTGGTTAACGGCTGAGAGAATTCCCAGTTGTAATCGTAGCTGGCATCAAGGCCAATGAAACTGCGGCGTAAATCAATCACTGCACCCGAGCCACGAATATCCCCACCAGGAAACGGCAGATACTGTTCAATATCACGCCAGCCTTTCCAACTGTTGATATGCCAGCCGTCTTGGCTACGCAGCGACACCGACATTTGTTGATGATGAATGGCTTTGCGGGTATTGAAGCGCGTTGCACCGGCAAACGTTTGCGTGGGATCAGCACGCCAGTCATCGGGGCTTAGTGAGCCAGGGTCTTGTAACCGTGGGGCGTTGTTGTCGTCCAAGCGCACGATCATCTCTACGCTATCGCTTAAATCTTGATACCAGCGCAGCGCCAGTTGATCGCGCTCAGCGCTGTTGTGCTCGCGCGGACCATCGGTGCGTAAACGTGTACCCACAACACGTATAGCGGTCGAGTCGCCTACCCAGTCACCCTGCAATAGCTGGCGCTGCGTGGCGTTACTGCCAGCCATGGCGTCAACACGCAGTTGTGTGGTATCCGGCCGCCGACTGAACCATTGCACCATACCGCCGGCGCTATTGCCGTATATCGTTGCCAACGGGCCACGAATCACCTGAACGTTTTCGGGCTCATCCAGCAAGATACTTGAGGTTTGGGCTTGGCCATCGGGCATGCTCAAAGGAATGCCGTCAAGCTGCAAAACAATACCACGCACACCAAACGCAGAACGGGCACCGAAACCTCGCAAAGTGATGCGTGTGTCTTGCGCATAGTTCGCGCGCGAGTCAGCTTGTACACCAGCGAGCCCTTTGAGTAATTCGGCCGCATCAATACGCAGCCCGGCCGGCTGCTCGGAAACGTCCGCATTACTGATAGACGCAGGCGTTTCTTTCGCGGCGCGCGGCTTACTCTGATTCACGACAATGACTTCATCAACAGCAACGCTGGCCGAAGCCAGCGTTGACAAAAGCAGTAAGTGACTACTTACAAACATAGTTTATTCCGAAGGTTTAATTTGAATAAGCTGACCATCGCGGTCATCGGTAATCAGATAAATATAGCCGTCTGGACCCTGTTCAATATCGCGAATCCGTTGTTCTACAGCCTCTTCAAATAAAGTTTCTTCATGCATCACGCGGTCACCCTCAAGATCAAGCCGCGCAACTTGTGATCCTTTGAGTGCCGCAACCAGCAAGTCGCCCTGCCAGGCTGGGAATTTATCGCCGGTATAGAAAATCATGTTTGAAGTAGCAATTGAAGGCACCCAATAGTAATGCGGTTGAATGGTGCCTTCTACATGAGTTTTGTCACTGATAATGCTGCCATCGTAGTCCACACCATAAGTGGCAATGGGCCAGCCGTAGTTGTTGCCAGCTTCAGGGATATTGATTTCATCACCGCCTTTAGGGCCATGCTCAACGGTCCACAGCTTACCCGTGGTTGGGTGAATTGCTGCACCTTGCACATTGCGGTGCCCGTATGACCAGATTTCTGGTAGTGCGTCAGCTTTGCCAACGAAGGGGTTGTCACTTGGGACGCTGCCGTCAGGCTTAATTCGCACCACTTTGCCGTGATGATTATCCAGTGTTTGGGCGTCGTCCATGGCTGAATATCTGTCGCCCAGCGTAATAAACAAATGACCATCTGGGGCAAACACTAAACGCGAGCCGAAGTGTGCGCCACTTTTATACTTGGGTGCGCCACGGAAAATCACTTTGCCGTTGGTTAACCCTGTATCGGTAAGCGTTGCGCGCATTACCGCAGTGCTGTTGCCATCGCCGCCCTGCGGGTCGGCTTCAGAATAGCTGATGTAAACGTAGTTGTTATCGGCAAAGTTTGGGTCAACCGCAACATCGAGTAATCCGCCTTGGCTTTTATCAACCACACTCGGTACGCCAGTTAGTGGTACACTGATTGAACCGTCGAGTTTCACACGACGCAAAGCACCAGATTTCTCGGTAACTAATAAGTCGCCCGAAGGTAAAAACGACATTCCCCAAGGCTTATTTAATTTGTTGGTCAGGCTAGTAATCGATACCTTGTGACGCTCAGTTGAAACGGTTTCAGCCGCAGCTGATGAGGCATTTAATGTCAGCGCTGCAGTAACACTTACCGCAAGTAAAGTGCGTAACATAAGGTTCTCCTTTGGTTGCTAATACACTAATCTGTACTAGTGTAAATATAGTTTAAATAGGAATTTGGATTGCTTTTTTTTCGCTACACTCAATGTATTACAAGAAATTAACACCTTCTCAAGGAGTATTTAATGGTAGATTTCAAACGTAACACAATGAAAGCCGCTGCAATGATTCTGGTGACCATGCACCTTAGTGCGTGCGGAACCATCCTGTATCCAGAGCGCAAGGGGCAAACAAGCGGAAAAATCGATGCTGGCGTTGCGGCGCTAAATGGCATTGGCTTACTATTCTTTTTAGTACCTGGCGTTATAGCTTTTGCTGTCGACTTTTCTAACGGTACCATTTATTTGCCGAATTCGGCAGCTACGGGTGACGATTCTGACTTGCGCGTTGTGCAAGCAGGTAAAAACCTAACTCCTGATCAGCTGCAGGCGCTTATTTCCGCTGAACTGGGTCAAGAAGTTGACCTCTCTGAGGCACAAGTTCGCGCTGAAAAAGCACCTGATCAAGCCAGTATCGGTCCGCGTCTTAGCGAGCTGCGCACAGCACCTTAAACCACGTTTTATTTTTGCTCTGGCCGCTACTCAAGTAGCGGCTCGGGCAGAAGTTGTGCGACAACCTCGGCAAAGCGTCGGAATGTCTGACGGCGGTTCGTAGTCGGCCGATAGACCAAGCCAATGTCGCGTGACGCTTCCTTCCCTGTCGGCTTTAACGCCACCAAATCAGTTCCGTTTAAAATACCCCGATCAATTGCCATTTGTGGCAAGAAGGTAGCGCCTAAACCGGCGTCGGCCATTTGCACTAAGCTGTGTAGGCTGGTGGCAGTAAATGGATTAATTTTACTGGAATCGGCCAATTCACATGCTGCAACGGCATGGCCGGTTAAGCAATGTTCCTTTTCCAATAAGAAAATAGAGTTATCCGGCAGCTTGTTATATTGCACCGGTTCTTCCAGTTTCTCCGCCAATATTTTATGCATCACCAGCTTGAATGGGTCACGGCCTAATACGTAACTTTGGTTGCCTTGAATGTCCATCGGCAGCGCCAGCACCAACACATCAAGTTCACCATTGCGCAACAAATGCAGCAAATTGGCGGTTGTGTCTTCACGAATATTCAACTGTAAATTTGGGTAGTCACGCTGCAGCTTTTTACTTAAATCGCCAAGTAAGAATGGCGCAATGGTTGGAATACAGCCGATTCGCAGCGGACCTTCCATTGTTTTGCCCTGACTTTGCGCAAAATACAGCAGCTCTTCCGTAGAAGTTAGAATATGACGTGCTTGCTCGACGACCTCTTCACCCATACCGGTAAATAAAAACGATTTGTGGTCACGCTCTATAAGCTGACACCCCAATTGTTCTTCCAAATTTTGAATACCACTGCTTAAGGTGGACTGGCTGACATTACAGGCAGTTGCAGCGCGATTGAAGTTTTGATGCTGATGCAATGCTAATAAGTAGCTGAGATTTTTTAAGCTAGGTAGTTTGCTCATGAGGTGCCTCACCGTGGCTGACAGATTAAATAACAAAACCGTTTAATTAGTATTTTCGATTATGATAATCCGTTTTATTCGTTTTAACAAATTTAATCCAGCGCCTACTATAGTCCCCGAGCTGAGGCGCAATGTCTCAAAACCTTTACGTTTAGTTTGTCTAACAAGGAGACACACATATGTTAACAGTAGGCGATAAGTTACCAGAATTTGAAGTGGTTGGTGTAAAACCTGGCTTCAACCTGCCAGAAGAAGATGGCAAAAGCGCGTTCGAAACAATTAACAACGATAGCTTTGAAGGTAAATGGAAAATCATTTACTTCTACCCGAAAGATTTCACCTTCGTATGCCCAACTGAAATTGTTGAGTTTGCGAAACTGAACGAAGAATTCGCTGACCGTGACGCAGTGGTTATGGGCGGCAGCACGGATAATGAATTCGTGAAGTTGGCATGGCGCCGTGAACACCCTGACCTGAAAAGCTTGAATCAGTGGTCATTCGCTGACAACGGTGTGAAGTCTTTGGTTGACGGTTTAGGTGTGCGTGACCAAGTCGAAAATGTTGCGCTGCGCGCAACCTTTGTTGTTGACCCACACGGTGTGATTCAACACGTGTCAGTAAACAACTTAAATGTAGGCCGTAACCCAACTGAAGTACTGCGTATTTTAGACGGTTTGCAAACCGATGAATTGTGTCCATGTAACCGCGCAGTAGGCGGTGACACCCTGTAATTAGGCATCACACCCCCACAGTACGGTGATGTCTAAAGGTGCCGCGCAAGCGGCACCGTTTTTAAGCGGAGGAATTTAAATGAGCATTGCAGATTTCAAACAAGGTTTGGGCGACCACGGTAAAGATACCAAACTCAACTTGTCGAACATTTTCGGCAATGTCGATACTTCGGGTATGACCGCGACCCAATTTTATGGCACGGCCCTGTCTTTAGCCTATTCAATTGGCGACCAAGAGCTGATTGACGCAGTAAAAGTAGAAGCTGAAGGCAAAATTGAAGATAACGTGGATGGCGCAGCAAAACTTGCGGCAACCCTGATGGCGATGAACAACATTTATTATCGCTTCTTACATTTGTGCACCGACAAGCAGTTTTCGAAACTGCCAGCAGGTTTGCGCATGAACGGCATGGCTAACCCTGGCGTTGAAAAAGCTGACTTTGAGTTGTACTCGTTAGCCGTTTCAGCTTTAGCTGGCTGTGGCATGTGTATTGACTCGCACGTTGGTGTATTGCTGAAGCACGACGTTTCAGCGCAAGTGATTCAAAACTCGATTAAAATGGCAGCCGTGATGAACGCTGCAGCAACAGCTAAGCGTATCGCTTAATTTTAGTCGCCTGATGTCACTCTTTTGTCATACATGCGTTTTATAGTGTTTGAACTTCCCTGAGATCTGGTTGTTCTCTTTTAGCCCGGCACCCCGCCGGGCTTTTTTTTGCGTAAAAATCGTTAGTGGTTATTCGTTATTCGTTGTTCGAACGAGCAATTCCCAAAAACTTTTATGAGCTTCTATACTCCTATTAACGAATAACGAATAACGAATAACGAATAACGAATAACGAATAACGAGGTTTTATGAATATTAATGGAGAACGACTAAAGCAAAACTTACTCGAACTCGCAAAAATTGGTTATAACGAACAAGACCGCGGCATGTACCGCATTGGTTTTACTGATGCCGATATGGAAGGCCGCCGCTGGCTGCAAGATAAAGCGAAAAGCGCAGGCCTGAAAACTTTTATGGATGGTGCTGGGAATATATTCTTTGGGCGTGGCGATCGAAGCAAGCCTGTTATTTTAATGGGTTCCCACATAGACACAGTACCAGCTGGTGGTATTTTCGATGGCGCGCTTGGGGTTATGGCCGCACTCGAAGTTATTGAAACATTGCAAGAGCACCAGCCAGAACTCGATACGCCGATTTGGGGCGTTGCCACGGCGGAAGAAGAAGGACGCTTTGGCGGTATGCTTGGCTCACAGGCTATATCTGGCTGCTTAAACCCTGATTGGCTACTCTCGGCGCATGACGCCGATAATGTTTATTTGAAAGATGCAATGGCGGCACAAGGCCTTGATGTCATGCAGGCATTAGACGCAGCATGGCGGCCGGAGCAACTCAAAGGGTTCGTTGAATTGCATATTGAGCAAGGCCCAGTGTTATTTCAAAGCGACGTACAAATCGGCGTGGTTGATGGTATTTCCGGTGTGTTCAAATGGATTGTGCATTTAAAAGGCAAAGCAGACCACGCTGGAACCGCGCCCATGGATATGCGTAGCGACGCGTTTATGGGGCTAGCTGATTTCGCTCACGAAATTGAGCGGATCATTGCGGAAAACGGCACCGACAAAACCCGTATCACCGTAGGCAAAGTCGAGCTCAAGCCGGGGCATCCGCATACTGTGCCTGGCGAGGCCGTATTTACCATCGTTGGGCGCGACATGGATGAAGGTGTTATGAAAGAATTAGCCAATGCCTGTCGCAAAACGCTGTCAGCCATTGCGCGCAGACATCGGCTGATGTTTGAGTACGAGCAAGTGAGCTGGTTAGAACCCAAACCCTGTTCAGCGCAACTCACCGATATGATTGAGAAGCAAGTGAAACAGCGTGGATACAGCTACACGCGCATGCCGAGCGGTGCCGGTCACGATGCTCAGTTTCTGACAGAAATTACCCGTGCGGGGCTCATTTTTATTCCTTCGGTAAACGGCGTAAGTCATGCACCGGATGAGTGGTCGCATTGGCATGATGTTGAGGCTGGGGCAAATATACTCTTAGATACCGTCGTGGCAATGGCAGAAAAATCATTTTAAGGCTCAAATAATCCGTTTCTAGCGGCAAAATGAATGAGTTCAACGGTGGATGTGACCTTCAATTTTTTAAAGATATTACTGCGGTGGTTTTCGACTGTTTTTGCCGAGAGTGATAGCAACTGAGCAATTTGTTTATTACTTCGCCCAGCCACAACCAAATAGAAAATTTCGCGCTCGCGCCGCGTTAAACTTTCCATTGGGTTGATAGATGAGGATGTTGTCTCCGAGTGTTGATTGGCGTTAGCAGGGAAATAAGATTTGCCAGAGGCAACATCTTGTATGATTTGAATGAGCAATTCCGAAGGTGCGTCTTTTTGAATATAAGCTCGAGCGCCAGCCAGTTTTACCGCTTCGACATATTCAGGCTCACTATGCATGCTCAATATAATGACCTTGCTTTGTGGTCGGTGGTGAAGAATTTTTTCAAGTGCCGCAAAGCCGTTCATTTTGGGCATCGATATATCCATTAGAATGATATCGGCGTGAAATTTTAATGCTGTCTCAACGAGTTCAGCGCCGTCAGCACACTCATATTCGATAGAAAATAGTCCGGTCGCTTTTAGGGTACTTGCTATGGCTTGTCTTACCATGGTGTGGTCATCGGCAAGAATGAGTGAAATCATAGGTCGCCAAACTCTGAAAGTTGTTGGTAAGGTAGCAATAGACTGACTTCGCAACCGCAATTGGACTTCGATTTTATATCCAATGTAGCGCCACAAGCTAAGGCTCTGTCTTTTAAACTTTGTAGCCCGATACCGCACGCGATAGATTCCACGTCAAACCCGATGCCATCATCTTTAATTTTTAGTACGATGCCTTGCGACGTCTCATATATTGCCAAGTCGACCTGACTGGCTTGAGCGTGCTTGACGATATTCACGAAAGTTTCTTGCGCAATTCTAAATAGTAATAAGTTGACGGCATTTGGAGGCTCAATGGATAAATCGTAATTGATAGTCAAGCGAGCGTTGGTCGGTTCTAAAAGCTGTCGATTGAGCCAAGTCAGTGCCCGCTCCAAACCGAGATCAAAGAGAATGGTCGGATGCATAATGCGTGAAAGGTTTCGTGTACTTTCAATGGCTTGCAGTAACCCTTCTTGTATCTTTTTGAGTTGTGGGTTTTGCAGTGCATCTATTTGCGCTCTTAGGGCGATGAGCTGTTGACCAATATCATCATGTAGTTCGCGCGCAAAATAGGCCCTTTCCTGCTCTTGTTGTACCCACAAACGTTTCGCTAGATCAAGCATAGCGTGATGTTCGTAATCGAGTTGCTGTTGAAGTAAACGCTGCTGCTCTTGAACTTGAGCAAGTAATCCCTCTAATTCATCGACTGCTAGCGAATGCTTTATAGGCTGATTGCTGTTTTTCATTCATGTTTTCGATTAGCCGCTCATAGGCAGCGCGTTGTTGTTCTTCAAATGCGACATCATTAAGGTATGAATATAACTCAAAGTTACGCCAAAAACTCGGGTATTGCTGCAATGCAGCTTGCAGTAACTGTTTAGAGTTGTCAAAGCTTCGAGCGGCGAGGTATGGCAGGTAAGAAGCAAACACGCGCTCGTTACTAATTGTTTCGAGTCTTTGCCACACCGCGGCTGATTTTGGGAAGTCGCCTCTGAAGACTAGCTCGCTTAACAATTTTATTTCGACTAAGCGAGAGGGTTGTTGTTGGATAACGCGCTCTGCGAATGCGGCCAGATCAGCCTGTGATTTATCTTTCTGACTCAGCAACAACAGCCAATCAAAAATCAATTTTTGTTCCTGATTAAACTCATTTTGAAGCGCCCTAAGGTTTATTGAATGTTGTTCAAACAAATCAGTTTGGTGCAGGAATATTGCCATTTCAGCCCGCCAGAGAAGGCTTTCGATAGCACCTCGCGGATCATTGATTGACTGTGCTATTTGTTCCGCTTGCTCGCCAGCGTCATCGGCGACAGCCATGCGCCCCTGCAAAAAATTTAAGCGGCTAATTTGAAGTTGTGTGGATAGATTGGCTTCGGTACTTTTGTCCTCACTGCCCAGCAATTCGGCCAATAGTTGTTCTGCTTGGTTAAACTGACCTTGGGCAATCAATAATTGCACTAAATTAAGTTGGATACTGTGTAGCGTTGCTTGTTCGTTGAGATTTTCTACTGTTTGTAGGGCTTGCCGCCAATACACCTCGGCTAAGCTGAAATCACCGATTAGGAAGTTAATAAAAGCAACATTGTTAATGCTTTGACTCTGTACATATTCGTCACCTTCACGTAAACGGATGTCTAGTGCACGTTTGTAATGGCGTAGCGCGCTTTGGTAGTCGCCCTGCTCCTCGAAAAGCAGACCACGTTCGTTCTCTATATGGGCAACCGCGAGTGCGTCATTAATCTCATCTGCGAGTCGTGTCGCTTCTCTAAGCGACTGATCAGCTTCTTGAATCTGCCCGGTAATTGCTAAAACAGTGGCTAGATTACTGAGTGTTGTTATGCGTTGGCGAGGATCACGCTCCTGAGTTCGATATTCTAGAGCTTGCTGAAAATATTGGGCCGCCGTGTCAAACTTTGCGAGGCGCAGATAGGCGACACCAAAGGCATTTAAAATAAGCCCTTGACCGCTCACATCTTCACGCTGGCGAAATTGAATAAGACTTTGGGTTAATTCTTCATTAATTGCTGACTCGGTTTCACCCTGAATGATTTTTAAGCGTGCGAGTTCGAACCACCACATTGGCTGGTTACGATCATAAGAAAGAGCGCGGCGATAGTATTCGCGGGCACCTGTAAGATCATTTAACGCAGCTGCCACATTGGCCCGTTGGGCAAGAATATCGGCACGATGGGGAAACTGTTTCAAAAGTTCATCAAGTAAAGCCGCTGCGGGTTCGAACTGTTCATTAATAATTGCTAACTCAATGCGTGCTTGCACCTTCAGTACAGCGGGCACTTTAGGCGAATCTATCACTTCCCGTAGTTTTAACATTAGCGAATTGACGTCACCATCGGCTCGAGCCACGGCTAAATCTTGAACGACTTTGTAGTTGATGAAAGCTGTTGAATCAATCTCGGTATTTGGGTTGGGTAACGCATTATTTAACGCCGCTGAAATAGCGGTGACTAAGCTTTCGGGCGCAACATTTTCGGTATCAAATGTTTTTGAAAAAATAACCTGCTCGGAAGGGTGTGCTGTGAGTAGCGCATGCAACTGTAATTTCCCGCTCAAATTTCGTGGCGTTAAAATCAGTAGATACTGGGCTTGCGTTAGTTGTGCCAAGCGCGCTCGCTCAGATGCGGATTCAAAAGGCTGTATCCCCATATTTTTTATTAGCTGGCTTACATTTTGCGGCTCTATGGAGTAAATGTTTGGTTCAGCTTGCAATAGTAGGTGGGTTAACTCAGCTAATGCGGGTTCTCCGTCTATCATGGCTATCGCAATGGTCGTTACGGAAGCCTCCGGCGGGAGTTCTGTGTGCTCTTGTGGCACCATAAATATCAAAATGGAAAGCGTAAATACAACCACGGCGGCTAGTGCCAGCCATTTTCTACCCGTTGATGCAGTGGAATTTAGAAGATCTTGGCATTGTGCTAGTGACGGGCGTTGATTTGGCGTGTCTGCTTGCAGTTTCACAGCTAGTTTTTGTAACGCTCGTTTGGTCACAGAAGCGCTTTTCCAGCTGCTGGATTCGCTTGCCTCCAGGATTAAAGCTAACGTTTTGCCAAGCGCATAGCGGTCACTCGCAGTCGTTACTTGTTGTGATTTGGCGAGTTCAGGCGCTACGAATCCGGTCGAACCAAATTGACTGCTGCTATCGTCAAGTGTTCGACCAATACCAAAATCGATAATTGACAAGTTGCCGTCGTCATCAATTAATAGGTTGTCGGGCTTTAAATCGCCATGAATAACGCCGCTTTCATGACAACTTTGTAATGCACCTAATAATTGTTCAAACCATTTTATAACGTCAGAGGCTGATGGGCTGTCGTCGAGTGCTTGACTTAGAACCTTTCCGTTAACGAGCGCCATCGTGAAAAATGTCGCTTGTGGTGTTGCGTAAAATTCATGAATACGCACGACATTAGCGTGATGAATTTGACGCGCAAGAAGTACTTCATTTCGTAGGTGCTCAATTTCGCTAGCATCCGCTTCTTGAGCCAGAACTTTTAGTGCACACGGGGTTTCGAGCACCTCGTCGTAAGCTTCAAATACGCGTGCTTGGCCGCCGTGACCCAGTAAACGAACAATACGAAAGCGCTCCGCTAAAATTTGCCCAGGTTCCAGCAGTGATTGCGTCGTCAATTTTGTGGTTGTGTGGTTCGATAACAAGTTATCGTGTTCGTCGGGATCAGCCATCGTGAGAACTATCTCGTTACAGAAGCCTAGAGATTAAGTTATCACAGATTTCCCTGGGGTCGAATGTTATTGGAGAGTTCCTTAGCGGTCGTCATTTTTTGCTGAGCCAGTTTTAGATAGTCATTGAGCTGGCAGAGTGTCAATTGCATGGCAATAAGTTGGCTGAAGCGTTGCAATATAAATAGTTGGTGCTCATTAAAATAGTGCGCATGTTTCAGGCTGTCAGCGTACAGCACGGCAATAACTTTATTCCCCAATGCAATCGGTACTGCGAGGGCAGCTTTAATCTGCTGTCGCTTCACGCTGTCACGATGCTGCAACTGTTGATGCGTCAAAGCATTATGAACAACGCAAGGCTGACGGCTTTCAATCGCCTGTCGAACGAGCGTTGTTGAGCCGTCAAAAGGAGTCACAACGTGCTTGTCATCCAGCATGATTAGGGCGGTTCTATCGCTCTCTAGAACCTGTGCAAGGGTGTTTTCAGCAGTCGCAATCACCTTGTGTAACGATGCAGAATGCTGCCAGGACTTGTGCATATTAGCGAGTTGTTGCGCACACCACTTGGCTTGATTGCTGGCTACTTTTTGTGAGTGACTGTGATGCGGCACAAACATACAGGTAATATCACCCAACCGACAAACAGAAGTTTGCTGGAGCGGTTTTTCTTCAACACGCTGCGCATCAATATACACACCATTGGTACTATTTAAATCACGTAAATGCCACCCGCCTTGGTGATAAAAAAGTAGTGCGTGCCGACGCGAAAGCGTTGGATGAACAATTTGAATGTCGCACTCTGAACTGCGTCCCAACACGTATGCATTTTGTTCGCGCAAATCGAAGCGTTGCGCGAAGCGGTGTTGGAATACGACATCGAAGATAGCGGTCATTGCTAAGTTATCACTCAATTCGCAAACTAAAGCGCAGCGTTGTTGCGGCGGAGATTAAATTGCCGCGAACGTTGTTCAAATCGTTGCTTGAGCGCCATACGTCGGGATAGAGGGTGCCATTATCGGCTTCTAGCAAGTGGATTAAATGTTCAAGCGCAGATAAGGCTTGCCCTTTGTCGCTTGAGTTCATTGCAATGCTCACACTATCAATGGCGTCCGATAGCACTTGGTAAGCGCTAGGCGTTAGGTGCGATTGGCTGTTACTCCCGATGTTTTGTAGCCGAGCAAGTTTAGACTGAGTGATGGTGTTGGAATCACGTAAGTCAGTCAAGATAATGAAGTCTGAAAATTGACCGCCATTACCGCGAACTCGGTAGCTTCCTGAGCCTGTCATTGTTGTGATATCTGCAAAGGTGCCGTTATTGTGCGAGTGAAATAAGCGTAAAGGTGTGCCTTCAGTGTAGTGTAATGACTTGGTATAGATCTCGATTGTGTAAGCACCGCTGAATGCAAAACCTTTTGCAGGGTCTGGGCTAATTGAAATAAGTACAGGGAATGCTTGTGGAATAGTAGTCAGTAAGCTACTTGGCAACCGATGCAAAATGTCGGGGTCAGCTAAATTCAATAAATGCGCTTCAAGCATCACATTTTGAGGCGTGAGGCCAACAGCATTTTCAAATTGCACAGAAATGTCGAAGCTAACGAGTGAGTTTAATTCGACACTTGCACTAAGGCTATTTTGTTGTGCATTTATAGTTAGTGGAACTTCAACAGCGTGCGCAGAAGTACTGTAGCTAGATAGGCTGCTAAAACCTAACAACAGGACGGCAACTTTTAATAAGGTTTTGCTAGCGTACATGATTAAATCCTCGGTTTTCTGTTACATTTTGTTACATCTTTCCGGTTAAAATTTACCCATAAGTTTGATGTTTGTCACGCTTTTCTAAGAATAAAAGGGCTGCAAGAAACAGCCCTTTTCGCTTTTCAACCCAATTAATTGGCTTGATAGTAGTTGCTGTACAAGCGACCCGCGGTAAGTGCATAGTGCGCTCGAGTAATAGTGGTATCAGGGACAAAGTGAGCTTGCAGCACTGGTTCGAGTGCGAAAGCCTCTTGCTTAATTGAGAAGCGAACGTTCAATAGCGAATAACGAATTGCCGTCTGCACATAGCCTTTCAAATGAGCTGGAATTGCATCTTGGTCAGCCAAGACAATAGTGTCACCTTTGTAATCCACAACAATATCTTGATTTGGATCGAAGGCTAAAGCTTCACTTTCTAAACCAAGTGTTTGTACTAAAGAGTAGGCAAGATCAAGTTTGTTAACTTTGCCACGCGGGTCAAAATTGCCGTTGTTTGAAAGCATCACAGGAGCTTGTTCTTGCGCGTTGTCTTTAAGTGCGCCGCCTGTTACCGATACAGATTCGGCAAAAACTTTGACGTCACTCGGTACATTCGCTAACGAAGGTTGCGGTTCATTTAATAGGTCGCGGTACTGACGAATAGCGCCTCCCATTACCAGATATTGGGCTAAGTCTTCACGCAGTAAGGCATCATCAGGACGGAATTTCCCGTTACTAAAGCCGTCGACTAAACGCTCAGAAACAGCGAACTCAATAGCATTTTGCTGAGGGTGACCCGCGATATCATCAACGCCGTCGTAGCCACCACTTAATTCGAACGAGATGGTGCCAGCAATAACTTCTGGAATACCAGGGCCATTGGTTAAATCAAGTGGATCAGGGTCAACGCCAGATAATGACGTTAAACCATAAACGTACACCTGCCATGTGCCGGGTTGACCTGGGGCGGCAACACGCATGCCAGTTTCAAGAACGGGTAACGTTAAGTTGCCAAAATATTCTGTACCATCTGGGGCAACAAGTACGAGCTTGGTGGTATTTGCGAGCGTTTCAGCGCTGGCTTTAACCCAAGCCACATCGTCACCAACTTCAAAACTAAAGGTTTCAGGCTCACCAGCTGGCGCATAGAGCACTTCAAAGTTCTCGACGTTGTCGCTGCTTTCTAGCAGGGCATTCGCATTGAAGGTATTTAGGTTGTTTACGCTAGCAACGTGACCCATGTCGAAATTTAACGCAGCAGAGACAGCAGATTTAGCATTAACATAACCCCCGCCGACTTCCCACTTCTCATAGCCAGGCATATTGGTAGAAGTCTCTTGCAGCAAGCGTTTGACTTCCAATAGCGAGAGCTCTGGATTGGCTTCCATCATTAAGGCAATAATACCTGCGACATGCGGCGTTGCCATCGATGTACCTGAGATCATGGTGTAGAACGGAACATACTCAGTTTCAATTGCGTCGAGATCCGCTTCGCCACCATTAGAAACTAAATTGGTGCTAGCGCGTGTTGAGATAATATCAACACCAGGGGCAACGACGGTAATTTCATTGTTGTATGTCCACGTTGTGTTGTCTGGCATTTCAAAAGTGCCTGTTTCGCTTTTTAAACCGCGTGAAGAGAAACCTGCTAGTTGCCCAAACTTGTCACCTGCACCAACTGAAATTCCCCACGGAATTTGGGCGTATGGGTTGTGGCTGTCTTCACCAGGACCTGAGTTGCCTGCTGCAAATACGGATAAGATACCGAGTTTATAAGCTTTATAAGAGGCAATACTTACTGGGCTATCTGGACTAAATTTGCCGCTTGAGCCCCATGAATTGCTCATGATGCGAATTGGTGAGTTAAACGCATAAACATTATTAATGGCGTAATCGTAACCGCCGACAGCGTCAAGAATGGATAAACCGGCACCTGAGCCGTAACCAATCAAATCGGCCTCTGGTGCTGCGCCCAAATACTTACCGTCAGACATAATTCCAGTGCCAGCAATGGTGCCTGCACAATGGGTTCCGTGACCCACATTTAAATCGGTATTAACTTGACCTTCTATAACAAAACCGTCAGTTGGCGCCACTAAACTTATTGCTTGGGCATGGGTAAGCGCCTGCACGTTTTCGATGACCTTTTCGCCAAATAGAAGATCTTGATGAGAAGCATCAATACCAGAGTCATTGACCATGATGGTGATACCGTTTCCGGTAAAGGAAGTACCATTTCGGGCGACAAAGTCGGCAGATTGTAATTGCTCGACACCAGTAATTTTTCGCGCATCTGCGTTAAAGTATTCAAGTTGGCGATTCAACCAAATGGAACGAACATTGGGAAGTGATTTGAGTTGCTCAATTTGAGCACCCGTTGCAATCACGCCGATAATTGGTAAAGAAGAGAACTGCACACCTTCTGTGATTCCTAAATTCATAAGTTGCTGCAATTGCGATTCAGAAACCGGCTCGAGTTGGTCATAAGTGACCACAAGGGTTAGGCTTTCAGTTGCTGACAACGTTGGCAGCTTCGCCTGTAATTGTTCACCAATAACAGCATTTGCTAAGGCTTGGCCCGGAGTTGCTGCAAGTGTTAATGCAGCAATGGTTGAGAGTGTGAATTTTTTCATTATTGTATCCTCGTTGCTGAAGTTTTAAACGCTTTCGAGAATGCTCTGTGGTCACAAGAATATATATAGGGGTGAACCCCTAATTTTTTTCAGGGAGATATTCGGTAAAGGTTGCGCAGGCGCAGTGAATTTCGGACCAAATTAAGCGTATAATCAATAAACCGTTAAAAAGTGGCTGAGAGCGTAGTATAGCTATGGAACAAAAAGTTGAAGTGCAAGCGGCCGACAAAGTAAAAATTCATCGCCCTGATCCTGATAAACGCAGCAACGACTATTCACCCCGTAACCGTATTTACGTGCGTGATGTTAAAGGCGCGTTTGAATGGTTCCGGCGTAGCTTTGGGTTTATTCTGCTGTTCGCATTTGCGCTCATTCCATGGCTGCAGTTTAACGGCGAGCAAGCTGTTTTGTTAGATATTGCTGAGCAGCGCTTCCGTATTTTCGGCCTTACTTTGTGGCCGCAAGATTTTACCATTGTGGCTTGGATATTTATTGTTTCAGCCTTCGCCCTATTTTTTGTTACCACCCTCTACGGCCGTGTTTGGTGCGGTTTTATGTGTCCGCAAACCACGTGGACCTTTATTTTTATGTGGTTTGAGAAAAAATTCGAAGGCACCCGCAACCAGCGTATGACGCTCGATAAGCGGCCGTGGGACTTTGACAAGTTTTGGCGCAAAGCCGCCAAGCACACTTCCTGGATTATCGTGTCATTGTTAACGGCCATGATATTTGTTGGCTACTTCACCGATGTTCGCGAATTGTTTACGCAATTCTGGACCTTGGATTCAGGTTTTTGGCTAACCGGAACCGTCCTATTCTTTGCTTTTTGTACCTATGGAAACGCTGGTTGGATGCGCGAAATCATGTGTACCCACATGTGCCCGTATGCGCGCTTCCAATCTGCAATGTTTGATAAAGATACTGTTACCGTGTCTTACGACATGAATCGTGGTGAGCCTCGCGGTGGTCGCCCGCGTAAGAAAGATCCAAAAGAGCTCGGGTTGGGTGACTGCATCGACTGCTACATGTGTGTGCAGGTGTGCCCAACAGGCATTGATATTCGTAACGGCCTACAATACGAGTGCATTAACTGCGGTGCGTGTGTGGATGCCTGTAATGAAATCATGGATAAAATGAATTACCCACGCGGACTTATTCGGTTTACCACTGAACGTAATTTACAGGGCGGACGCACGCACAAGTTGCGCTTCAAAAGTATTAGTTATTTCGTGGTGATGGTGGTTATGACAGCTTTGCTTATTTGGGATATTGCAACCCGAGTGCCGCTGCAAGTTGATGTGCTGCGTGATCGCAATCAGCTTTACAGCATTAATATGGAAGGCTGGATACAAAACGTTTTCACACTGAAAATACTGAATAAATCACAACTGCCACAAAGCTTTGTGGTGACTTCAGAAGGCTTTACCCGCAGCACGTTGACGGGCGACGTGACCATTACTGTCGGCGCCGGTGAAGTTGCGACTGTACCGGTTACTCTCGCCGTGCATCCAGACGAAGTGACGGAACGCGTGCAGGATGTTACCTTTGTGGTTACTTCCACCGACGGTGCTATCAAAGAGAAGCATGTCAGTCGATTCTTGTATGAGTGAGCAATCTATCAGCGACGACTTTAGCTTCCAAAACTTAAATCCCGAACGCATCGCGGATGCGCTCGCGGATGTTGGTGTGAACCCGCAATCAGGGTTGCTTGCCTTGAATAGCTACGAAAACCGGGTGTATCAATTTATCGCGGATGACAACCAGCGCTATGTGGCCAAATTTTATCGCCCTGCCCGTTGGAGTGACGCGCAAATACTCGAAGAACATCAATTCACGCAAGAATTGCTCGACGAAGAGGTTCCTGCGGTTGCGCCACTGCAATTAGGCGGCTCAACTCTGCATAACTATCAGGATTACCGCTTTGCGGTTTTTCCGAGTGTCGGCGGGCGCGCAGTTGAACCCGGTGATCTGGACCAGCTTGAGCGTATTGGCCGTCAAATAGGGCGTTTGCATGCAGTTGCCAAGCAACGTCCGTTTTCGAATCGCCCTAACGTGTCTTATCAGGAGTTCGTTACCGATGCGATGGCAACGCTGCGCGAATCACCGCTGCTTCCCGATAACCTGCAAGAAGCCTTTTGGGCGATAGCCGAGCCGCTTGCCGAACACCTTAAATGCACAGATATTGGCGCCTTTACGCAGCAGCGTTTGCATGGTGACTGCCATTTGGGCAATATGTTGCTGCGTGATGATCAACTGATGTTTGTCGATTTTGATGACGCGCGAACTGGCCCAGCCATTCAAGACTTATGGATGATGCTTGCGGGTGACGATAGAGCTGAGCGAACGCTCCAGCTCGATGTGCTGTTAGAGGGCTATCAAGAGTTTTGCGACTTCGATAGTAAAGAAACGGTATTAATTGAACCCTTGCGCAGTTTCAGAATCATACACTATATGGCATGGTTAGCACGGCGTTGGAATGACTCGGCTTTTCAGCAAGCGTTTCCGTGGTTTGCGGAACAGCGTTACTGGGAACAGCAAGTGTTAACGCTCAAAGAACAATTTGCGGTGTTGCAAGAACCACCAATTCAGTTGCAACCCAATTACTAATTCGTTTAATTTATAAAAAAACCAACTGTAGGACTTTTTGCCCATGAAGAAGTTGTTGTTCGTTCTCGTTGCTTTGATGATGCTGCCGGTAACGGCGCAAGAATTCAAAGAAGGTGTGCATTACGAAGTGATTGCTGAAGAAGGCACTGCAAAGCCTGAAATTAAAGAGTTTTTCTCTTTTTACTGCATTCACTGTTACCGTTTTGAACCAATTGCAGCAGCCATGAAAGACGCGTACCCGAAAGCGTTTGAGAAGTCGCATATTGTGTCACATCCAACCTTGGAGTTGATGGCACGAGGCTTTGCGGCCGCTAAACTGTTCAAAAAAGAAGAGCCAATCAGCCAAGCTTTTTATGAGCGGATTCATGCGCAAAAGAAGCAAATCAACACTGAAGAAGACTTGAAAGCAATCTTCCATGTAAACGGTGTCAGCGCTGACAAATTTGAAAAAGCGATGAAGCACCCGCTGGTTGAGAAGCAATTAAACGATATGGACCGTGACATGCGTGCGTACAATATTAATGCGACGCCAACCTTCATCGTTAATGGCAAGTACCGTTTGAAAACTGAAGGCTTCCGCGACAGTGAAGACTTTATGGCTGACTTTGTGAAAGCAGCCGGTTATCTGATGGAAATGTAAGAACAGAAGTAAGAGCGTTATTAGTTATCAGCTTGCTGATAGCAGTACAACAAGCTAATAACGCTCTTCATGCACTAACTACCTGCTTATCTCGCTTTTTACCCTGCTAATTATCTTGTCTTTGCGCACCCAGCGTTGATTCAACCAATCGTGAAAATGTGCTTTAAATGCAGCGTCTGCAAAGTAGTCACCAATTAAGTCATCAGTGACAGGTAAGGTTTCCACATTGACATAAACGTCGCGTAGCTGACCGCTCAATAATTGCCATACGGCAGGCCGTTTTGTATCTGGGTACACAATGGTGATATCCAAAATAGCGTCAAACTGGTCGCCCATCATTTGTAGTGCAAACGCAGTACCGCCAGCCTTCGGTGGCAAAAGGTGTTGAAAGGGACTATTGCGCTTCGCGTGTTTTTCAGGCGTAAAGCGCGTGCCTTCGCAAAAGTTTATGACCGTGGTTGGAATATGTTGAAACTTTTGACACTTTTTGCGTGTGGTTTCAATGTCTCGGCCCTGCAATTTAGGGTTGCGGGCAATCTGTTCGCGGGAATAACGCCTCATGAACGGCATGTCGAGGGTCCAGCATCCCAAACCAATGATGGGTGCCCAAATTAGCTGATATTTTAAGAAAAAGCGTGGCATTGGCATGTTGCGGCAGGCCAAGTGCATCAGTACCAAAATATCAACCCAGCTACGATGGTTGGCAATAATCATGTACCAGCGGTCGCGATGTAATTGACTGTCGCCTTCAATATGCCAACGCATCGGCTGAGTGAGTCGAAACATGGCCGACATGGCGTAACCCCACAACCGAAAAATACCATTTGCCCAGGTTGAAATGAGGCGTTGCACAGCGGGAATGGGCAGCAGCAATTTGGGTAAGCCCACCAAAATAATCAGTAAGCCAATAATTCCTGTCGAAACCAGAGCAAAACTAAAGTTAATAATAACGCGAAAAGGAATCAGTAAAGTCGTCAGCATGTTCGGGCCAATGGTAGCGCTAATCATAGCAGTGATGAGCCTATGATACGCATTTGCAAAAGACTTGCCAGTTTCAGTAAAAGGCTCTAGAGTATACTGTATATATGTACAGTATTTGTCTGTTGTTCGTACAGGTTGAGGTTGGTTATGGGGTATCCTGCGCAAGTAGAAGCGTTGCTGCAAAAAGGCTGGGTTTGGCAAGGCCAAAACGCACCGTTAAATAAGGCCGAAAACCAATTTGTGAGCACTGGCTGGCATGATCTTGATCAGCGCTTAGGCGGTGGGTGGTTACAAGGCAGTGTGAATGAATTGCAGGTACAGCAACCTTTTATTGGCGAGCTGGCGGTGCTGCTCCCCTTGCTTGCACAACCAGCAACAACTGCGCTTTGGGTAAATCCACCAGCTCAGCCTTATGCTCCTGGCTTGCACTATCAACAGGTGATACTCAACCAGCAAGTCATTGTGAATGAACCCAATGAGAAGCTGGCTTTATGGGCTGCTGAGCAGGCATTGCAAAGCCGCTCCATGAGTGTGGTGCTTCTGTGGAGTAATGCGTTGAGTGCTGTTCAAGTACGCCGTTTGCAGCAAATAGCTGAAGCTGAGCGTAAATTGGTATTCGTTATTACGCCAAAACAACGGGAAGAAGAAGCCCGAGCCTATGTAACTCGGTTGCAGTTACAACGCACAGATAATTTATACATTAGCGTATTAAAGCGGCGTTTTGGTTGGCCGCTGCCGGCTTTTCCATGTGCGGTTGATAAACATTTACCAAGGCGTCGTCGTGCGTTATGAATGCCTGGTTGTACCTACACTTCCCTCATTTATTGCTGGATTATCAGCTGGCGCTGCAGCCACCGGAGGCTGCCGCTAACCCACATGCACTGGTTCATACGGTTGCGGCACGACGAACTCTGGTGCAGGCCAACCAAGCGGCCCTTCAGCAAGGTGTTGAAGTGGGTATGGCCGATGTGCTTGCCAGCACCTTGGTGCCACAATTGTCACTGAACGAACATGATCCGTTGCGTGAAAGCGCCATGCTTACGCAATTAGCTCAGGTGCTTTATCAAGACATTGCGCATATTGTGCTGCATCCACCGCAAGGCATGCTGTGCGAAATTCGTAGTCTACTGCGTTTACATCAAGGTTTTGATGGGGTGTTAGCGCGTATTCAGGCGCGGTTAGCGCAATGGCCGCTGCGTTATCGTATTAGCAGCGGTTACAGTCCATTAGCAGCGAAGCTGTTGGCGCAATCCGAATACGCATTATTAACGCCAGAAATCGGCGTAGCAAAAGCCGCTGTGGCACAACTCCCTATAGAGCAAAGTGGCCTACCGGCTCAGCAAATTGAGCGGTTGCGTAATGTCGGGCTGCTGAACCTAGGCAGCGTAATGCAGCGGCCGCGCGCTGAATTAGGCGTACGATTTGGGCGGACTATTACGATTTATTTAGCGGAGTTAGCGGGAGAACTCGCCCCGCCGCAAGATTTCTACCATCCCCCAGCGCGCTTTGACGAACGGGTTGAACTTGCTGCTGAGGTAGCAACTTGGCCGCAGCTATTATTTCCATTGAAGCGCTTACTGCAGCAAGTCGAAAGCTTTCTGCAGAGTCACCAATGGAGTACGCGCGCGTTGCTGATTCGTGCGCATCATCGGCATGGGCCGCCAACCCAAGTGACCATTCAATTTGCGCATGCGGTCTGGCAGCAGGGCGATTTACTGAGTCTTAGCCAACTGCATTTGGAGCGGCAGCAGTTGCATGCGCCCGTGCTTGAATTAAGTGTGCGAGTGCAACGCCCAGAGCCTCGGCAAGCGAAGCGCAGTCAAATGTTTGCCGAGGTGAATGAACATGCTGACTCATTGAATGAGCTGGTGAGCCGACTGCAGGCTCGCTTGGGCGAAAATAGGGTACAAAGTACGCAGCTACAGGATGACTGGCGGCCGGAGCGTCACGGCGCTATACAAGCATGGCAACAAGCCGAAGCGCCCAACGCCCACGCAGTGCAACGGCCGTGCTGGTTACTACCTCAGGTAGAGCCGATTCATCGGCATCAATGGCAGTTGCAATGGGGGCCAGAGCGAATCGTCAGTGGCTGGTGGGACGCCGCCCCCATTCAAAGAGATTATTATGTGGCGCTTGACGCACAACAGCGACAAGGCTGGATCTATCACAGTGACAAAGGGTGGTTTTTGCATGGCTGGTTCAGCTAACCCCACACAGCATCCACACCCTGTCGCCCTGCACTGTCTGACCAATTTCAGTTTTTTACGCGGCGGCTCACACCCCCATGAACTGGTTGAGCAAGCCTGCGCGCTGGGGTATCAAGCTTTAGCGATAACTGATGAATGCTCGGTCGCCGGTGTTGTACGTGCTTATGTTGCGGCGCGGGATAAGCCATTGCGGTTAATTATTGGCAGTGAATTTAAACTCAACCCGCTGGGCACTTTTATTGTCTTAGCGCGCAACCGAGCCGGCTATGCCCAGTTATGTCAGTTGATCACCACGGCGCGCAATCGGTGCAAGAAAGGTCATTATCAAGTGAACGTTGATGACTTTATCGGAACCCTTGATGATTGCTTATTGTTATGGCGGCCTGCAAACACAGAGCTTACGGCAACTATTGCTCGCTTGCAGAAAGCGTTTGCACAACGTTTGTGGTTTGCTTATAGCCGTCATTATGGCGCCAACGATGCCGACAATTACGCCCGTTACCAACAGCTTAGCGCCACCTACCAAGTGCCCGTGGCTGCGGTTTGTGAGGTGTGTTATCACGCGCCCCAACGGCAGCCGTTGCATGACATTTTGGTGGCTATTCGCCAGCGACAGCCGCTTAGCACCCAAGTCGCTCAACTCAAACCCAACCAAGACTACGGTCTGCGCTCCGCGTCACAACTTATGCAGTGTTATCCCCACAGCTGGCTGGCACAGAGTGCTTTGATTGCTCAGCAATGCCGCTTTTGTTTGAGTGAGTTACGTTATGACTATCCAGCAGAGCTTGTACCTGAAGGGCAAACGGCTACCAAGTATCTGCGCGAGCTCACGTATGCTGGAGCTCGCCTACGTTTTCCAGGCGGCTTGCGAGAAGACGTTAAAGCCAAGCTTGAAAAAGAGCTGCAATTAATCGCGCAGCTGCATTACGAATATTTCTTTTTAACCATTCATGATTTGGTGCAGTTTGCTCAGCAGCGCGGCATCTTGTACCAGGGCCGTGGTTCAGCCGCCAATTCGGTGGTTTGCTATTGTTTGCAAATCACCGCGGTGAATCCTGATCAAGTTGATGTGCTATTTGAGCGTTTTATTTCTGCAGAGCGCGATGAACCACCAGATATTGATGTCGACTTTGAACACGAACGCCGTGAAGAAGTGATTCAATATATATATCGCAAATACGGTCGCCACCGAGCAGCATTAGCGGCTACAGTTATTCGTTATCGTTTACGCAGCGCTTTACGTGATGTGGGTAAAGCGCTTGGCTATCACGAGCAAGAGTTGCGGCACTATGTACGGCAAATCGACCGGCGCGATACCGAACAAGGGTGGCAACAACAATTGCTCGATAAAGTGCCTGGACTGGGAGCAACGCATCGGGGGCGCTGCTTAATTCAGTTAACCGAGGCTATTCTAGGTTTTCCCCGTCACTTATCGCAGCATGTGGGTGGGTTTGTGATTGCAGCCACACAACTTTCCGAACTGGTGCCAGTAGAAAATGCCAGCATGCCGCAGCGTACGGTTATTCAATGGGACAAAGACGATTTAGAAACCTTACACCTGATAAAAGTTGATGTGCTAGCACTGGGTATGTTGACCGCATTGCGGAAAATGATGGATTTAGTGCGGCAACATCACCAGCGCACAATCGGCTTAGCAGATATTCCTCAAGAAGACCCCGCAGTGTATCAAATGTTGCAACGCGCTGACTCCATTGGGGTGTTTCAAATTGAGTCACGCGCACAGATGAACATGTTGCCGCGGTTACGGCCTTGCACCTTTTATGATCTGGTGGTGCAAATTGCAATTGTTCGGCCCGGGCCTATTCAAGGCGACATGGTGCACCCTTATTTGCGTCGCCGCGCTGGTATAGAACCTATTACATTTCCCAGTGAGGCGGTACGGCAAGTACTTGAACGCACTTTAGGGGTGCCGATCTTCCAAGAGCAAGTGATTAAGTTAGCAATGGTGGCTGCTGGTTTCAGTGGGGGCGAAGCTGATCAGCTTCGGCGTGCTATGGCCAACTGGAAAAGTTCAGGTGAACTGCGCCAGTTTGAGAACAAGCTTATTCAAGGTATGCGTGAACGCGGGTATAGCGATGAATTTGCCCAGCGCATCTTTCAACAAATATGTGGTTTTGGGGAGTACGGCTTCCCAGAGTCGCATTCGGCCAGTTTTGCAAACTTAGCCTATGCGTCCGCTTGGTTTAAACACTATTATCCCGAAGCTTTCTACTGTGCCCTGCTCAATAGTTTACCCATGGGCTTTTATTCAGCCAGTCAGCTAATACAAGATGCCCGTCGCCATCACGTTACGATACTGCCAGCGGATATACAGCGCAGTGACTGGCATCATCAACTCGAGGCTGGCCACCGTGGAGTACAGTTGCGCCTGGGGTTACGGCTAATAAAAGGCTTAAACCAAACGCGCATAGAACAGCTACTTTGCAAGCGACCTACACAAGGCTTTCAAGGGTTATCCGAGCTAAGAGAGCTGGGCATCAGCGGTACCGAACTGCATAAACTTGCCGCGGCCGATGTACTCGGAGAGCTAGCAGGCCATCGTTATCAAAGCCAATGGCAAAGCTTAGCCTTGCAAGCCGAGCAACTGCCTTTGTTTGCTGCCTCGGAATCTCATGAGTTGATAGCGCCAATGCAAGCGCCTGATGAGTTTCAGGATATTGCCGTGGATTATCGAACCACGGGCGTATCTTTGCGGCGGCATCCATTGGCCTTATTGCGTGAACGCAGTCAGCTTAAAGGGTATAAGTTGGCCAGCGAATTAGCCCAATGCCGACATAAACAGATTATCCGCGTGGCTGGGCTTGTCACCTGCCGGCAGCGACCGGGCACGGCTTCTGGCGTGACCTTTGTGACGCTTGAAGACGAAAGTGGCTTAATCAATATAGTGATTTGGCAGCATACCGCACGTGCATTCCGGCATACTTACTTAACTGCACAGTTGCTTAAAGTAAAAGGGGTGGTTGAAATTCATGGTGACGTTATTCATGTCATTGCTGGGCAGCTTGAGGATGGCACCGAACAGCTAGCGCACCTAGGTATGGAAGCTAACCGTTCGCGTGATTTTCATTAATACCCCAAAGCGCAATTCAAACTGGCGTTACGTGCAGCCGATAATCTTCTTTCAAGGTTACGTAGTTTTCTGCTGACTGCGGTAGAAAATTCAATTCGGCTTGCGATAGCTTTCTTGCTTCTTTGACTGGGCTGCCTACATATAAGTAGCCACTGCGTAGCGTTTTGCCGGGCGGCACTAAACTGCCAGCGCCAATGATGACATCATCTTCTACTACCGCGCCATCCATAATCACAGCCGACATACCAATGAGTACCCGACTACCAATCTCACACCCGTGCAACATGACATGGTGCCCAACCGTTACGTCGTCACCGATAATAAGCGGATGCCCTGCCGGATTGCCTTCGCTAATACGGCTGACATGCAACACGCAATTGTCTTGAACGTTGGTACGCGCACCAATACGAATGAAGTTTACGTCACCACGTGCTGCAACCAACGGCCAGATGCTGCTGTGCTCGCCAATGCGAACATCGCCAACAATAACAGCGCTATCGTCAATATAAACATGTTCACCCAGTTGTGGCTCAATACCACGATAACTACGAATATCCCCACTCATGGCCATTTACCTCTAGAATTTCTATAAAATGTTAGCTTTTCGATTTGTTCGTTGAATGCCTTAAAGACTAGCAGAAAGCGCTATTGCTGGCGAATCAGACAAAAGGCGTAGCTTTTTACAGCGCTTCGTTCACAAAACCAGCAGTCAGCAAAAAAACACCTAAAAATGTCAAAAAGGCGCTTGACGCGGCGAGTTAAATCTCTAAAAT
>NZ_JBLWWR010000016.1:0-38873 GCF_048267825.1 Pseudidiomarina sp.
AGATGCCGGAGTGGCCGAACGGGACGGATTCGAAATCCGTTGAACTGGCAACAGTTCCTAGGGTTCAAATCCCTATCTCTCCGCCACTAACATCAGTGAAATCAAGGGCTTGGCAGGTTTCGACCTCCAGGCCCTTTTTCTTTGAATCGCTAGTTTGGGGGAATTTTGGTGCAACCGCTCCGCTTGACGCTCCCCTACGCTCCCCCATAAATTCCCCCGCATGGCCTACTTCGAGAAGCGCGGAGCGTCCTGGCGAGCCCAGGTCCGCCGCAAGGGATACCCCACATTATCAGCAACCTTTGACACCAAGGCAGAAGCCCAGCGATGGGCGGCCGAGATCGAAGGTGATATGTCGCGCGCGCGGTTCGTTGATTTGCGGGAGGCCGAAAGCACGACATTGGCTGAAGCGCTGAAGCGGTACCGGCGCGAAGTAAGCGATCATAAGAAGGGTGAGAAGCAAGAGGGCGTCCGCATAAAGCGGTGGCTGGAAGATCCGCTGGCGGAAAAGTCGCTGGCCTCGCTCAAGTCTTCAGACCTGGCCGCCTGGCGTGATGAAAGGCTAAAGGAAGGGAAGTCGCCGGCAACGGTTCGGCTAAACCTGGCCATCATCAGCCACATGTACACCGTCGCGATGAAGGATTGGGGGATTGAGGGAATCTCGAACCCATGCCTCAAGCTGCGAATGCCAACCGGAAGCAAAGCCCGTGACCGCCGTCCGACTCTGGTAGAGCTGGAGAAGGTTAAGGCTGCTTCGGAGAAGTATCACCGAGAACTGGCGCCGATCATTGATCTAGCGGTTGAGACGGCAATGCGCCGGTCTGAGCTGGTCCTGCTTCGTCGCGATCAGGTGCGGGGGAAGGTCATCTATCTGGAAGACACCAAGAACGGCGACCGCCGCACTGTTCCGTTGTCAATAAAGGCTCGCGAGATACTGAAAGATTTGCCTGTTCGGCTAGACGGCAGGGTGTTTGCGATTACGCCGAACCTTGTCAGCAACTATTTCCCTAAGTCATGCAAGGATGCCGGGGTTGATGGATTGACCTTCCATGATCTTCGGCATGAGGCCACGAGCCGCCTATTTGAGCGCGGCCTAAACATGATGGAAGTAGCCAGCATCACGGGGCATAAGACCCTCGCGATGCTCAAGCGATACACCCATCTTTGCCCAAGCGCGCTGGCCGATAAGCTCGGCTAGTCACGCCACGCCCCTCAGTTTCGGCGGCTCGCGCCGCTTCCTGCCTACCTTCGGCGCCTTGTGTTCGCCGCTCTCATATTCCCGCAAGAACCTGCGGACCGACTCTGTACGCCAGCAATGACGCACGCCCTGCTTGAATCCAGGCGGCAGCCAGTTAGCACCGTCACGGATGGCAGAGCGGATCGCGCATTCGGTTCGGTTCAGCATCTTCGCCAGTTCTGGCACATGCAAAATTTCCGGTTCCATCATCATCACCCCCTCACCGTTACGCCGGCTGCTTCGAGCAAGCGTTTCGCATCATCACGCCATATGGCCAGGTCACCGCAGTCGTTCGGGCTGAAGCAGTCGCCCGGCTCGATGGTCACGACCAACTCCCTCCGCGACGCCAGCCACACATTCCGCATCTGGTCCTTCACGTCCTCGAACTGCTCGCGGTGAGGCTGACGAATCCACCACGCCTCGAACGCCGCTGTAGCCTTGTCTGTGTGCTGCATGTCTATATCCTGCTGCGTGTGGGGTTAGGCGGCGGTGCGCCGAAATACTGGGACTAACTGGCCGAGCCCGGAGCGCTCAAGCGCGGCGACATTGGCCAAACCATAGGCAACCAGGCAGATTGGCGCGCCTGAGTTGAAAGCAGCGCGGCTGCCGTCTACGCGGTGGAAGTGTGGGCGGCCTTGCAGGAACAGGACGGCATCAGCCGCGCCCCATACCGATTCAAAGAACATGGCCGTCTCGGTGCGCGCAGGTATCAGCGCAATGCCGTTGCCGTGCGCGGCCAGCTTGCGCATCCACTTGGTTGCCTCGCGACCGAACGGCGGGTTCATCCAGACGCGGCCTTGCCACTCTTGCGACAGGCCGTCGTCTTCCTTGCAGTAGTGCTTGGCGGCGGTCGGCCAAGGGCGGCGCGACTCGTGCGGCGAGCAGGGGTCGAGGTCGAACAGCCCGAGCGCGGCCAGGATCTCCGGCGGCGTCAGCCATTCATCGGTGCCCATGACAGGCGATTGGTGTCCGGACATGGACATAGGTCTACCTCCCCGCCGACTCTCGCCGGCAGGCTGTGATGTGGTGTGTGGGTTAGGGGGTTAGGCGGGAGGCTGGTTTCTCAGCAACAACTGCGAAAGCTCTTAGCAAATCCATCTTTGCCTGAAGCACATCATTTTTTCTTGCTCTCTTATCGGCTGGCTTTGCATATATTTGCATCCTTACTGCGCGCTCAAGATTGTCTACAAGGCCGCGAATCCTGGGCGGCGTAATCATTGCGGGGTTTCCTCTTCATCAAAACTCATAGGCGGGTGCGGCGTAGCATCGTGGACGATCACGCCGTGCTCGTCGGCATGAATGAAGCGACCGCATACAACGCACCAGTAACCGTCGGCCTCCTTTTCTCCATCCATTCACGCCTCCTTCGCCATAACGGCGCCCATCCTCCGGAGAACACTTGAAGCCTTGCCGCACTCCGCAGTCCGGCTACCCCGATAGACGCGCATACGCCATTCGCGGCGGAACCGTAGCGTGGTATTTCGAACCTCTACGACTTCGGCCCGCAACATCGCTTGCAATCTGACAACAGTCGGGCGCGACAGACCGCTACGCTTGATCAGTTCTGCCAGCGGCAGGTTCAGGGGCGCCAGTTCGCGCATGATTGCCACGTTGCGAGGGGACGGACCTTTCGGCCTTCCACGACTGCGCGACGGCGCTACGATGAACGCGCCCATTACGGCTTTGCGTTCGGGGCAGCTGACGCGGAGCCTGATCTGGCTAGGCAGCTTTCGGCCCGACATCAGAGGGGTCGTCTCTACAGGGCCACGCTGCGCTTCGTACTGCGCCATCAATGACGGAAGATCGGCTATCAGGCGCGTTCGGAGTTCGTTCTGATCTAGCTCCGTTTTCTCATTCACCCTCGTTCTCCTTTGAGCTATGCGGGGCGGTTTGCGCGATGGGGGCGAGCGACACCACGGAATGCCCATCGGCCTCAAGCGCCACAAGGCTTGGATGGTCGCGCTGAGTCGAGAAGCAAGCCACGTTGCCGTTTGCTGCGAACACGGCGTATGCCATCGGCTGAACTGTCAAGGAATCCTTGACAGTTGCCGCCTGCCCATCCCTGAACCCCTGCGCTGCGGCTGTGGCCATATCGGTGGCGGTGTAGGTGTCGTTCGGCTCGGCCTGTTGGGATAGGGCGGTGCGAGCTGACTCGATTTCATCTGGCCACATAAACTCTGGCCTGCCGCCCATGTCGTCCGCCCATTTCATTCCGCAGTCGTCACATATCTCCCAGATAGCTCCGCCTCGGTGGGTGTTGTGGTGCTGGCAAATCTGATCCTCTGCAAGACCGATCAGATCTTTCAGTGCAGTTCGCAGCCGCTCGCATTCCGCCTTCGCAGCCCCCAGCTCAGCGCCGATGTGTCCTGCTGCCTTCAGTGTGCTGTTCATGCTCTAGCCTCGTGTCGAAATAGGTTCTCCCAGGGCGAGCACATGTAGCCGGTGGCCTTATATGCCTTGCGCGTCCGGTAGGTTGGCGAATCGAAAAAGCAGGCCTTACAGGTGTAGCCGAGGCCGTCTTTCGTCTTCATGTTCCTGAAGAAAAACTCGGTATCAGCCGGCCACCACTCATCGCAGCGGCGGCAGTATTTTTCGGGGTCGGTTTGCATAGCTGAGCCTTACGCCGCCCATCTGGTGCGGAATTGAACGATGTCGCGCACAGTGCTGATGCCGCAGCCGTAGCGCTTGGATAGTGTCTGGTAGCCGCCTCGGCCTGCCTCGTAGTCAGCGCGCATTGCGGCGACTTGGGCGTCAGTCAACTTGGCCTTTTGGTGCCACTCACCGATACGGTGGCCGGTGTGATTGCGGGGGCCTTTCATGCTGCCAGCGCTCCGTATCGGTCCCTGTGTGCGGCAAGCCAAGCGCAACGTCGGCCAATCTGTGAAATCCCATAAGGGCACTCGCTGCCGGCCGCAGCGCTCCATCCTTCGTTCCAGGCCGCGCCGTATCGGGGAGAGTGAAGTTCGGCCATCTTCATTGCAGGCTCCCTTCCAGCGGCTTGGTGTGGCTGCAGTGCTGGCATTTCCAGTGCTTGTGCGCGTGGTAGCCGGCCAGTTTCATTGGCGTCATGTGGCAGCGCGGGGCAATGACTGGCTCCGGCATTTTGAATTCAGTGCCGGGCCCGATGCTGCACAGGTCACACACCCGGTTGATGATGTTCAGCGCTACTTGAATCACCTTGTCATCCGGCACGGTGCGGGCAAGTTCCTTCAGCTTGGGCTGCTGCTCAAGGCATACCTTGTCGGCCAGACGCCTTGCCGTGGCGCGTACCGCTTCGATGGTGCCGTGCTCGCGCAAGACCAGGGCGAACACCAGCGCAACCGTCTCAGGCTGCCAGCGCTCGCCGCTGCGGGTGACGTATCGACTTACCGGCCGGGACAGCCAGCGGGGCAGGGCAATATCTCCGCTGCGCGCGGATGCGTTAGTTTGCATAGTATTTGTCCGGGGAGGAGGGCGCGCGGGGCGCCCGGGGGTGGATCAGATCAGCAGCGAGCGGGCACCGCGGTAGGGGTCGGCAAACGGAATGTCGTCGTCGAAGCTGTCGTAGTCCGGTGCTGGTTGAGGCTGACTCTGCTGGCGGGGCTGGTTCTGCTGCGGCTTGGGTTGCCGCTGAGCATCCTTCTCCGGCCAGTCGATGATCTCCGTGCCCTGGCCGACATGGATCTCTGTCACGTACCGCTTGATCCCATCCTTCTCGTACTCGCGGGTTTTCATCTTCCCGCAGACCAGTACGCGCTTTCCTTTGTGCAGCCAGTTCGCCAGAAACTCAGCTGTCTTTCCGAAGGCGGTGCAGCGCACCCATTCCGTTTGCTCAACCTTCTCGTTCGAATCCTTCTTCTTGTAGCTGTCGTCGACGGCTATCGTGAAGTTGGCGACCGCGTTGCCGTTGGGCAGGTAGCGCAGCTCAATATCAGCCGTCAGCCGACCGATGCCGCGCCATTCGTTCAGGTTGCTCATGCCGCCTTACTCCTCATGCGCTCTCGCATTTCGTGTTCAAGTTCTGCCAGCTCTTCGAGGAAGAGCTTGATCTCGGTTTCCATCTGCCTGATGCGCGCCTCGTCGCGCTCCAGGCGGAAGCAGGCGTACTGCAGTTCATCCGGCAGGCGGTCGTCGAAGGTCACGAAGTCGACCCACTCCAGATCGGCGCAAGCCATCTGCGCGAACATCTGCCATTCGTACTGCGGGTCATGCTTGCCGGATTGGAGGGTGGCGACGTGGGTGGCCGTATTCGGGCATTTGATTTCGAGGCCGCCGCGGCCCTTGGGCAGCTGGATCAAGCCGTCAGGCGATGCGCCGAAACTTTCGATCTTCGGGTGCAGCAGCAAGCCCGCCTCGACGATCATCAGGCCTTTGTCGACCTCATAAGCGGAGCGTGCGATAGGCTCCAACTCATTGCCGCGCTGAACGGCCGGCTTGCGCGACAGGTCTTCCCCGCCGGGCATTCCAGTCAACCGCTCGCAAAGCAACTGCATCATGTAGTTCTGGCGGGTAGCAGAAGGGGCGCCTCCGCGCCCCTTTGCCATTACGTCTTTGACCTTGCTTGCCGTGACCTTTCCAAGCCTGGCTGTGAACCATTCATCACTGCGCTGATCCATCTTTCACCTCCTCGAACTCGGCGTCGACGGGCTGCTCCATAAGGAACTTCTTGCGTGCGTCCTTGGCGGTTGTCAGTTGGTCGCGTGCGCCTTTCGACTTGTGCGTCTTCCAGGCATCGCCGAAAGCCGCTTGCAGGTCTTCCATCGTCGGCGCTGCGTTGATCATCGATAGAGCTTCGGTAATGTCCTCGACTGCCTCGCCTGGCGTCACGTCGCGCTCCACAATGCGCTCGGCTTCATCCTGGTCGTAGATGCCGGCAAATCCGAACGCAAGGCGCGCGCACTGGATCATGGCCTTGTGACGCAGCATCCGCTTCGGGTGCGACTGCCACGGCTGCGTGTTGCGCTTACACTCGGACATGTACTCGGTGATGCTGGTCGGGTGCTTCCGGTCCTTCCGGTAAATCCGGCAGGTGTACTCGCTGCCATCGGCCGGCATCTCGAAGTCCATCCCGTCAAACTGCGGGTGCTCGTTGATGATGCGAGACCAGCCATCCAGGCCAACGACCGGCACAATCCCGTTGTTCTTGTCCGGGAAGGCGTACAGCTCTTTCGTGAACGGGTTCAGCTTGTACTGATCCGCGACAATCAGCAGGGCGACCATCTGCGCGTCGCTGACCTGGCCCTTAAAGCAGGTCTGCTTCAGGGTGTTGGCGACCTCTGCCGGGGTGGCACCCATCTCGTAGCGCTGGGCGAATTTGTTCAGTAGCGGTGTCAGTGCGGTGCTCATCGGATCTACCTCAGTAAGTGATCTGGATGTTCGGGATTTGGCGCTTGGCGATCAGCGTCACGGCCTGCTTGGCGCACGCTTCAGGCATACCGCCAGCAATGAAAGCTTCCAGCGCGGCGCGGTTGATTGATGCCTTGTGCGCCTTGTCTGCCTCGCGGGCCTTGGCCTCACGCTCAATGCGGGCCTGCTCGTCTGCTTGGCGTTGGCGTTCGGCTGCTGCGGCGGCTTGGGCTTTTGCTTCAGCGTCACGCTCGGCCTGCTCGGCGCGCTGCTGCGCTTCCAATTCACGGCGGGCTGACTGCTCGGCTTCCAGCTTCAGCTGCAACTCGCGTTGCTCGGCTGCTGCCTTGGCGTCGGCCTCACGCTTGGCCGCTGCGTCACGCTCGGCCTGTGCGCGCTGCTCGGCTTCGCGCTGGGCTTGCTCTGCGGCTTCCCGGGCAATGCGCTCCTCGCGTTCCTTCTGCATGCGCTGTGCGGCTTCGGCGCGGAGGCGTTCGAGTTCGGCCCGTTCGGTTTCTCGCTTCTCTTGAATCGTCAGGGACTCGCGAAGCTGGGCAAGCATGGCCGCCTTCACCCGGTGAGCCTCGGGCTCGAACTCTTCCCAGTCCGGCCCAACTTCCACCGCCTCGGTGTGAGCGATCAGCTCGGCAATCATTGCGGCCGACTCGCCTTCGCTAAGAGTTGCATTAGCGCGCATCGAGTCAATGCCGGCCTGATGCCGAGCCACGCGATCCGCCTCGGCCTGCTCCCACTCATTCAGCGGGGCGCGAACTTCATCCTTCCAGGCGTCCAGAAGATCGCGCATCCGCTTGCGCTCGGCGTCGATCTTCTTCGGGATCTCTTTCAGGTCGGCGACCAGCTCCTTGCCGACGTTATCCAGCGCCGTCTTGGAGCGCGCCACCTTGTGAGCTATGGAGGCGATCGCATCGCGACCCTTCTTGGTGCTCACGTCCGGTGTGAAGCCGTCGATCTCTGCGCGGATCTGCTGCAGGTACGGGTCCAGCCCGTTCGCAGCCTGGAAGACCTGAAGAGCGGTTTCTTTCGGCGGCACGATGGCCAGTTGGTTTTCCGTGGACATAGTTGCTCCCTCGGCCGCGTCTCGCGCAGCCTGTCAGTAGGTTGGTTTATCCGAAGAAGTGATTCAGCACGCCGATCTGAACCGCTATCAGCACGTCCAGGGCGCCGAATCCGATCAGCGCAATCCACGCAGCCGCATAGCTGTGGCCTGTAGGGGTGTCGTCGTGTTCGTAGGGGTCGAGGGGGAGGGCTTGAGTTGTCACGGCGCTATCACTCCTGCAAGTCCGCTCAGATAGAGCCAGCCGGTAATCCCGGCCAGCGTCAGTAGAAAGCCGCGCCACCATGCGTAGCGCAGGGATCGTTGTCTTTGGCTAGCCATCTACACACCCCCCAAAAGGCCGACATGGGCAATTGATCCGATACATAAGGCCGTGAAGGCGAAGAAAGCCCAGCCGGCGAGTTCCTTGGCGGCGTTCATGGTTGCTCTCCTTGCAGGGCGGCGTCTATTCCATCAATAAGTTCCTGACATTCCTCTGCCAGCACATACTGTTGGGCGTCGTCCAGGTCCTGTTCGTCCCGTCTTGCGCAAAGTTGTGGGTAAACCCCCCGAAGCAGTTCATTCAGGGCATCCCTCTCAGCGCGTAGATCCAGCATCTCCCGAGTTTCGGTCTGCTGGTGCATCTTGTAGAGGCCGCGCAGGGACTCGTTCTCAGCGAGAAGGGCGTCGTAGGCATCCGCCAGAACAAACGAGCCATCGGCGCACGGCCGCATGTTGTAGCCGACGATGGTGTTCTCTGGTTCCCACCGCTTCACTTCCTTGCTCATGCCGCCTCCTGCAATGTCAGCCCATATAGCCGTTCGGTTGTACCCTTGAGGTCCGAAAGGACGCGAGCTATGTCGTCAGCCGTCTCGACGCCCCAGCCCGCTATCGCGATTCGCGAATTGATGATGCGTTGCTTGCCGTGATCCCCTGAGTAGTCAGCGCCAACTGGGTAGACCATTACCTCTACCCAGCTCACGTGAGCCTGAAAGTCGAGGAAGGCGTGATATTTACCTTCTGCTGTCAGCTCAAGGCAGGCCGAGAACAGGCGCTCAACCGCCGCTCGAATGTCATCGTTCATGCTGCCTCCCGCTTGATCTCTTCGGCGTGCTCGCGGCGCCGGTTGGCCTCGTGTTCGAGGAAGTCGTCTATCCGGTCATCGCAGTAGTCGATGAAGGCCTGGACGGTGGCTTCGTCGTGTTCCTCCAGCTGCTGCTGAATGGCCTCCTCAAGCGTTGTGTTATCAGCAGGCAGGGACGACTCTCGGCGCCGCTGGCCGCGTGCTAGTGCGTTCATGTGGGTTGCCTCAGCGGTATGAGTTTTTGATCTCAGCGTCGCGCTGCGAGTCGCTCATGCGGTCCCAGCGATCAAGCTGGAAGTTGTGGGCATCCAGCGCCGCTTGGTTATCCGAGCAGCACTGCAAGCAATAGCCTTCGTGAAGCGCAGGAGTTTCTTCGCCGCACTGGGGGCAGTTGAATTTGCACATGATGTTTGCCTCGCGGAATGGCACCCACTGCAAAGCCCCCGTCCTGTATCGCAGGACCAGTGAGGTACAAGGGGAGGCTTTGCGGTGAGTGCTGGGGTAGGAAGGCCGCTATCGGCGGCAAGTCGGCCATCTCAACGGGCAAGCTGTGAGAGCCCGCCAACGGCTGCCGGTGTTTTACGCAATCAGGGCACTACCGGCTTATCCCTGTCGCAGGCATCCCGAAGGTCCGCTGCGCTCGGATGTAATACGTAATTCCTCCCCCACCACTCAGCAATGATCCATACGATCCAGATAGCGGTGAGGAGGAGTAAGCCGTGATAGGGGGTCATTGCGGGGGCGGGGGAAGTGGTTGCCAGTGCGTGTAAGGCGCCTTTTCCGAAGGCCCGTGCCAGTCGTGGTCGCCGCCCTTCGCGATGCAGCACCAATGCTCGTAGTGCTCGCCGTGCTCAACCCAGTAATCGCCGTCCGACTCGGGGTCGAGTCCGTCGAAGCTGATCCGCACGCTTTCTGGCCAGTCGCCCGGCTGAGGCGGTGCGTACACGAGGACCATCACGCCCGGTTCTGGCAAACGCTCGTTGACGCTTATCCATTCGCTCATCTCATCCTCCTATGTGCTGATGGGTGCCCGCTGCAGCCTGTCGCCAAGCTGCGGGGGTGGGGTTAGGCGGCTGTACGCGCCTCACGCACTTCGCGACTGACTAGCTTCGGGAACTTCTTTGTGCGGATGTCGCGCACCTGTGAGTCGGTCAGCAGATCGCAAAGCAGCATGTCCGTGATCGCGTGATTCAGTTTGTCGAGGTGCTCCGCCGCCTTATCGGAAAGCTCGGGGAACTGCTCCTTGAATGGGCGCGCCGCCCAGCCCTGTTCGAATGTGCTCATGCCGTTTTCCTCGTCGTTCAATTCATCAAGCCGCCAACTGCGCCTCATCCAGTCGCTGAGCCCTGACTACTAGCTGCGTCCTGGGGGCGTCTGGGCGGCGTATCGGGCGGACCTGTGCGTGCTCTCCGCCTACGAATAACGCCAGCACGAGCGGGGCGATGATTCCCCGGCGCATGGCTTCTAGGCAGAGGCCGCGTGTTGTGCGCTGATTGCCCAACTTGAAGCGGGCGTCGTCCAGCTGCTGCTTGACGGTGTAGTGACTGCAGCCCATGCAGCGCGCAATCTCTTTGGCGGTCATGTCTAAGGCTGCGTAGATGGTTGCCTGAAGCTGCCGAGGGGCTAGGCCCTGTCCGAGGCGTCCTTCCCATCCTTCAATCTGGATCGTGTCCATATCGTTCTCCCTGAGTCGGTCTTCATTCCAGAGCGCCCTCATGTGAAGGCGCTCCAGTAATACGTCCCGCTACTGCATTGCTGCGGCGGTTACTGCTGCATTTGCTGCGCGCCGGGCCAGCTCTATCCGGTCTTCCATGCTGACGACCTTGTTGCCGTCCATTTCCCATGTGTGCCCATCCAGAAGGGCGGGCAGCACAGTGAGGAAGGCTTGCTGCCAGAACTCGGCATGACCGCCTTCCTCGTCTTCCTTTCGGCGTTTGCCGGCCGCGTAGCCTTTGTTGTAGCCGCGCTGCTCAGCCGCCTTGATTTCTCCTTGGTCGGCCATCTCTGTGTCTCCAAGGTCAATTCCACGTCCTGCCGCAGATGGCGGCAGGGGTTTACGTAAAAGAACTCGTCGGACTTCCTGTCCAGTCGCCAGTCGGTCCCCTTGTCGGGGGTTGGGAGAAGGTTTCGGCCTTTTCGTCCTATCCGGCGATTCCCCGGAGTTGTTTCCAGAATCTCTCTGGCTTGGGACGAACAATAGCGCTGCTATTTAATAGCGTCAACAGCGTTGCTACTATTTTTACAAATATTTTCACAAAGACCACACGTCGCCTCCGTTCTGTGGTTGGCGTCACGCTGACAGGTGGTCTAGCGCGCGGAATCCCTGAATTGCAGACATAAAAAAGCCCCGACCTGCGGGGCTTGAGGGTGGAGATGGGTGCCTAAAAGAACATTGCGCCCCACCAGACGCGGCCAATCACGTTGATGTCGTGCGCCTGCATGTCTTCGGCGCTGTAATCCTCGTCGGCGTGCTCTTCCTGGTTGTAGCTTCGCAGCCGTATGCCGCCGCCTGGCAGGCGATACAGTTGTTTAACGCGGAGCTGGCCTGAGTGGCTCAGCGCGTACAGCTTGCCGTCGATGACCTTCGTTGAGCCTCTATCCACGCTCACAGTAGATCCGTGCGGCAATCGGGGCTCCATGCTGTTTCCATGAATGACAACGCAGACGGCGTTTTCCGCCTGCACATTATGTTTACGCAAGGTCTGGCGCCCAAACCTTAGCTTTAGATCACTGCTTTCCTCGATCACTGTCCTGCCATTTCCCGCTGCTAGTTCAACTTCCCGAAGGAAGGGGACCTCTACTTCTTCGTCGCCCAGCGGGGTTTCGTCATCCCATACGGATGCGTTAACCAGCGTCTGTTCTGCCACAGCAGATTGCGCCGACGGAATAGAGCCTATGAGGCGCGCAAGGCGTGGGCTAACCTCTTCAGGCCTGAATTTAAGGGCCTTGGATAGGCGTAGCAGGGCATCTAGGTTCAGCGGTATACGGCCAGTCGTAAACTGGCTGACTGCGCTCTGTCCGCTCCATCCACACTCTTCAGCAATATCGGCCTGAGTCAGCTTTCGTCCAGCGGACTTTGCTGATGCTTTTCTGGCGTCAAAAATTGCCTTGAGGCGGAGGTTCTCAGCGCGTTCTTCTTCGGTCAATGGGCGGCGTTCGTTCATACCGGCAACTTTAGTAGCAGAGGTGATATGACTGCAAACAGCAGCAGTGGTTTCTGCTTGCTGATAAAAAATAGCGCTGCTACTATGACTGCACGGAACTCTATGCAGGCCTTCCATGAAAAAGCTCTCCCTATCGAAGTATCTGGAATCACACGGCACCCAATCTGTTCTTGCTGAAGCTCTCGGCATCCAGCAAAGCGCCGTATCTCAGATGGCCCGCTCGGGCCGCAACATCGAAATCACCCTCCACGCAGACGGCCGGATCGAGGCTAACGAGATCCGTCCCGTTCCCGCTCGACCCAAGAAGACTGCTGCGTAGTACCTGATTCATTGCGACATCCCTGTCAGTGGTTTCCATGGTTCACATCTTAGACCCGGATATCAGGACAGGTAATAAAAGCGGAGAGGGTGAGGATTTATCCAGTACCCGATTCGAAGGCGAAAAAAAGCCCGGAGGCAACCGGGCTTCGGAACAACTAACTAGCGAGAGAGATTATGGACAACGTGATTCACATAAGCAACACCCAGCGGGGGTTTACCCGGATGGACAACAGCATCATGGAGGCTCTGGCTGCAGTTGATCTGCCAGCTCGTGAGTTCCGCGTCGTGATGGCAGTGGCGCGTCAGACCATTGGATACCAGACCGAGACCAAGCGTCTGTCCGCTGATGAGCTGGGTAAGCTCACCAACATGCGTCGGGATGTTGTCTCCAAGGCGATCAGTCATCTCCTTGAGCGCCGCATCATGTTCCGCGTAGGTGGAAGCCGTGGCGAGCTGGGTATTTCCCCTGTCTCCGAGTGGTCGTTCTACGAAGAGAAACAAGACCGTCTCACTGAGACCAAAACGTCTCACTCAGCCCAAATCGTCTCACTGAGACATGACGCGAGTGAGACCAAAACGGCAACTTGCTTCCTTTATACAAAGAAAACAAATCTTCCTACGGAAGATATTGTAACGCCCGACGTGAAGAGCAAGCCCGCTGCCAAGGCGAAGAGCCGCAAGCCATCCTCGGCAGGGTTCGGCCTGACTCACCTGCTGGCTGACAACCCCCATGCTATCCCTGATCAACTGCTCCAAGACTGGGTTGCCCTGCGCAAGCAGAAGCGCGCCGCACTGAGCGCAACCGTCTGGACGGCCCTGAACGCCGAGCTGGACAAGTGCGTAGCCGCTGGCATCTCCGCCGAGACCGCAATGACCGAAGCGCTGGTCGCTGGCTGGCAGGGCTTCAAGGTTGATTGGATTGTTAACCGCTTGACCACTGAGGGCCGTCTGCCGGCTCGCAATACCTCGGCTCCCGATTTCCACAGCGGTGACACCAGCTGGGCAAACGACCTGGGAGACCTGTGATGCGCAACGTCAAGGATCTGATCCCATCCGCCACCAGCGGCAACCACGTCGCCGTTGCTGAGCCGGTCACTGCGCCCCGAGCAATCGACCAAGGCACCGCCAGCGTCGTCAACAAGCTCTTTGTCGAGCTGCAGTCCATCTTCCCAGCCTGGAAGCAGGCTTGGCCGAACGACGAGGCGCTGACCGCGGCGAAGAAGTCTTGGATCAAGGGGTTCATGGCTGCCGGCATCAACACCATCGAGCAGATCCGCTTCGGCATCGAGCAGTGCCGCAAGTCCGGTGGCGACTTCGCCCCAAGCGTTGGCCGCTTCATCCGCTGGTGTGAGCCGACGCCGGAAATGATGGGCCTGCCGGATGCTGCTAAGGCGTACCGCGAAGCCTGCCGCATTGCACACCCCGCAGCAGATCGTACAGGCGTACACGCAGCGGTCTACCACGCAGCCTGTGAGACCGGCTTCTACGAGCTGGCCAGCTTGCCGGAAGAGCGCAGCCGCAAACTGTTCGACCGCAACTACGCCATCACCGTCCGCATGGTGATGACTGGCGAGCCGCTTCGTGAAATCCCGTTGGCACTCCCTGAAACCGTGACCGTCTGCACCCCGGAAGTCGGGCTGGCCGCTATTGCCGCACTGCGCGCGAAGGTGAAGGCATGAACCGCTCCCGCTCAATGACCCTTCCCCAGCGAGTAATCGTCGACCAGCTCAAGGCCGATGGCTTCGCCGTGGATCAGGAACAAAACACCGTCGTCCGCATGAAGCGCGGCAACGACTACCGACTTGTGCAGATGAATGGCGTGGTCAAGCGCGCTTTGGGGGCGAAGCGATGAGAATCGAGCAAATTGGATTGGCGACCCTGTACCTCGCCGACTGCATGGAAGTCCTCCCGACGCTGGGCAAGGTCGATGCGGTGATTACTGATCCGCCTTATGGGATTGGGGCGGCGAAGATGAGTTTGGGCAAGTGGCAAACGTCTCGCATGGAGAAGATGGATTGGGATAAAGAAGCGCCGGCCGCCTCGGTATTCGATGCTGTTCTTTGTGCGGCAGAGTGTCACGTTATATGGGGAGGCAACTACTTTGCGCTCCCGCCTTCCCGCAAGTTTCTTGTTTGGGACAAGGGGGCCGGATTTAAGGGGCGCGATTTCGCGGAATGCGAAATGGCGTGGTGCAGTGTGGACGGCAATGCAAAGGTTCTGACGCGCGATCCACTTGCACATGGCGACTACAAGGGCAAGCAGCACCCTACGCAGAAGCCTGTAGCTGTGATGGCTTGGAGCATCCAGCAGGCCGGGGAGTCTGAGACCGTCCTCGATCCGTTCATGGGCTCTGGCACCACCGGCGTGGCTGCGGTGCAGATGGGGAAGCGATTCATCGGCATCGAATTGGAGCCAAAGTACTTCGATATCGCCTGCAAGCGGATCGAAGAGGCTCAGCGCATTTCTGACATGTTCGTCGAGCCGATGGCGCTTGCGATCCCGGTTGCTGGTGACCTCTTTGCGGAGGACGCCGCATGACCGACTACATGGAGATGACAGAAGCCTTCGAGCAGGCCCGCACGGCTCCCGATGCACTCGAACGCGCATTCGGTCTAGAGGAAGAGGTTCGCGCAGGTGGCGTTGCTGCTGTGCGGGAGCGGCTGCAGGGGCATGGCGCGGAGTTCTGTGCCGACTGTGACGTAGAGATTCCCGACGCTCGCCGCAAGGCCTATCCGTCTGCGGTGTGCTGCGTGGATTGCCAGAGTCTGCGCGAAGGGAGGGCTCAATGAATGAGCTTTCTCTATTCACGGGCGTTGGTGGCGGCCTGCTCGCAAGCCACCTGCTCGGCATCACTCCTGTCTGCGCTGTCGAGCACGACGAGCACTGTCAGCGGGTACTGGTCCAGCGACAAAACGATGGAGCCCTCCCGCCGTTCCCCATCTGGGATGACGTTCGGACATTTGACGGCCTACCGTGGCGCGGAATTGTTGACCTCGTATCTGGAGGGTTTCCCTGCCAGGCCTTCAGCACTGCCGCTGCTGGACGCAACAACGCTGAAAACCTTTGGCCGGAGATGCGCCGGATCGTGGCAGATGTCGCTCCCCGGCTTGTCTTCGCCGAAAACGTCGCTGAGCGAGCAATCGAAGAAGCCGGACGCGACCTCGTTCGCATGGGTTACCAAGTCCGAATGCTTCCCCTCTCCGCGGCTGACCTGGGTGCTGACCACGTTCGGCAACGCTACTGGCTACTTGCACACGCCGACGACCAAGGCGAACTACTGCGCCGATTCAATGCAGAAGTGGCCGGCCGCGCGCGAGTTCCGGCGAGTGTTTGGGCGTCCGAGCCCAGCGATTCACGAATGGATGATGGGATGGCCGGAAGGGTGGACCGATACCGCGCCTCTGGAAACGGGCAAGTGGCTGCAGTGGCTTACGCAGCATTCGTTGAGCTCGCTGCCAGTTTTGAAGGAGGCCGCGTAAATGGCTGAGCGTATCGCAATCAACAGCGCCTCGAAGCTTTCCGAAGCTATCAACCTAATCACTCGGATGTACCGGGAGAAGAAGTATCTGGTCCTGAGTCTGCGCGAAGGAAAGGACCGGACCCTTGACCAGAACGCCCTCTGGTTCGCCCTGTACGAGCGCATCGCGCAGATGACGCAGATCGGCGACGTGGACGATGCCCGTCGCTACTGCAAGTTGCACTTCGGCGTTCCGATCATGCGCCGCGACTGCGAGGAGTTCCGCGACGGCTGGAATCGGATCTTCCTGCACCTGCCGTACGAGGAGAAGCTGCGCCTGATGGGCGAGTGTTCGCTGATGGGGCCGGACGGATTCCCGGTTACGCGCCTGTTCAACCGAAAGCAGGGCATCGAGTACACCGACCGCATCGTGGCCGATTTCGCCGGCCGAGGCGTGTTCTTCGGTGACCTGCTCGGGGAGGCTGCGGCATGAGCCGAATAGTCAGCAAAAAACTGCGCGATTCGGCTCGCGGCCAGTCCTGCACCCTTCGCCTGCCTGGCTGTGGATTCGATGACGGCACAGTCGTTCTCGCCCATCTGCCGTGCGGCCAAAAGGGAATGGGCATGAAGGGGCCGGACCAGATTGCCTGCTTCGCCTGCGACCACTGCCATTCAATTTTAGACGGGCGCCGTAAGGGCGAAATCACCGAGGGCGACATGCTGCGCGCCCTGGCCGAAACACAACTGATCTGGCTCCGCGATGGGCTGCTGACTGTGAAAGGTGCTGCATGACTCCCGAACTACAGGCCGTAATGGTCTTCACCTCTGCCTTCTTCCAAGTGTTCCTGCTGGGCTTGAACAGCAAGCTACTGCGCGACGACAAGATTCCGGCCGGCTTCGTCGTGTCCTGGCTGATCACGCTCGCTCAGTTCGCCTACATCTGGTCGGTGGCCCACTCGCAGATCGATACCGTTCCGTTCCTGCTTATCTCCGGCCTGGGTGGCTCGCTGGGCATCACCTTCGCCCAGTACTTCTACCGCTGGTACGACCGCAAATTCCACCGCAAGGGAGCCGCAGCATGAGCGAGAAGCCAACCAATCCGAAGGACATGATGGGCGTGATGAAAGCGCCAATGTCCACCGTCTCCGCTCCGGTCATGGCTGAAGTCGGCGTTGCGATGCTGGAAGGTGCCTTGAAGTACGGCCGACATAACTACCGCGCCGTTGGCGTCCGCGCCTCGGTGTACTACGACGCAACCATGCGGCACCTGATGGACTGGTGGGAGGGGCAGGACATCGACCCCGACTCTGGCATGTCGCACATCACTAAAGCCATCACCTCCCTGGTCGTGCTGCGCGATTCGATGATTCAGGAAAACTGGGTAGACGACCGCCCGCCGCATTCGCCTGAGTTCTATTCCGAGCTGAACCAGAAGGTTGCCGCACTGCGTGAGAAGTACAGCGACCGCAGCCAGGTTCATTACACGCAGACGCTCATGTCAGCGCAGTTCGGCCAGCAGAACACCCTGGACTACCGCGACCCTCGCACCGTTGCCGGCGTAGACGTGGCATTCGAGACAGAGAAGCACATGAACTTCACGCCGGAGCAGTGCGAGTGCCATCGCTGCATCGAGGAGAAGGGGCTGAAGGTCGGCCCTCTGCCGCTTTCTAGCGTGAAGATGATTCTCTGCCCGACCTGCGGAAACAAGCGCTGCCCCAAGGCCAACGACCATCGCAACGAGTGCAGTGGCAGCAATGAGCCGGGCCAGCCTGGGAGTGCGTACAAATGACCGGGGCGCGAAACGATGACTTCCTCTGCGGCGAATGCTGGATTGAACTTGGCGGAATTGACTGCCGATGCTCGGGCGCTGATCGAAGCGGACAAACAGGCCTGCCTGGAGCGATTCAACCAGGCGAGACAGATAGCCGATCGAATCTTTCTGGAGCGTCACCGGAAGGGCTGGCGGATGTGGGCGGAACGCGAGATTGCGAAGCATCCCGGGCTGGATGTGGAGATAAGGCGTGTTCTCAACTGGCGGCTGAAGGCGAGGGGAAGTAAATGATCATCGGAATCGACCCTGGCTGCACTGGCGCCATCGTTGTGATGACTGAGGGCGGCAACTACGTCGCCCATCTCAATATGCCGACCATCAAGGTAGGCACGAAGAGCCGAGTGAACGGCGCCGCGGTGGCTGCGTTCCTGCGCGAGACGATCGGAGAGTTCACCGCTCACGCCTATCTCGAGCAAGTCGGCGCCATGCCCGGCCAGGGCGTTTCCTCGATGTTCACCTTTGGCCATGCGGCCGGAGTTGTTGAGGGCCTATTACAGGGCTTAGGCATCCCGTACAGCCTCATCACTCCACAGGCGTGGAAGAAGCGCGCCGGCCTGATCGGGTCGGACAAAGACGCCGCCCGCTCTCGCGCAATCCAGCTATTCCCGGACCTCCGCATTCTCGACCTGAAAGGGAAGGGGCAGGCGGTGGCCGACGCTATTTTGATCGCCCGGTTTGGGCAGAAGGGGGAGGCAGCCTAATGGCCGCACGCAAGCACGACGACGACACAATCATAGCGGCGCTGACGGGGCGCACCGTTACTGCTGCGGCCGAGATCCTTGGCTTGCATCCTCGCCGGGTGGCTGCGCATAAGGCGCGGCTGGCCAAGGTCGGCATTGCCCCGGAGCACGGGTTGACGGTACAGGCGCCCGAAGCGTTCGCCATGGGCAAGGTGACGGTACAGCGCAACGAGAAGGGCGAAGTCACGAACACCTGGGCGCGTTACTCGCCGGATGCAGAGCGTCAGCTGCAGTTCATGCAGGAGGCCGTCAAGGCGATGTTGGGCGAGCTTCCCGTTCTGCCAGCGCGCGCCACTGAGCCGCATAGCCTGAACAATCGGCTCATGGCCTGCTACCCAATTGGCGATCTACACGTCGGGATGCTCAGCTGGCCAGAGGAGACGGGAGAAGACTGGAACCTAGAGATCGCTGAGCGCGTCCAGTGCGGCGCCATGGCTCGCCTGGTTGAGCATTCCCCACCGTGTGAGAAGGCAACCATCATCAACCTCGGAGACTGGTTCCATGCCGACAACATGGAAGGCCAGACGAGTCGGTCAAAACATAGTCTCGATATGGATGGCCGGTACGCCAAGATGGTCGGCGTCGGCATCAAGATCATGCTCCAGTGCATCGAGTCTGCGCTTACCAAGCACGGCAAGGTTCACGTCATCAACGTGATCGGCAACCACGACGACACCGGGGCCATGTGGCTCTCACATTCCCTTGCCGGCATGTATCGGAACGAGCCCCGCGTCACTGTGGACACCAGTCCGGCCGGCTTCATGTACTTCCGTCACGGCAAGGTATTGGTCGGCTGTCACCACGGCCACAGCTGCAAGGCTGACCGCCTGGCTGGCGTCATGGCCGCAGATCGCGCCGAAGACTGGGGGCAGACCACTCACCGGTACTGGTGGATCGGTCACGTCCATCACCAGAGCCTCAAGGACTATCCGGGCGTCACGGTCGAGTCATTCCGAACGCTGGCTGCAAAAGACGCCTACGCGAGCTGGGGAGGCTACCGAGCGCCCCGCGACATGAAATGCATCGTGCTGGATGAGCAGTACGGCGAAGTGGCGCGACACACGGTGAACCCGGACATGGTGAAGGGAGAAGCAGCATGATGTACCAGAACGTGGTTTCCGCAGTAGTGCGCGCCCTGGCGAGCGAAGTGATCAATTCGGCTGGCGGCTGTGACTTCCAGCCGAAGGTGCAGGCCGCGCGTGTGCCTGGCGCAATATGCGGCAAGGAAGAAGCCTTCCTGACTGACTGTTGGGTGCATGGGCGTCTCCATAAGGCATTGCCGGCTCACCTGTGGGATGCGCTTACCTCGAAGTACAGCACTCACCTTGATCGCAAGCACGCAGCCATGATGGCTGTTGCGGGGCGCGTGAAGTCACCAGCGCCGAAGCGGTTCGTCGAATGCGCGACCGCAACCTGGGCATTCCCGAAGCTGCCGGGTATCGATGGCAAGCGCTCGACCAATGTGCTGCCGCATGCCTGGTACGTGCTTGATAACTGGGATGAGGATGGCCGCCCTCAGAAGACACTGGAGCGGTGGCGCCGTGACATTCGCCGGGATTTGGAGCGGCAGGTGGACCTGGCGTTGGTTGAGGCTCATGAAATCCTCGCGGCTGAGGGGATTCTTGCTGATCAGGCTGCTTGATTGGTAGGAATCCTCACGACTGCAAAGATATTTGCAATTGCCTATTGCATTCACTGAGCCGCTGAGCCAATATCTCTCCATCCTGACCGATTTACGCGTTAAGGAATGACACTGAACAAATGAAGCCCCGGCACAGAGCAATCTGGTCGGGGTTTCGTCGTTTCCGGGCATCGCAAACGGCAGCTTGAAGGGCTCGCCACCCTGCGCCCGACCCTATAAGCCGGAAGGCCTCTGTCTTCACGCACAAATCTCCGGCAAACCTCTTCCGGCCCCATGCCTTTGACTGCTTCCTAGCTCCGAGCGGATAGCGATAGGCATGTGAGGCCGGACTTATTCCCCACAGGTAACCACTATGACCACAGAGCAGCAGACTCTCGCGGACATGCCGTTCTGGCTGCTCGTACTGATTTCAATGGCCGGACTGTCCGGAGAGATGCTGCGTGCGTCTGCAGGCGAGGATCTGACCATGGGCCAGATAGCACGGAGAGTCGCGTTGCGCTTCGGTGCGTCCGGCTTCCTGGGCATGAGTACGCTGATGCTCGCGCTGGCATTCGGCTCCGGCACCTACATGGCAGGCGGTCTTGGCATCGTCGTCGCTGTCTTGGGCGCTGATGTAGCTGGTGGCCTGTATACCCAGTGGCTCGCCAAGAAGGCAGGCATTCGCGCGGAGTAATCGCTATGGCCACTGGTCCACGGCAGCGATACCGAGCCGATGTTCATGTTCAGGGTGGGGCGAGATCTCGAATGAGCATAGAAGACCTGTCAGAGCGACAGCCTCACTTGACCGTGCCCGCCTCAGACGGGGTGCATGTCATCCCTGTATCGCTAGTGCGTGACGTAATAGCCGGAAGGCAGCCATCCAGCATCCTGACCGAGCCCGTGTTGCAGCGGATCGTGGAGGAGTGGGTGCAGACAGTAACCGAGTAATTGGAGTTCGCATGTCAAAGCAACCCGACTGGGAGGGCATTGAGCGCGCCTACCGGGCGGGCCAGCTCTCCATCCGCGTGATAGCTGAGCAAAACGGCATCGCGCACAACACAATCCTGAAGCGAGCCAAGAAAGAAGGCTGGCAGCGCGATCTGTCCGATCATGTTCGGGCGGCCGTGAAGGAGAAGGTGACCAGAGCGGTGACCACTGGCAGTGACCAGTCGCGCGTGGTCACCGAAGCCGAGATCATTGAAGAAGCTGCAGAGGCAGGGGCCGCTGTAGTGTTGGCCCATCGCTCCGGCCTGGCTCAGTGGCGCGGCATAGCAAACAAGCTGTGCGTTGCCCTGGCAGAGATGGACGTAACTGAAGACAACCATGACAAGTTCGCTCGGTCCCTGAATGCCGGCGTTGACGCTCAGCTGAAGGTCATCAAGGGCGAGCGCCAGGCCTACAACCTCGACACCGAGGAAGGCGACAAGACGGTCAGCGACCTGGCCGCACTGATGGACGAGCTATCGACTGAGGCCTGACAGATGAAACCCGAGCACCTTGCGAAGCTCCGGGACAAGCTGTTCAGGCTCAATTCGCTCTACTTTATTACCGACAAAGCAGGCAAGAAGACCCGCTTCCGCATGACAGCGGAGCAGCTTGAGTACTTCGAAGGCCTGCACACTCGGAACATCATCCTGAAGGCTCGCCAGCTCGGTTTCACGACTGAGCAGTGCATCATCCAGCTCGACGCGGCGCTGTTCGAGTCGGCCAAGTGCGCGCTGATCGCTCACACCCTGAACGATGCCAAGCGGCTGTTCCGGGAGAAGATCAAGTTCGCCTACGACAACCTGCCGGCAGAGATTAAAGCGGCCAACCCGGCGCGCAACGATGCGGCAGGTGAGCTGGTATTCGCTAAGGGCGGCTCGCTGTACGTCAGCACGTCCTTTCGTGGCGGCACGCTGCGTTACCTGCATGTCTCCGAGTTCGGGAAGATCTGCGCCAAGTTCCCACACAAGGCGCGCGAGATCGTCACGGGTGCATTCGAGGCGGTTGCGACTGATTGCTTCGTCACCATCGAATCGACGGCAGAGGGTCGAGCTGGGTACTTCTTCGATTATTCGCAGACAGCTGAGAAGCAGCAGCTATCCGGCAACCCGCTTGGCAAGCTGGACTGGAAGTTCTTCTTCTTCAGCTGGTGGAAGAACGCCGACTACTGGCTAGATCCGGCCGGAACGGTCCTGCCGCAGCGCCTCACGGACTATTTCGTCGAGCTTGAGGCAAAGCACGGCATCAAGACGAACGACGGCCAGCGCGCCTGGTACGCCGCCAAGGAGAAGACCCTAGGCGACGACATGAAGCGGGAATACCCGTCGATTCCTGCCGAGGCATTCCAGCAGAGCATCGAGGGCGCCTACTACGCCAAGCAGTTCGCCAAGCTGTACGCACAGCAGCGGATCGGCGTGCTGCCCGACAACGGCCATCAGCCGGTTCACACGTTTTGGGATATCGGCGTTGGCGACTCGACGGCCATCTGGTTCGTTCGGCTCGTCGGCGAAGAGTTCCACGTCATTGATTACTACGAGAACAGCGGTGAAGGCCTGCGGCACTACATGAAGGTGCTGAAGGATCGCGGCTACACGTACGGCGACCACTGGGGGCCGCACGACATCGATAACCGCGAGTTCGGAAGCGACGGCAAGACACGGCGAGAGATCGCCAAAGCCGGCTACGACTTCGATGGCCAGCGCTACAGCGTCCGGTTCCAAGTAGTGCCGAAGCTAGGCGTAGACGATGGCATTGATCACGTCCGCGAGATCCTGCCTCGGTGCGCCTTCGATGACTCGAAGTGCGAGACGGGCATCGCTTGCCTCGAAAACTACCGCAAGGAATGGGACGACAAGCGCGGTTGCTGGAAAGACCGTCCGCTTCATGACTGGTCGTCTCACGGCTCCGACGCCTTCCGCTATTTCGCTGTGGCCATGGGTCGCAGAAAGCCAGTTACGCACAACCAACCTCTACGGATGTAACGCCCATGAGCAGCAGCAACGACCCGAGCCAAACAATCCCCGCCGTGGATGCCATGCGCGAAGATTGGGCTATCGTCGCCCCGCTGATGGGCGGTACTGCCGCGATGCGCAACGCCGCTAAAGCATTGCTGCCTCAGTACCCGGCAGAGGAAGACGACGCCTATTTGTCCCGTCTGCGCCTCTCCACGCTGCTGCCTGCCTATGCTGAGACAGTGAACAGCAACACCAGCCGCGTTTTCGCTGAGCCATTGCAGATTGGCGACGATGTGCCGCCTGTTGTGGCTGAGCTGTGCGAGGACGTGGACCTAGGCGGTAACAACCTTAATGCGTGGGCTGTCGAGTATTTCCGCACGGCACTGAGCTATGGCCTGTGTCACGCGCTGATCGACTACCCGCAAGCCGGCGAGCTGCAGACCGCAGCGGACGAGGAAGCGGCAGGGGTTCGCCCGTATGCCGTACTGATTCACCCGGAGCGCGTGCTGGGCTGGCGCGCCGATGGCGGTAGGCTGCTGCAGGTTCGCTTTACCGAATCAGTCGAGGTGCCTGATGGCGACTTCGGCGTCAAAGTGGTTGAGCAGGTCCGAGTCCTAGAGCCTGGCCTGTGGCGCACCTACCGCAAGCAGGAAGGCGGCAGCTGGATGATGCACGAGGAAGGCAGCACTAGCCTGTCCTATATCCCTTGGGTGACCTTCTACACCGGCCGCACAGGCATGATGACGGCTCGCCCGCCATTGCTCGAACTGGCCTACCTGAACGTCAAGCACTGGCAGTCGCAGAGCGATCAGGACAACCTCCTACACGTTGCCCGCGTCCCGCTGCTGTTCATGTTCACGGATGACGAGCAATTCAAGTTGGTCATCAGCGCCGGCAGCGCGACCCGTATGCCGAAAGACGGCGATGCGAAGTACGTCGAGCACACTGGGGCGGCTATCACCGCTGGCCGGGAGTCGCTGCAAGACCTGATCGAAGAGATGCGCATGGCCGGCGCCAAGCTGCTGCAGAAAGACAAGCAGCAGACCAAGACGGCCGCACAGGCGAACGAGGAGGCCGCGCAAGAGTTGTCACCGCTTGCCCGTATGGCATCGCAATTCGCTGACTGTATCGCGCAGATGCTGCAAATCTTCGCGGACTATCGCGGCCTGCCTGAAGGTGGCGCTGTCGAGATGCGTGGCAATTTCGAGCAAGATTTCGCCCCCGAAACAACGCTGCCTCTGCTGCTCAACATGGCCTCTGCCGGCAAGCTGTCGGATGAAACCCTGTTTGCCGAGATGCAGCGCCGCAGCGTGATCAGCGACGAATACAACTGGCAGGAAGAACAGGGCCGTCTCGCTAGCCAGGGGCCGGCGCTTGGAGTGATCTGATGGCAGTTATGTCTGAAAAAATTGGCAAGGAACTGGTTTCGATACTTGGGCTTCCGCCTTCGTCAGTGACAGGCATCACCCTGCGCTGCGAATCTGGAAGGCCGGCAGAGGTCGCGGTCACCCTGCTCCTATCGGCGAACCAAGCGCATGAGATATGCGAAGTTGTTCGGCGCTATGAACTCGTTGATGCGCAGGAATAGCCATGCCAACCGTGAACGAATTGCTATTCGATGAGCTGACAGCCCATGCCGTCGACCTTCAGCAGTATTCCGAAGGCGTGATTCGCCGGATGATCTCGCTACTGAATCGCGCCGATGCGGACCTTGCCGCCGAACTGGCCGCAGCCCTTGAGCGGATGCCTGCTGATTCGTTCACAGTTGAACGATTGGAGCGCCTACTGGGGTCTGTGCGGGAATTGAACGCAGCGGCCTATGCGAGCGTTTCTGAGGCGCTGAGCGGTGAGCTGCAGGCCTTCGCGGCGTATGAGGCGGGCTATCAGGTCAATCTCTACCAGTCAGCTATCCCCGCGCCGGTACTGGTGCGCTATTCGATTGCTTCGGTAGCGCCTGCTCAGGTCTACAGCGCGGCCATGTCGCGGCCATTCCAGGGGCGGTTGCTGAAGGAGTGGGCGAGCCACATCGAAGCCGAGCGCATGACGAAGATTCGGAATGCTATCCGCATCGGTTATGTCGAAGGCAAGACCGCCTCGGAGATCGTTCGCGGCATTCGCGGCACCAAGGCAGCGGGCTACGCTGACGGCCTGCTACAGCGACCCCGGCGCGACTTGATGGCGGTTGTGCAAACGGCTATCGGTCACACGGCATCGGTTGCGCGAGATCACTTCATTGATTCGAACCGCGACTTGATCAAGGCTGAAGTCTGGCGCTCAACACTCGACACCAAAACATCCGAGCCATGCCGCATACGCGACGGGCTCAAGTACGACGCGCAGACCCATAAGCCCATCGGTCACAAGGTCCAATGGTTGGCCGGGCCTGGACGCATCCACTGGAACTGCCGCTCGACTTCCACGCCTGTGACGAAATCATGGCGCGAGCTTGGGATTCCGATTGACGAGATCAGCCCAAGCGAGCGAGCCAGCATGGACGGACAGGTGCCGGCCGAGACGACTTTCGCGTCCTGGCTGCAACGTCAATCGGCAGCGCGGCAGGATCAGGTGCTAGGCCCGGAGCGTGGCAGGCTGATACGAGAGGGTGGGCTCAAGCTGCCTGACCTCTACAGCTCGAGCGGCCGCTACCTTACGCTTGAGGAATTGCACGAGCGTGACGCCGCGTCGTTCGCTAGAATCGCTGCATGACCGAAAAGGTGTAGATATGACAGACCGCGAATTACTGGAGCAGGCCGCAACCGCATACTTCGGCGCCGATGGCTTCGAGTGGAACTCGTGCGCCGGGTTCGCGGGGTGCATTCAGTACATACCCAAAGGCCTTACGCACTACGTTGAATGGAAGCCGCTCGAAGATGACGGGGACGCGCTGAAGTTGGCGGTCGCAGCCAAGAGCGGCATCGAGTATGTGGTGGATAGTTGGCCTGACGAAGAGACAGGCATGATGCGCAGCAAGCCGAACATGGCTGCTACGCGCCGCGCCATTGTTACCGCTGCCGCCGAGATTGGTCGATCGCTGCCATGACCGACCGCCCACGCTTCCACATCATCCACGGCACGCCAGCCCCGCAGACTGAAGCGGAGAAGGTGCGCGAGCGCGTGCGCAAGGCTCCAAAGCCCCGCACTATGCCGCAGTGTCACCGCTGCGGGGGTCGCGAGTATGTGGAAACGAAGATCGGCATTGGTAAGACAGCCACGAAGCAGCGCGTCTGCTTCCTGTGCGCCATGAAAGGCGAGCGCGTCATCATGTAGCGCCAACCAAGATTCAAACCGAACCCGCCTAGTGCGGGTTTTTTATTGCCTGCTGGTCAGTGACCGGCTCCATACGCCCGGAGGGCACATGGCCAAGTTGATCCTGCAAGACGGTACAGAAGTCGAGGCATTCACCGCCGACGAAATGAAGGCAGCAGTCGAGAAGGAGACTGGCGGCCTGAAAGCAAAGCTCGATGAGTTGTTGGGCGAAACCAAGACCGCCAAGCAGCGCGCCCGCGAGCTCGAAGAGGCTCAGACAGCCGCCGAAGAAGAACGCCAGCGCGAAAAGGGGGAGTTCAAAACCCTGTACGAACGCGAGCAGCAAGCCAAGAAAGAGCTTGCCGACAAGTTCACCGAATTCCAAAGCAAGGTGCAGCGCCAGGAGATCAGCCTGGAAGCGCAGCGCCTGGCAGGCCAGCTATCGAAAGACCGCGACCGCAGCGAATTGCTAGCGGAGAAGGTTGCGCAACTGGCCAAGCACACAGATGCCGGGGTCCGCTTCGAGATCGGCGGCGTAGAGGTCGAGCATGACAAGGTGCTGGCCCATCTGAAGAGCAAATACCCCTTTCTGGTTGATGCCAGCGGGGTAACCGGGGGCGGGGCTTCCACTAGCAGCAACCACGGCGGGGCCGTGAAGAAGTTCAACGAATACTCAGGCGCGGAACTGTCGGACATTCGCAAGCGCGACCCTGCCCAGTACGAACGCCTTAAAACTGACTACTACGGCACCGGAGAATAACCCCCATGGCCACTGTTCAACTGAGCGATATCATCGACGTCAAGGTTTTCCAAGACCTGCCGTCCGTCAACAGCCCCGAGAAGACGGCGTTCTTCGAGTCGGGCGTCGTCACCCGTAACTCCCTGCTGGATGGCATCGCCACCGCAGCCGGTAAGACTGCAGAGCTGCCATTCTGGAAGGATATCGACGCCACCGTTGCGCCGAACCTGTCCACTGACAACCCTGCCACTCTGGCTACTCCGGACAAGATCGTCCAGGGCGAGCAGATCGCGCGTAAAGCCTTCCTCAACAAGGGCCTGTCCGCTGCTGACCTGGCCTCCGAGCTGGCCATGGGCTCGCGTGCAATGGATCAGATCCGCGCTCGCGTCGACGCCTACTGGCTGCGTCAATGGCAGCGCCGCCTGATCGCCTCGTGCAACGGTGTGCTGGCTGACAACGTGGCCAACAACAGCGGCGATATGGTCATCAACGTGGCTGCCGACGCGACCGCCTCGCAGACCGCAACCACCAAGTTCAACCGCGACACCTTCACCGACGCCGTTTACACCATGGGCGATGCGGCCGATGCGCTGCGTGCCATCGCTGTTCATTCTGCCGTGATGAAGCAGATGGTGAAGAACGACGACATCGTGTACGTACCGGACAGCCAGGGTCGCCTGACTATCCCAACCTACATGGGCCTTCGTGTGATCGTGGATGACGGCCTGCCTGTCGTTGCTGGCACCACCAGCGGCTTCAAGTACACGTCCGTGATCTTCGGCGAAGGTGCGTTCGGCTATGGCGACGGTGCTCCGGTCATGCCGGTTGAGGTTCAGCGCGAAGCCAACCAGGGCAACGGCGCTGGCGTCGAAACCCTCTGGACCCGTAAGACGTGGATTCTGCATCCGTTCGGCTACCAGAACACCGGCACTCCGGCGAGCGTTTCCTACTCGCTGGCTGAGCTGGCCGCTGACGCCGCATGGTCCCGCGTCGTTGAGCGTAAGAACGTCCCAATCAGCTTCCTCGTTACCAACTGATCAAGAGCGGGGGCTTCGGCCCCTGCCTCTCTGGAGCGTGTATGACCCGATTAAACGAAGACGGGCTGATCCCTGGTCAGCCGGTCGACTTCGCCACCATTCAAAAGGTCGAGCGCAGTCGCAAGAAAGACGAGCCGCAGCCGCGCAAGCCCAAGCCTAAGCCCGAGGCGTAACCCATGAATTACATCACTGTCGCGCAGGTAGACGCGCTGCTCGGCGCAGGCTGGGCCGGTACTGGCGACCCTGCTCGCGCGGTGCTGATGGCCAATACATGGCTTAGCGCAAAGCCGCTCCCGGCGTTCGAGGAGGTTCCCGCTGCGGTTGTGCAGGCGGGGGCGGAGATCGCACGCGAGGCGGCAACAGGGGCGCTCTACGGGGCATCCAGTCGTGAGGTTCTGTCAGAAACCAAGACGGTAGACGGCGCAGTCTCGAAAAGCACCACCTATGCCGCTGGCGGTAAGGCGGTAACGGCGGGCGAGGCGTTCGCGATGGCTCTGCTTCGGCCATACCTCGGCGGCAATCAGGTCCGACTGATCAGGGGGTGACATGGGCGCCTTCTATGACGAAATTGCCGACCTTGCCGTCGAGATGATCGAAGAGTTCGGGCAGGAATTGACCCTCAAGCGTGTGACCGAGGATGCCTACGACCCGGCAACGGGCGAGTCGACCCCAGGCGTGACCGAGACGCAACCCGTCAAGGCTATCGTCCTGCCGGCGAGCAAGGGTACTGTCGAGTCGTTCGATAACCGCTTAGTCGACGGGACGCTGATCGAATCGAACATTCGAGCGCTGAAGATCGCGGCAAAGGGGCTGCTCTGGCCTCCGGGTCCGGGCTGCGTCGTTGAGTACGAAGGGCAGGACTGGAAGATGCTTGGCGCTACGCCATCCAGTCCGGCCGGCACAGCGCTTGTCTACTCCGCGTCGATCATGAGGTGACCCTATGGCATTCGCGCTTGATCTGTCCAAGTTCATCGAGAAGGCCCAGGGCAATACCGAGATGGTCATCCGCAAGACGGGTACTGACATGCTCGCCAAGCTGATCGACCGATCCCCGGTCGGCAATCCTGATGTCTGGCTGTCAATGAATCCGGTAACGGATATCAGCACAGGCAAGACCAGCACGCAGGGCAAGGCGCCGGACGGCTACGTGGGCGGGCGGTTTCGCGGAAACTGGCAAGTCGCGTTCGACTCTGCGCCAGGCGGTGAGGTTGATCGCGTAGACCCGGACGGCAAGTCCACGCTGGCAATCGGCAAGGTAGTGCTCAGCGCCTACAAGTCGGGCGTCGGCTCAATCTGGCTGGCGAACAATGTTCCGTATTCGTACAGCCTCGAAATGGGGCATTCATCCCAGGCGCCGCAAGGCATGGCGGGCATCACAGCCGCTGAGTTTCAAACCTACGTCAACCAGGCAGTGCGGGAGCTGGATACATGAGCAACAAGCTGATTCGCGACCTGCTACAGGGGCGCCTGAAGGCGTGGGCGACCGCGAAGCCTATCCCGGTGGCGTGGGACAACCGGAAATTCACGCCGCCGACCGGCTCATACATCCGCGCAAGCCTGCTACCGGCTGACACGCAGAGCATCGACCTAGAGGGCGCCCATCGCGGCTACATGGGCCTGTTCCAGCTGTCGGTGCACGTCCCGCTAGGCAATGGCCCGAACACGGCTGAAACGCTGGCAGAGGAGCTGGCCGAGTTATTCCCCATGGCGCTACGGCTTGAGTCCGGCGCGTTCTGGGTCCAGATCACATCGCCCTGCAGCCAGTACCCAGGCATTCCGGGCGATACGCATTACATGGTGCCGGTCCGGTTCAAGTACCGAGCCGACACCTAACACCAACCCAAGACATCAAGGCCCGCCATCGAGCGGGTTTTTTTGTGGCCGCAAAAAACCTTTTCCCCAGGAGAGACACCCATGGCATTTTCCATTCCGGACGGCACAACCATCCACCTCGGCACCACCTTCGGCACTTCTGTTGCTATCACTGGCATCAGCAACGCCGCTACCGCAGTCGTCACCGCAACCGCTCACGGCTTCCTTGACGGCGACATTATCGTCCTGAAGTCCGGCTGGCAGCGCATCAACGAGCGCGTGTTCCGTGTTGCCGCGTCGGCTTCCGGCACCTTCCAGCTCGAAGGCCTGGACACCAGCGACACTTCGGCCTTCCCGGTCGGCACGTCCAGCGGTTCGGCTATGAAGGTGACTGCCTTCACGCAAATCAGCCAGATCATCGGCATCAGCACTTCGGGCGGTGAACAGCAGTTCGCGACCGTGAGCCCGCTCGAGTCCGACTTCGAAATTCAGATCCCGACCATGTACTCGGCGCAATCGATCTCCATGGAGATTGGTGATGACCCGTCCCTGCTTGGCTATCAGGCCGTGAAGAAAGCCGCCGATGCTCGCGCCATTCGCCCGCTGCTGATGCAGAACAAGAATGGCTCGAAAATCTACTACTACGGCTACGTCTCCCTGAACGAGACGCCGACGAAGAACAAGGGCCAGGTCGACACCGTGAACAGCTCGTTCTCGCTGCTGTCGCGTCCGACCCGCTACGCCGCTTAACCGTACAGCCATCTCGCAGAACCTGCTGCAAAGGGCGCCAGAGACGTTCTGGCGCCCTCTTTTTACCTGATCGAATCCCAATAGAGGAAACACACCATGGCCAAATTCAAACTCGCTGTTGCCCCGACCTTCAAAGCCAAAGTCGGCATCCCGGTTCACGGCGGAGAAACCGTGGAACTGTCGTTCGAATTCAAGCACCGCACCCGCGACCAGCTGTCCGAGCTGATGAAGGGCATCGAGAAGCGCAAGGATGTCGAGCTGATGGAAGACGTGCTCGCAGGCTGGGAGCTGGATGATCCGTTCAATAAGGAATCGATCGATCTGCTGTGCCAGAACTTCGTTGGCGCCCCGCGTGAAATCCTCGGAACATACATCACCGAAATCACCCAGGCACGCCGGGGAAACTGATCGCCGCGGCTCGTGCTTTGTACCAGGGCGCGGCCGCTGACGATGAAATGGAGGCGTTCGGTTTCTCGGCTGAAGACTTCGAGGTTGAGGTCGAGATCTGGCCGGACAACTGGGACGCCTTCGAGGTATTCGCCGCCATGCAAACGCAATGGCGTTCGGGCATGTCCGGCGCTACCGGGCTGGATTACTCCGTGATTGAGCCCGTCATGCGCCTGCAGGGCATCAAGAAGCGCGATCAGACGGAAGTATTCGCCGGGGTGCGCGTGATGGAGATCGCCGCGCTTGAGGTGATGCGGTCCAAATGAACTAAGGAGTTCATATGAATAGCGAAGTTGAAGAGTTGAAGCGTCGGCTGGAAGCGATGGAGTCGAAGCAGTATCAGATGCTGGAAGCGCTGCGCTCGATTGCTCGCCATACAGAGCGGGCCGCCAAAAGCGCAGAGCTTATGGCGAACTGGGACTATGACGGCCTGCCTAGAGCGCGGTCTACGGCTTGAGGATGCCCCGGATGATGTCCGCCGACTTAGTTATTCCGTCCAATACTTGAGCGTAATAAGGTTCGATGGGGTGGCTCGCTATCCAGTCAGCTTGTTCAGCCAAGCTGACATCGTCGCTGTCATCCGCTAGATGCCGGGGCGACTCCCTGTGGCGAAGTTTTAGCGCGGCATCGCGGACTTCAATGGCAAAAAGCAGCTCTGCATGGGTGTATTGCTCAGTCACGCTGACCTCCTTGGTCGTGTTGCGCCACATGGCGCCGTCGAACGCTATCACTGCGCCACCATCTACGGAACTGAGCATCCATCCACCCATCGCAGCATTAAGCCGAGCCGCTGGCAATTTGCTACAGTCAGCCCTTTCTAATGGGAGGGGCAGGGATGGCAGTGGTGAAATGTAAGGAGTGCGGCGGGCAGGTTTCGACCAAGGCCGAATCGTGCCCGTCATGCGGCGCAAAAGCGCCGAAGAAGACGAGCCGGGTGACTTGGCTTGTCCTTATCGTTATTGCTCTGCTGGTTTACCAGGCTGTTTCGAACGATGCGCCACCTAAGCCAGCAGCTCAGGCTGCAGCGCCGGTAGCGAAGGCGCCGCCAAAGCCTAAAGGTCCGGCGCCGATTGACCCATCGGCTTTCAATAAGTACACGGTTGACCAGTACCCGCGCACCGTTAAACAGTGGGGCGCGGAAGGGGTCAAGCGAATTGAGGCGCACGAGCGTGCGGCTGCAGATCTAATCGCGACTTCTCCGAAGTGTGACGAAGTGTCGATGATAGGCCTGTCAGAACAGCGCAGCTCACCTCCAGGCAACATCGTGGTCTTCGTAGACTGTTCCAACGGTGAGCGATTCTACGTTGGCCCGAATGACCTTAAGGCGGCACCGGTAGCGCAGTCCCAAAAAGCAGTCGGCCATAACGCGGCAACTCAGGCCTGCCGAGAAGCTGTTAGGGCGTCTTCAAAGTTCCCCTCATCGGTTGACTTCAACACGTTTGGGCAGCGCGCAAGCACTCAGCCAACCACCGGGAATACTGTCGTTGAGCTGGATTTCGAAGCAAAAAACGGTTTCGGCAACCTGATACCCCAAACGGCAAGATGCATATTCCCGGCAGACGGGAAGCCAGAGATAACGATCCTAAACAGATAGGGCGACACCGCCCACAGAGCCCGGCCAAGCGCCGGGCTTTTTATTGCCCGGAGAAAAGCATGGTCGACATTGCCAGCCTCGCTATACAGATCGACACGTCGGACATTGCTCGGGCGGAAAAAGACCTCGACCGACTAGGATCTAGCGGCGCCAAAGCGGAGCGCGCTGCGGGCAACATTGAAGGTGCGCTCACCGGGGCGGCTAAGGCGGCTGGCGTATACAGAGACGCAGCCGGACGACTCCGTGAGGCGAACGGTAAATTCGTTTCTGATGCGCGCAAGGTTGAGCTTGGCCTAAAAGGCATCAACGGCGAAGCCAAGAAGGCGGCGCGTGAGTTCAACGGCTTGTCGTCAGCGGCTACCAAAGTCGGCGCCACGCTCGCTGCTGCGCTGAGTGTTCGTGAGGTCTATCAAGCCACTGAGGCTTACACCTCCATATCCAACCGCCTGAAGCTGGTGACCAACAGTGCGGGCGAGTTTGCAGCGGCCCAAGCTGCAGTATTCCGCGTAGCGCAAGAAGGCCGGCAGCCGCTCACAGAGACGGCTGAGCTGTATCAGCGCATTGCCACCAATCAGCAGCAGCTCGGGCTGACAGGCGCTGGCGTGGCCCGCGTCACCGAGACGATCAGCAAGTCGCTGGCGGTCTCCGGTGCATCGGCAGCAACTGCGGCCGGCGCACTAACCCAGCTCGGCCAGGCGTTCGCCTCTGGCGCGCTGCGCGGCGAAGAGCTGAACTCGGTACTAGAAGGCGCTCCGGCACTGGCGCAGACCCTTGCGCGAGGGCTTAACGTTACGGTTGGCGAGCTGCGCGCACTTGGCGCCGAAGGCAAGCTGACTGCCGAGCAGGTTGTCGGCGCCATTCTCAGCCAGTCCGACGCTATGGACGAGGCGTTCGGCAAGCTAGCCCCGAACATTTCAGGCGCGCTTACAACTGTTGGCAACTCGTTTACTCAGCTCATCGGCAAGATGGATGAGACCAGCGGCGCGTCTTCTGGCACCGCGTCCGCAATCATGGATGTGGCGGAGATACTGTCCGACCCAGCGACCGTCGAGGCTGCGCAGACTTTCGGCCGGGGCATCGCTACCGCTATCGGCTGGATTGCAGAAGCGTCCACCGCAACTGTTGGGACAGTGAAGTGGATGGCAGAAGAGCTGGCTGCCACACTGCACGGCGCCGCCTCGGATGACATTGTTCGCCTTCAGGACCAGCTTGAAACCTTCCAGGCGATGCTGGATAACCCGCTTCGCCGGCTCAGAATCGGCGGTGACGGGCAGCCCCTGAAGCTATTCAGCGAAGAGGAGATCCAGCAAAACATCAGCATCCTTAAAAAGATGATTGATGATTATGGTTCGCTGGCGGCGGTACAGGGCGAAGTCGGCAGCTCTGCCGCCTCCGCAGTTCCAAAGCTCGAAGCATTGCGCACCGGAACCGCCTCGCTCGGAGCCGCAGCAACTGAAGCAGCAGGCAAGACTGACAAACAGGCCGTCGCGTTTCAGTCACTCATAGACGGCCTGTTCCCCGCCGAAGCCGCGCAGCGCCAGTACAACGAGCAGGTAGCGCTGCTCGACAAGTATCTAGATGGCGACCAGCTGGCGAAGGCTGTCGACAAGCTCAATCACTCGCTCGCTGGCGTAGACGCCACCGGCCCTGGCGACTTCATTGAGGAGTACCGCAAGGAGCTTGAGCGCCTTGAGGATCAGCTCGACCCTGTAGGTAAGGCGACCGAGCAATACCAGAAAGACGTAGAGCGGCTGAATGATGCGATGGAGCGCGGCGAGCGTAGCCCGGAGCGCACCGCAGAGCTTCTGGCTGAACTTGAGCGGCAATACAAGGACAACACGAAGGCCACCTCCGACTGGGCGCAATGGACCGAAGGCGCGCTAGACCGCGTTGACTCGGCCTTTGCTGATGCCTGGCGCAACATCGGGGATGGCTTCTCATCGTTCCGCGACTCACTCACTGACGCCTTCAAGCAGATGCTGGCTGAGTTGGCTCACATGGCCATTACCAAGCCGATCATCATGCAGCTTGGTGCGTCGATGGGGATTGGCAGCGGAACCCAGGGCAACAACGGGATCTGGGGCTCGCTGCTCGGTGGCGGGTCGGCCTCGGGTGGCGGCGCTGGCGGCAATGACGTGCTTGGCACCGTAAACCAAGCACGTAGCCTTTACTCAATGTACGGCACGGCACAAAGCCTGTGGCCCGCCCTGCAAGGTGGCTGGGCAGGTGGCGGTTTTGGCGGGGCGCTGTCAGCGGTCGGCAGCTCCATTGGCTCGATGTTCGGAATCGGGAGCGGCGCAGCAGCCTCTTCCGCGGCTGGTTCCGTTGCGAGCGGCTATACCGGCGCGGCGATGTCGCAATGGGTTGCGGCTCAGACTGCCAACACAGCAGCAACTACCGGGCTCAGTACGGTGATGGCGAAGATCGGCGCTATGGCGTCGAACCCTGTTGGCTGGGTAATCGCGGCGGCTGTGAGCGGTTACCAAGGCTCGAAGATGTACAAGCAGGGGGTGCGGGCTGACGCGGGCGAGGTGCTCGGGCAAACCGACAGCAAGCTGGGCAAGGCGCTGATGATACAGCCTGCCTTCGACTCGAAAATCCACGAGTGGATGGACAGCGCGTTCCGCGACATCGGCGTTGGCGACAAGGCACTAAGCTGGCTTGGCGCTGGCGGCGCTATTCACCAGTCGCTATGGGGCGCTGATGGGGTTGTCAGCAAGGCACTATTCGGCGGCTCTTGGAAGACCAAAGACTACGGCCTTGGGTTTTCAGTAGAGGACGGTGCGTTTGATGCTGAGCGGTACGAATACCGCAAGAAGAAGGGCGGACTGTTTTCGTCTAGCAAAACGAAAACTATTCGTTCGGATATCGACCCCGAAGCACTGGCGGCGCTACAAGAAACCTATGACGCGACTCAGGCCGGTGTTTCTAGCCTTTTCGAATCCCTAAGCCTGTCCATTGAGGATGGCGCGCTCGATGGGCTGCAACTGGCGCGCGAGAAGATCAGTACCAAAGGCAAAACCGAGGAGGAGATTTCCCAGGCGATAGCGGATTGGTTCGGCAAAGCCGCCGAGGCCATGAACACCGAGCTAAACAAGGTGTTCGCGACCGGCCTGGACTACGACCTGGCCGGCATGCAGGCTTTTGTTGCGAATCTCCAGGGCGTCAACGCGCTGTTCGATCAGCTCAACCTGTCGCTGTACGAATCGACCGTTGCCGGCGGCAAGATGGCCGAACAGCTGAGCGCGTTGGCTGGCGGGCTCGAGGCCTTGGCGGCCAGCACCGCTACCTACTACGACGCCTTTTACAGTGCCGAGGAAAAGACCGCCGACACCCTGGCGGCCATTACCAAGGCGTTTGAATCGGCGGACGTGGAACTGGTCGGGTCGCGTGAGAAATACCGCACCATGGTCGATAACATCGACCGCACGACCGAAGCCGGACAGCAGATGTTCGCGGTACTGGTGGCGCTGGCCGGGCAGGCATCGACGTATTACAGCGTGCTAGAGCAGCAGCTGATGGGCGGCGTAAATAACGCCTACGCGTCCCTGCAGCGCTCTATTGCAAACCAGCAGCGCGAAATCCAGCAGCAGGCCAGCAGCACAACCTCCAGCATCAATGCGCTGACAGGCATCAGCAATTCGCTAGATGCAGCGCTCAAGAAGTTGCGCGGCACTTCGGACGATACTGTTCGGTCGCTTCGCGCTCAGGCGGTGATGACGCTCAACAGTGCGCTCGTTCAAGCGCGTTCGGGTCAGTCGTTGGCGGGCTTCGAAGGGCTGCAAGACGCCCTTGATACCGCCTCGCAGATGGACACGGCGCTGTATGGCTCGCTGGAAGATTTCGAGCGGGAGCAGGGCCGCACTGCAAACCTGATCGCTGAGCTGGAAAAGGTCAACGGCAAGCAGCTGACAACCGAGCAGCAGGTGCTCAAAGAGCTTGATCAGCAGTCGTCGGCGCTGAACGCTCAGCTGGAATACGCCCAATCGCAGCTGGACGCCCTCAACGGCATTGATACGTCTGTGCTGACGGTGGCGGATGCTATCGCGGCACTGAACACGTCGGTTGTCTCGGCGCTACAGGCGCTGCAGCCGGGGGCCGCCAAGGGCAATACGCCGGCCAACAACGGCGTCATTGTCGACTCCATCTACAAGGATTTGTTCGGGCGGGAGGCAGATCAAGCGGGCCGCGACTACTGGACCGGTCAACTTGGATCGGGCGCCATTGACTACAGCGGCGCAGTAGGCGCTATCGGCAGCGGTGCCCAGGGTAGCGACCTGGCGGCGCTGATCGGCGGGGCGTATCAGGACGCACTGGGTCGGGATGCTGATGCAGGCGGGGCGGCGTATTGGGAGCAACAGATATCTGCCGGCAACCTCAGCTATGTGGATCTGCAGGACGCGCTGAAAGCTGCTGCAAAGGCGGCCGGGGAAGTTCCGGCCTTCGCGGCTGGCGGCTTCCACTCTGGCGGCTTGCGACTGGTTGGCGAGAACGGCCCGGAGCTTGAGGTAACAGGCCCGTCGCGGATCTACAACGCCTCGCAGACGGCGGCAATGCTGGGTGGTGGTGATTCCACTGCCGCAATAACCAGCCTGCAGCGCACCGTCGAGGGGCAAAGCGCGGCACTCCGATCTATCGCTAAACACACCATGCAAACCGCCAAGCGCGTCGAGTTCCTTGAGCGCTGGGACTTCGACGGCCTGCCGAAAGAGAGGGCAACAGCATGAGGATAATCAAGCCGGTGGAAATCACGCCGGCCATCCTGACGACTAGCAACGTGCCCGAAACGGACTATGCCGCATGGAGCGCGGCAACGGCCTACGCGGTGGGCGACAAGGCAATGTACAACCACCGCAACTACGAGGCGCTGGTGGCGCACACCGGGGCGAACCCGGAGACCGACACCAGCGACCCGCCGAAGTGGCTGGACCTAGGCGCAACCAACCGCTGGCGGATGTTCGATGACAAGGTGGGCTCGCTCACTGAGCAAGCGGGCAGCATCGCGGTAGAGCTGCAGCCGGGCGCCGTCATCAACTCCGTGGCGCTGTTCAACCTGCTGGGGCGCTCGGCCACGGTCACGCTTACCGATCCGTCAGAGGGAGTCGTTTACCAGCGTACGGTCTCCCTTGTCGATGCCGGCGTGTCTGACTGGTACGAGTGGTTTTTCAGCCCCATCGGCAGGCAGACAGACTTCGTGCTGCTGGACCTTCCAGCCTACGGCACCGCCACCCTGTCCGTAACGATCGACAACGCCAGCGACACCGCAGCAGTCGGGCACCTCGTCATGGGGCGTCAGGCTGAGCTTGGCGTGGCCGTCTATGGCTCGGGCGTCGGGATCACTGACTACAGCCGCAAGGAGACAGACACCTTTGGCAACTCGGTTGTGGTTGAACGCTCATTCAGCAAGCGAGCTGAGTTCGATGTCGTGGTGGAGACGCCGCAGATCGGGCGAGTTCAACGCTTGCTCGCCAGCCTTCGCGCCCAGCCGGTCGTCTGGATCGGGGCAGAGGGTTACGAAAGCACATTCCTGTTCGGCTACTACCGCGACTTTCAGATATCAATTTCAGGGCCTTCCGTATCGGACGCCTCTATCACTGTTGAGGGACTGACCTAATGGCAGCACCAATTATCACACCCATCCCGACGCCGCCGATTCGCTCGGACGCGCCGGCTGACTTCGCCGTCAAGGCTGACAACTTCGCGGCGGCCCTGCCGCAGTTTGTGACCGAGACGAACGGCTCGGCTGCCTTCATCAATCAGCGCGCCATCGACGCCGACGCCAGCGCGCAGGCAGCAGCGAACAGCGAAGCCGCAGTAGAGGCCGACCGCGCAGAGGTTGCCGCCAATGCCGCCACCGTAGCCGGCAACGCAGCGACGGTCGTAGCGCGGGCTGACGAGGTAGCTGCCAACACACTACAGGTTGCCGCCGACACTCAGCAGGTTGCTACTGATGCCCAATCAGTAGCCGATGCGCTGGCATCCATCGCAGGCGGCCCGGTCTACAGCGTCAACGGCCTGACGGGCGACGTAACCGGAATCGCCACGCAGGATGGCGCGGAAACGCTCACGAACAAAACCGTCGTCGACCCTATGGTTACCCTCGGGGGCAGTCAGGGGGTGGCAGGGCAGGTGCCGGTTTCGCAAGGGGCTGGGCTGCCTCCGTCATGGGGGAGCAGTGGGGCGTGGGTCCTGCTTTCTACTGTGACGGCCAGCTCTTCGGCAACTGTCGATGTGGAAAACACATTTGATTCCGCTTATGACGCATACGTCATCGTCGCGAACGATGTTTTGCCCTCCAACGACCAAGCACGTTTGCGGGTCTTGCTAAAAATTGGCGGCACATACCAGACGTCAGGGTATGTCTGTCTTATCGGATACCCCAATACAAGTACTGCAAACTCTTTCTCTTCCGAGGTTGCCACTGTTGCATCGCCAGCTGCTCAGATAACTCTTTCCGGCCCGGCCGGGCAAACAAATG
>NZ_JBLWWR010000017.1:0-36410 GCF_048267825.1 Pseudidiomarina sp.
AGTCGATGATTGCGACCAAGCGCAGCCTGGAGAAGTCCTACAGTGGCGAAATTGGTGAGCTGACCGAGCTGCTGTCCGAGGGGTACGTCGACAAACAACGTTTGCTGGAGCAGGAGCGCAAGCTCGGCATGCTCCGCGCGGAAATAGCCGACCACCAGTCCGACATCACCCGGACGAAGCTCCAGATCAGCGAAACTGAGCTGCAAATTCTCCAACTCAACAAAGATTTCAGCTCTGAGGTAGTCGGTCAGTTAGCCGAAGTGCAAACGCGGGTATTTGACTTGCAGGAGCGAGTATCAGCCCTCGAAGATCGCATCAGCCGCATCGTAATCCGAGCACCTGAGGACGGCATGATCCTTGGCATGAAAATTCATACCGTGGGCGGGGTGGTCAGTCCCGGCACGCCGCTACTGGATATCGTGCCTTCCGTATCCGACTTGATTGTCGAAGCTCAGGTTTCACCGATCGATATTGATCGCGTTAGTGTCGGCAAAAAGGCGGACATTCGCTTCAGCGCGTTCAAAAATGCGACCACGCCTGAGATCGAAGGCAAGGTCGTGCAGATTTCGGCGGACCGGTTGATGAACGAGCAGACCGGGATGCCCTACTACCTCGCGCGGGTGAGCCTCACTGAAGAAGGTGTCCGTTCGCTCGGTTCGCTCAAGCTGCAGCCCGGCATGCCTGCAGAGGTGCTGATCAACACCGGCGACCGCACCATGCTCCAATACCTGATGCAACCGGCGACGGATGCCTTCGCCCGATCAATGATCGAGGACTGACCCGTGCGCATCCTTGTTTGCATCCTGTTAGCGTCGATGGCTGCGTCATTGCGAGCCGAGCCTGAGAGGGATGCCATTCCGGTTCCATCCAGCGTGAGCGCATCCTCTTATGCCACCGACCTCATGTCGCTCTACCGTGAGGCGCGGCTGGAAGACCCGCGCGTGCTTGCCGCGTACGCGCGCGCCGTAGGAGGGCAGGCCCGCCAGCGCGAAGCCCTTGGTGGTCTGCTTCCACAGCTTAACGCCAGCGGTTCGCTCAACCGCACCAAATACGACAACCGCACCACCGAGCAGGTTTACAACAACGAGCGCTACCTGGTCAGCCTGACTCAGCACCTCTATAACAAGGCCGCCTGGGAAAACTATCAAAAGTTCAAAAGCCTGGCGCGCCAGGGCGAGTTCCAGGCGGTCGACGCCCAAGCCGAGGCTACGGTCGATCTCGCGCAGCGCTATTTCGTAGCGCTGGCATCCGACGATGAGCTGGAGCTGGTCATGGCCGAGCGCCGTGCAACTCAGAAAAACCTCGACCGTGTCAACGCGATGTATGAGAGAAAGCTGGCGATGATCACCGACGTGCTCGATCTCCGGGCCCGGGTCGATGCACTTGCCGCCCAGGAGGTCGAGGCGCGTAATCAGGTTCGGCTCAGCCGCGAGGACCTCTCCGAGCTAGTCGGCCGCACGGTTGCCGAAAAGCTCAGCCGCATCCGCGAAGACGTCGCGTTGCAGGTGCCAGGCGAGAGCCTCGATGTTTGGATCGATCGGGCTGTCACGGCAAACCCGGCGCTCAAGGCGCGGGAAAGCGCGCTTGCCGCGGCCGAGGCGGCTGTGCGCGAGGGCAAGGGTGGGCACTACCCCCAGTTGAGCCTCAACCTCACCGCTCAACGCAGCGATGTCGGTTATGACAATACCTTGGCGCCACTCTCCGACAGTTACGTCGCAAGCGTTGGTGTGCAGATTCCCTTGTATAGCGGCGGATCGACCTCCGCACGGGTCCGGGCACTGTATAACGAGCGCCTTGCAACCGAGCAGGAGCTAGAAGCCATACGTCGGCAGGTGGTCAAGGAAACCACCAATGCCTATCTGACGGCCCAGTCCAGCGTCGAACGAATACGTGCCTCGCGCAATGCTCTGGAGTCAGCCGAGAAGTCCAGCGTTGCCGCTGAAAAAGGTTTTCAGTACGGCGTAGTCAACTCTGTCGACGTCCTGACAAGCGTACAGAACGAATATACGGCACGCCGTGATCTGCTCAAGGCCCAGTACGATTTCATCACCAACCTGCTGGTATTGAATCGTTGGGCCGGCAGGTTGTCCGAGCAGAGCGTCGAAAACGTCAACGTGTGGTTGGCTCGCAGCGAAGAAGCGCGAGCCTTGGAACGGAAAACAACGGAATGAGCATGAACAGCAAGACCGCAATCGTCACGGGCATCACCGGTCAGGATGGTGCGTACCTCACCCAACTGTTGCTGGAAAAGGGCTACAAGGTATTCGGCACCTATCGCCGTACCAGCTCGGTTAATTTCTGGCGTCTCGAAGAAGTGAGCGCCATCGGGCACCCGAACCTGGAACTGGTCGAGCACGACTTGACCGACCTGGGCGCGAGCATTCGCCTCATGGAAGAAGCCCAGCCGCACGAGGTATACAACCTCGCCGCGCAAAGCTTCGTTGGTGTGTCGTTCAATCAGCCGATCACCACTGCCGAGATCACCGGGCTTGGCGCGGTCAACCTGCTCGAAGCGATTCGCATCGTCGATCCGAAGATCCGCTTTTACCAGGCGTCGACCTCGGAAATGTTCGGCGAAGTACAGCAGATCCCGCAAACAGAAGTGACACCCTTCTACCCGCGCAGCCCTTATGGCGTGGCCAAGCTCTACGCGCACTGGATGACTATCAACTACCGTGAATCCTACGGCATATTCGGCACCAGCGGCATTCTCTTCAACCACGAGTCTCCGTTACGTGGCAAAGAGTTCGTCACGCGCAAGATCACCGACGCGGCAGCTCGAATATCCCTGGGAATGCAGCCGGTGCTTGAGCTGGGCAACCTGGATGCGAAGCGCGATTGGGGTTTTGCCAAGGAATATGTCGAAGGCATGTGGCGCATGTTGCAGGTCGATACACCTGACACCTTCGTGCTGGCTACCAATCGCACTGAGACGGTTCGCGACTTTGTCTCGCTGGCTTTCAAAGCTGTGGATATCCAGCTTGACTGGCAGGGTAGTGCCGAAACCGAGCGTGGGATCGACAGCCAGACTGGCAAGACGGTTGTGCAAGTCAATCCGCGCTTCTACCGGCCGGCAGAGGTGGATCTACTTATCGGTAACCCCGAAAAAGCGAAGCAAGCGTTGGGCTGGGAACCGAAAACCACCCTCGAGCAGCTTTGCCAGTTGATGGTTGAGGCTGATCTACAGCGTGTCCAAAGCGGCAAATCGTTTTAAGCAACGGCTGAGAACATTGCTGTAACTTGGGATAGCCAGCTGCAAGAAGGGGTTACAGTCCTGCGGCTGGCGTTGTTGTGTCTGTCAACCCCTCGCTATGACCGGACTGGCTGGGCGGCAGACCGAGTCCGGCGCTAATGGGCGTGAAAATCTCTATCACGGAATCGGTACCGCGCAAATTTAGGGTACCTACGGCATAAGTCTGGTGACGCTGCAGTTTCTGGTTAGCTGACGCGCCAATGACCAGTGAGGTCGGTAAATCCCTGGCCGCCGCTTCCAGACGGGAGGCAAAATTGATGCAATCGCCCACAGCGGTATAGGTGCTACGGAACGGAGTGCCTAGATCTCCTACCAAAGCCTGACCATTTTCTATCCCGATCCTAACTCTAACGGACCGCAGACCCTGAGCAATCCGGTACGCATTGAATTTCTCGACTTCTGCGACAATCTGCAGGGCAGCGCTCACTGCCCGGTCCGCTTGATCCGGGCTATCCAGCGGTGCTCCCCAGAACGCTACCAACCCATCGCCTGTGTAACGATCTAAAGTGCCCTCGTGCTCCAGCACCGGCCGGGTCAGGCAATCAAGAAAACCTTTGGTCAACTCAGCTGCCGCTTCCAGCTTCAGGGCCGAGGTGGCCCTGGTGTACCCCTCCATGTCGGCAATCAGCACGGTTACCTCCTTGTGTACGGGCGTCAGGCTGTAGAGGGACCCTTGGCGAGTCAATTCATCGAGGACAGGCTTCGCTACATAGTGGGAAAGCGTCTCCAGAACCTTGCGATTCTGCCTTTGCGCCAATCGCCACTCATAAGGCACAAGCAACAGAAAAAGCAGAAAATAGCCGATCAGAGGACTAAAGAAAGGCCAGGCATGCCCCTGTCGAGTTCCGGCAATGGCGATCCCCATCCATACCAGGCATAGGGCAGTAAGTAGCAGCAGGCTGCCTATGGCGGCCAGACGGGTGAAAGCATGAGCTGACAAGCTCATGCTGAGCAACAGCCACAATACCAGCAGCGAAGCGACCATGAAGGAGAGGTCATCTGCATCCGCGGCATCCAGTAGAGCGGATACGCTTTGAGCATGCACCAAAGCCCCCGTGGTGAGAGGATCGAGAGGCGTACTGACCCGATCACCCAGGCTCATGGCAGACGAACCTACAATCACATGGCGATTGCTCAGGAGCTCCACAGACACTCCATGCGAAAGGATCTCATGGGCAGGAATCACCAGATAAGCGCTTGCGGGGTATCTGAAAGGCACACGCCACAGACCTGCAGCGGAAGAATCTGGCAGGCTGATATCGGCAGGCGGGGGGTGAGCGGCACACTCCAAGAGAGCCAGCGAGAACAATGGGTATCGTTGCCCTTGAAACGCAGAATATACGGGCAGGTGCCGCAACACACCGTCAGCATCCGGCAGATAACCAATATTTCCCACGCAGCGCGCGGCCTCACTGAGGGCTGCATGGTTCCCGATATAACCATAAGCGGGCTTGGCGGTCACTGTCAGCCCCTCTCGAACGCCTGCCAGCTGATAAGGAGGCGTCAGATGCCCCCTGAGCACTGGCGGCTGCCGGGGTGTGAAATCTAGGATCTGCGCCAGCACCAAGGGGGCGTGTTGTGCCAGCATCGCTAGGCGGGCATCTCCGACTGGATCTCCAGGCTCTGTAAAAACAATGTCCAGGCCAACCGCCTGGGCGCCATAATCCGCCAGCAGCACTTCGATGAGATCCGCTATTTGATCACGGCTCCAGGGCCAGCTTCCAAGTCGGCGCAGACTCTCCTCATCGATATCCACTATCAGCACCCTCTCCTCAAGCCCAGACGCGGCGGTATGCTGCAGTATCAGGTCCCGGATACCCTCATCCAGGCGCTCGATCAAAGGCGGTCGCAGCACCTCCACCAGCACGGTCAGGCAGAAAACCGCCAAGGCCAATCCCTGGCGAATCACTGACGCTCGGGTTGCCATCAGCCCGTAGCCCTATAAATCACCAGGGTACATATGGCGGAACCCGCGACTATCCCTGCCAAGTTACTGACCATATCCAGTAAGCAGAAGCCTGTTCCATACACCTCGTCCCAGCATTCCTTGCCCAGCCCAACGATAAAGACAACTGTAACCGCCCACAAAGGAGACCAGAATGCATAGGCGCCCAACGTCAGCCAAAAGCTCCACTTTGCATGCAAGCGCTTGTCCTCTTCCGTAAGGCACCGCCTGGCGACGTTTGCAAAATGGGCCCAGCCGCGGCGCGCGGCGGAGCCATATCTGTCAGGGCTCATGTTTATCCTGTTCCAGGATCATAGCCTTCAGCCGTTCTGGCTGGCGCACGATTAGGCGGCGTAGATCTTTCTCTACCACCCCCTGCTGTATTAGTACCTGCAACGCTCGGGAAACCGTTTCGCGGCTGGTATTGGCCATGATTGCGACTTCCTGCCGCATGGGTACATTCTCGATCACGGCAAGGCCGCCGGGTGCGACCGTCACAAGCTGGGCGAGCAAGGCAAACACCCGCCGATGAGCATTCTGTATACCGAGAATCGCGCGATGATCTGATTCAATGCGGATCTTCTGTGCCAGTCGTTGCATGACCTGCTTTGCAACCGAAGCGTGCGAATGAATCAGAGCAGAAGCATGAACCGTTGGCAAAAGGGCGATCAGTGAGTGCTCCGTAGCCACGACCGAGGCTGAGCGAGGCTGTCCATCGATAATGGAAAGCTCTCCGAAATAATCCCCTGGCGTCAGAATCAACAGTCCGATTTCCCTCCCGTCCTCGGTCAGATCTATCACTCGCAGCCGGCCGGCAAGCAAGAACAGAAGACAATCGCCCGCGGCCCCCTTGTGCAGAATGTAACTGTCCTTTTCGACCTTGCGGAACGACATCAATGCCCCGACCTTGGCCAAGGTATCTGAATCAAGCCCCGAGAGAAGAGGGATGTTCTGCAGATGGACCGTGATCGTCTGCTGCGCCTGCGATTCGACAGGCGCCTGGCTCTCTTCACTCACGGGAGATGCTGACTGGCTGTCATCGGTCATGGGTAGCTCCAGTCTTACCCTGCTGTACCAGGAAGAACAAAGCGCGGCTCACGCCCCGTTCTCCATCAGGATTTTCTTCAAAGCGGTCGTGGTTTCCGTCCAGGTCAGCCACTTCATACCGGTAGACGCAGGCGCCTTCCTGCCCGCCCGCAGCTCCAGCCATTGATGCACGCGCTTTGCCAGATCCGCTGGCCGCGTCCCGGAGAAATAGAACGCGTGCGAGCCGGCGATCTCGCGAAAGACCGGAATGTCGCGGGCAATGATCGGCAAGCCGTGCTGGGCTGCCTCGATCAGGGGCAGGCCGAAGCCTTCGGTCAGCGACGGGGCGATCAGGCAATCCGACCGGGCGTAGATTTCCTCCAGGAATTCATCGCTGATGCCTTCGAGCCAGAACAGGCGATAACCCAACTCCGGGTGCTGACGCAGCCGAGCAGCAAACGCCTCCATCATCCAACCCTCTTTGCCCACCAGCACCAGGCGCACATCACTGCTGCTCTGCCACAGGTGTTCAAAGGCGTCGAGTGTCTGTTGCTGGCCCTTCCGTGGCTCGATGGTGCCAACGCTGAGAAATACAGGTGCGTCGGCCAGGCGGGCGAGAATCGCCTCGGCATCGTCGGGTCGGCCACGAGAGGGCAGTGAGTGGTCGATGTCTGCACCCAGGTGAAAATGCCGTACCTCCGGGTGCGGCAACGGCGCGCCATTCTCGCTGAGCCACTGCCGCACATCCCCTGCGACCGCTGCAGAGATGCAAAGCAGGCCATCGGCCTGGCGAGCGAGGGACTGCATCCACACGACAAAGGCGGTATGGATTGCCTCGACTGCGTACTGCGGATAAAGCAGCGGAATAATGTCATACACGACAAAGAATACCCGCGCCCCGGCCAGGCGGAAATCATGCAGCCAGGTTTCCGCCTCCGGGAACAGGTGCGCGCCGAGGTCAAGCCCGAGAAAGATGTCTCCGGCCCGGACCGCGATTTCCTGACCTTCGGCAATCTCCTGGGCTGGCGCGATGCTTGGCGCGAAATGCGCGGTATGGCGCCACGGCTGCCCTTTCTGGGCGAACACCGGGCAGATTTCATAACCTGCTGGCGGGGCTTCGAACAGCTCGCTGAGTACACTGCGCACCACTCGCTGGATGCCGGTACGGGCGTCACGACAATGCAGTTCGGAGATGTCGACGAACAGCCTGCGTGGTGCCGGTTCCGGTGCCGCTTTCGCCGCTTCAGTGGCCGCCTCGATCTGCCGCTGGCAATGCAGCCCATCGAGCATGGTGGCAAAGCGCCCCGAAACGTGCTGCCAGTCGCGTTCGGTCAACCAGTGTGCCTGTCGCTGGAGAAGCTGATCGACCCGTGCAGGGTCGGCTTCGAGCTGGCAGATGGTGGCCACGATGTCGTCGGCCGAATCGCCCTTCATCATGAGGGTGGAGTCGGCAACATCATTGAAGATATCGAGCGGAGAAACGAGGACGGGCCGCATCGCAGCAAGGCCGATGGTGACCGCGCCGCTGGCGCTTTCGCGCGTGTCGCGGTAAGGAAAGACGATATAATCCGCCAGTCCGAGAATGTCCAGGCATTCGTCGATAGGGCGGTAGTCGCTGATCCAGGTCGTATTCTCTTCCACACCCTGTTTGCGTGCTGCCTTCTGCCACTCGCGCAAGGTCTCCTCGCTGCGCGAGTCGAGGATGGAATTCAGGCCCAGCAGATGCACCTTGCGTCCGCTGGCGCTTGCCAGCGGCTTGAGACTTGCAACCAGGGAATCGCCGCCCTTGTGCGGCAGGGCAAAGCCGAAGGAGCCGATCACCAGCGCATCCTCGGGAATGCCAATATCGCTGCGCTGGTGGGTGCGCTTTGCCTCCGTTAGCGGCTGCACCACCCCAAGCGTCAGCAGCATCACGTTATCGCACAGACCCAGAACCAACAGGTTATTGAGGTCGTCTTCCTTGTGCACGATGATCCGGTCGATCTGACGCAGCGCTGCGGCGGACTGCGCCGACAGCCGGTGCTCGGTGAGCAGCGGCTGCGTCGAGTGCAACTCCAAGACCACGATGCACCCTCGCCCGGCAAGCGCAGCCAGCCGGCCGCAGACGGCGGGTGTCAACGAGAACAGGCTAGGCTGGTGCTGCACCAGCAATGTGTCGGGCAGGTCCTCGCAGATCCGGTCGAGCGTTGCCATCACCGAAGCTTCGTCTCCCGCGCTCCAGGTCGCAGCATGGGCCACCTGATCCACCTGGCCTGCATCCGCTGACGTGCGGCTATCGCAATACACGCGCAACCGCCAGCCCTCGTTGTCGAACAAAGCCGACAGCAGGGTGTGGCTGTATTCGGCAATGCCGCACCGCGTCCGCCACGGGCTGAGCAGCGTCAGCCGGCGAGGTGTGACCGGAGGCCGCGCCTGCTGCAGCCAGTGGGAGGCTTGCGCGACGGCCTGCGCACACGCCTGCCAGGAATAGGTGCCGCGCACATCCTGCACACCGCGTGTGCGTCGGGCCGCGAGGTCAGGAGAATTGCCGTCGATCTCCGCCTGCAACCGGCGCATCTGAATCGCCAGATCAGCCGGATTGGCAGTTACCCAGCAGGCGTCACCGGCGTTGAGGTGGCTTCGCGAGCGGGAAAAACGGAAAGGCGTCAGCAGCGCGTTGGCCTGCGTTGCAAAATCGGCATGGGCACCGTGGCCGGTGACGATCAGCGGCAGGCCAAGGGCCAGCGCCTCCGCGGCAGGCAGGTTGAAGCCCTCGCCGCGAGTGGGCAGAACCATCGCCTGGGCGCTGCGGTACAGGGCCAGCATCCCGGCATCATCAAGGGGTGCCTCGTCGATCACCACCCGCGCCGGGTTTTCCTTTTCGCTCGAAAATTCGCGCAGGAGTTCGGCAATTCGATTGTGCGGATTGGGAAAGGTCTTGATATACAGCTCAACCGGATCATCGCCGGTAAACGCGTCCAGATAGGCGCGCAGCAGCGTATCCGGCCCCTTGCGTTCGAATACCGAAGAAACATGCAGGAAGCGCAAGCGCTTGCCGTCCGCCGGCTTCAGCTCACCGAGCGGGGCTTCGCCGGCGCCGATCAGGTGATCGATCCCCAGCGGCACGACGAATACCGGAATGCCACAACCGGAGTTGATCAGCGCGCGGCGCACGAAATCCGCTGCCACCAGCACACCATCGAATTCGCTGTTGAGGCGCTCGATGGTCGCTGCAGGAATGGCCGTTTCCTCCCAGAAGAAGAAGATCAGTCGTTGGCGGGCCGGGGCGTCGTCATTGATGATCGGATAATGATGCACGATAGAAACCGCATCGGACCCCGCAAACGCCTCCCTGCGCTTGATCTGGCGCTGCAGGGTGTCCGCCTGGGCTGCCGGCAGATTGGTGGGGTTGGCATAAAGGGATTCATGCCGAGGCTGGAACGCAACACTGCCGGGGTGCAGCTGCTCAAGGCCCAGCGCCAGGCCGCGGTTCACGATGGCCAGGCTGTAATGCCCCTCGATATGCCCGGTAATGCGGAAAACCGCCGGTGTCGTCGGCTCGGCATTCAGGCGAGAAGCCTCCGGCACCCGTGGCGTCATCGGCATGGCGGCAACATGTACATGCGGCCAAAGGTTGCCTGCCTGATCGTCTAAGAAGGCTCCGGCCGTTTTGAACCTGTTGGCCTGGGGCTTGTGATACAGGCGTGACAGCAGCGCATGGGTCCCCGTCTTGCGTGCCAATGTTCCGGTCAGTCTCCTCAAACGAGGCATGCCTGAAACCTGTCTGACGATAAAGGCCAGGCTGTCCTCGGTTACCCGCTGCCTGGTCAGGCGGATGTATTCAATGGCTTGGCGCAGGGGGGCGGTGATGCGCCACGAGGTACTGCTGCGCATGGTCACGATGTATTGTTCCGCCTCGTCCAGGCGGTAGGCGAGTGCGTTCATCTCGTTCAGCTCCGCCTGCGCCTGCTCCAGCTCCGCCTGCGCCTGCTCCAGTCTCGCTTGCACCTGCCCCAGCTGCGCAGCCAGCGTACGGCTGTTGGCTTGCTCGGCCACCAGGTCCACCGTAACAAAGGCATCGAACACGTTGGGCGGCGTACTGAAGTGCCCGGCCAGTTCGTCAACCCGTTCGAGCGCAACGTAGTAGCGGTTCAGGCCGTCGAAATAGACCTGACGATAGCCGGCGGCGAGCACGCCTGGCTCCCAGCTGGCATCGATTCTTCGCGAGTTCGGAATCGTCGCCTCGATCAGCAGCAGCCAGGGGCGAAAGCGCCGCAGATCCATGCCTGCCAGTACCTCGGCCTCGAATCCCTCGACGTCGATCTTCAGAAAATGGATATCGGCAGGTGCATGTTCGGCGCAGACATCCTCCAGCCGGCGCAGAGGCACGATACTGCGCACAATCTGCAAGCCGCTGCCGGCGTGCATTTCGGCCACGGCTGCCGACGCGCTGGCCAGTCCTCGTACTGGCGTGTCGAACAGTTCGATCTCGCCGTTCTCGGCGCCAATTGCCAGCTGCAGGTTGATATCGCGCGGGCGCTCGCGCTCCAGCTCATGCACGTGCCGGGCCAGCGGCTCAATGTTGATGCCCGACCAGCCCCGTTCGTAAAAGGCCTGGGTGACCGAATCCTCAGATGGATGATTGGCCCCGACGTCGATATAGAAACCGCGCTCGATATGGCCCAGCGCGCGCCACAGCATCACGTCTTCGAAGTTCTGTGCGTAGGAAATGAACATCATTGCTTCTCGATCGAAATCACAGGCTCGTTCCACAGGCAGCCTGCGAAAGTATGGCGGTCGATATTGATCACGTTGAACACGGCAGCCAGATCGCGCCACTCGTAGTTCCTGGATAAATGCGAATCCCTGTCCACCAGCGCAATCTGCACCGAATAGCTGCCGGGCCCGAAATTGGCAGGGAAGCAGAGTGAAAACAGGTAGCGCGTACCGACGTCGGGCTGCTCAATGACCTGCCCGGTATGCCAGGTGTTGGTGCCATACATGACCTGTCCGAGACGATCCTTGATGCCATACCCCAGCACCAGGCTGGTGATTGGCGCATGCACCGTCACCTGCACACGCAACTCCAGCGGCTCGCCAACGCGGACAACTTCCACCTTGTCGCCTGCCGCGTTATACAGCCCGACCGTGTCGACGCTCGCCTCGCCGGTCCCGGAGATCGTCTGCACGCGTCCGTCGGCGGTCTGCTGCTGCGACACCTGCGCGTTCGCGCTGTCGGCGAGCAAGGCATTGTAGTAGTCCATGACCGCCTCCGGCTGACCCTCCAGCGCAACCCGGCCGGCGTTGAGCAGGATCGCCCGATCGCAGATCGACTGAATCGCCGCCTTGTCGTGCGAGACGATCAACAGCGTCGTGCCCTGCTCGCGGAACTGGCGGATGCGATCGAAACTCTTGTGCTGGAAGTACGCGTCACCCACCGAGAGCGCCTCATCAACGATCAGCACATCCGGCCGCTTGCACGTCGCGATGCTGAACGCCAGGCGCATCTGCATGCCACTCGAATACACCCGCACCGGCATGTCCAGGTAGTCGCCGATTTCGGCAAAGGCTTCGATCGCCGGCATCAGCTCGCCGATCTCCTTTGCCGTCAGGCCGATCAGTTGGCCCGCCATGAACGCATTCTGGCGGCCAGTGAAGTCCGGATGAAAGCCCATGCCCAACTCCAGCAGCGCTGCAACCCGCCCCTGTACCGATACGCTCCCCTTCGTTGCCTGGGTGGTGCCCGTGATCAGCTTCAACAGCGTGCTCTTGCCCGCCCCGTTGATGCCGATGATCCCTACCGCCTGGCCGGGCTCCAGTGAAAAGGAAATTTCCCGCAACACCCACTTAAGGCTGTGGCGCTGTCTGGCGAACGGAATGATCCACTCTGCCAGTCGCTGCCAGCGAGACTCATATTGCCGGTAAGCCTTACCCAGGCCGCACACTCTGATCGTACCCATTACAGTTCATCAACCATGTCGCCGGCGTGCTTTCTGAACAGCACCACCGCATAGGCGCACAACACCAGCGCAAGCAGCGCTGTCGGTGCAAGCTGCTCCCAGTCGGGCCAGAGGCCGCGCACCATGATGCCTTGATACCCCTCCATCAAAGACAGCAGCGGGTTCAGCCGCATCAAGGTCGCCGCCCAGTCCGGCAGAATGGAAAACGGATAGATGATGGGCGTAAACCAGAACCAGAATTGAATCAACACCCCGAACATCTGCCCCACATCCCTGAAAAACACATTGAGCACCCCCAGAATGCCCCCCAGCCCGGTAGCCAGCATCAATTGCACCAGCAGCAAGGGCAGCATTGCCAGCAAGGACCAGCCCGGAAAATTTCCCGAAACCAGGAGGAAGACGAGAAACAGGGCCAGGATGATACAGAAATTGAAACTCGCGCTCAGTACCACGATCAGCGGCAGGCACAGGCGAGGGAAGCTCAGCTTCTTGATCAGATTGGCGTTGTCCACAAACACCCCGACCATCCGCTGCGTGATCTCCGCAAACAGCCCCCAAGTCAGAATGCCTGCGCACAAGTAAATCGAATAAGCGAAATTCCCCGAAACCCCAGGTAGGCGGGAGCCCATCAGCTGCGAGAAGATCACCGTGTACACCACGATCATCGAAAGGGGCTGAATAATCATCCACGCAAAGCCAAACAGAGAGTTGCGGTATTTGGCCTGGATCTCCCGCTTAACGCTGCTCAATACAAAACCACGAAACGCCCACAACCCATCAGGCAAACCCATTCTGCTCCCTCGTTAAATCCAAATAAGAAGCGGCGCCTGCAGGCGCCGCTCGTGCAAGCATGAACCGCAACAGCCACCCGCCAGCCTCGCAGGCCTGCGGCAACGGTCCTCCTCAATAATCCATTTGCCAACTCAAGGAAAACTGGCGCGAACGATAGCCAAAGATACTGATGTTCTCCTCGTTATCGAGCTGGCGCAATTCAGCCACCAGCGAATGCCTTCCCCCCAGCGGTTGAGTCAGTGCCAGACGCCACTGGTTCACGTCCTGGCGGCGTTTCAGCTCTATCAGCCCCGGCGCGTAATCCCGGCTACCCTGCCACCGCTGCTGCGACCACATGAATTCGCCTGTCGCTTGTCCCCACAGCAGCAGGCTCCCCCAGGCACTCACTGACCAGCCATGCCGGTCTCCGCCGGGGCGATTCCCCTGTCCGTAATCGCGCAAGCCCCCGGCTGCCAGGCCGAGCATGGTTCGCTGGCCCTCACGCCTCAACACCCCCCGCAGCTCGGCCTGGCGCGCATCGAAAACCGGCTGGTCGGCATACGCGAGGTAAGACTGCGCCGCCACCAGCGAAAACGTCCAGGGCTGGGGCAGGGGCAGGGGCGGCGTCACCTGCCCCTGAATCAGTGCGCTCTGCTGATACAACTGTCCATCCAGCTCCAGCGCGCCCCCCGCCAGCGACGCCTGCATCTGCCAGTCGTTCGGTTCCCAGCGTTTTTCCACGCCCAGTGCCAGGGCGCTGATATCGAACGTATGCACCTGGTCGTGACGGCGCACGCTGAGCTGCCCGAAGCCCAACAGGTTGTCTGCCGATAGCGGCAGCACGCCATCCACCTGCAGATGGGTAAAATCGTCCCCGCGCGGCTCATACTCAGGCGCCAGCACCAGCGTCACGCTGCCTGGTCCGGCGCCGATGGCCAGATTCGGATTGCTCGCCCCCTGGTTGGCGTTGCTGTCATGGCCCCGGCCCAGTCGCACGCGCACGGCCGCTGGCAGTCGCTTGCGCTGACAGCCACTGGCGCGCTGGCGTGCGATCAGCTCACGCAGCGCCGGCCCTGGCGCAAAGCGCAACTCGATCGTCTCGAACAGCGCCTCCGCCTCGACCCGGTTGCCCATTGCGCAATGCAGTATCGCCAGGTCCAGCCAGGCCCCTGCATGTTCCGGTTGTGTGGCCGCCACCTGTGACAACAGGACGCGTGCCTCCCCATGCCGGCCCTCGGCGATCGCGCTCAGGGCCCGTGCATAGACATCGTCTCCCTCTGCAGCCTGGGTGGGCATACAGAGCATGGCCAGAAGCAGGATGGCACCCCGCCCGGCGCGCGCCAGCAAGCCGCAGCCGTGCAACATGAATGTAAGGAGACCAGACAATAGACCGCTCGCGCGACAAAATAGGCGCGCACTATAAAACGACCCCTGCCCGCGTACCAGCCCGCCAGCTCTGCCGACTTCGCCGGCCACCTCATGCTGTGCTATAACGCAAGGCCCGTTTCGTTCCAGTGCGAAAGGCAATCTCAAGCCGGCCGGGACGCACACCACCCACAGCATGGAGGCAGCGCGATGCTGGCCCAGTATTCTTGCAAATCGTTGGAGGGTCGCCTGTATACCGTCGTCATGGCCATCGTGGCCCTGGTTGTCAGTCTCGCCCCAGCCGATGCCTGGGCCGATCAGGATGACCCCCTTGCGGCCGGGCAGGTCGTTCTCGCGATCGGTCAGGTCAGTCAGGGTGAGCAGTCGCTCACGACCGGCGACCCGGTATTTCCCGGTGATCGGCTGACCACGGGTGCTGACGGCTACCTTTATATACGTACCCGCGATAACGGCTTCATCATCCTGCGCCCTCAGACGGCCGTCACCCTGACTACCTACCATATCGACTCCGCGGACCCCGCCCAGAGCCGCTTCCGCATCGATCTGCATGAAGGCGTGGCGCGCAGCATCACCGGTACCGCCGTCAAGGCCGCCCGTGACAACTTTCGCTTCAACACCCCCGTCGCCGCCATCGGTGTAAAGGGCACGGACTTCACCGCCTACACTGATGCCCACACCACGCGCATCGTGGTAGTCGCCGGCGCGGTCATTGCCAGCCCCTTCGGCGCGCACTGCCAGCCTGGCGGCAGCAATCGCTGCCAGGGCCCCGGCGCGCTGGAGCTTAATGCCGCGCAAAGCGGACGCATTCTGCAGATCGACAAAACCCAGGGGGTCAAGCTGCTCGATAGCCCCCAGGCTAATCCCGACCATGCTGCCCCGCCGCGCAAGGACGAACCCGCCTCCCCGGATGAGCAGCGTGCCGCCTTTGCCCGCCCGGACCTGACGCCTGCCAAGTCCATCAGCCCCCTCACGCCGGCGCGCCCAGTGCTGCCAGCAGCGCCCTACACCGGCCCCGCGCTGCAGTGGGGGCGTTGGGGCGCGCTCGCCCAGGCGGACAAAGCGCTGGATCTGGACAAGGCTATTGCCACCCACCAGATCGCCAGCCTCAATCCTTATTTCATCCTGCTGCAGCCCAAGGGTGTCCAGTGGGAGCGGCCTGCCAGCCGCACCCTGGATTTCCAGCTGCAGGATGCCCAGGCCCTCATCCAGCGCCAGGCCGATGGCAGCACCTATGCGGCACAGGTTGAGAACGGCCGCTTGAACATGGACTTCGCCACCAGCCGTTTCACCACTCGCTTCGACCTCCTGGCCGATGGCGAGCGCATCCCGCGCCATGCCGAAGGCCAGGTCTTCCCTGACGGGACCTTCCAGAACGTCAGCCAGTACCTGGGCAACAACAACATGGCCGTGGATGGCCGGCTCAGTCAGGAAGGTGACAGCCGCGCCGTTTATCTCTTCCAGTCTCAGCTCGACGAGCAGCGCACGGCCTACGGCGTCAGCGATTGGGCTGCCAAAGAAATGCCGATGCTTAATCCATCAAAGTGACAACCGTCACACCGGATGCCGGGGCCCTCTGAGAGTATGGCGTCCGCATTAATGCCCGGTCTCGGTAGCTGTCCTGGCTGCCGATTCCCCTAACACCTAGGAGCAAGAAATGGCTTTAACTACGGCGCAAATCCAGAATGCTTATGTTGCATTCTTCAATCGTCCTGCTGATGTTGCAGGTCTGCAGTACTGGAGCAACTACGCCGGCAACTCTGCCGACCTGCTCAACACCTTCGCCCAGTCCGCTGAATACACCGGCCTGTACGCCAACATGAACGCCACTCAGCTGGTAAGCGCCGTTTACCAGAACCTGTTCGGCCGCGCTCCTGAAGTTTCCGGCCTGACCTACTGGGTCAACCAGCTGGACAACGGCGCTCTGAAGATCGGCAACATCGCTGAAGCCATCAACAAGGGCGCTCAGGGCACCGACTCGGCAATCATCACCAACAAGGTCGCTGCTGCCACCGCCTTCACCGCCGCACTCGACACCACTCCTGAGATCGTTGCATACGCCAGCGCCAACAGCACTGCTCTGAACGCTGTCAAGTCCTGGCTGAACACCGTGACCAGCGACGTCGCTTCGGTTACTACTGCTACTGGCGCAGCGCTGAATACGGTTCTGGCTACTGTTCAGAACAACAGCAACCAGAATGTTGGGCAGACTTTCACGCTCACTACTGGTACCGATACGATTACTGGTACCGCTGGTAACGACACCATCAATGCTAGCACCGGCTTGTCCGCTGACGGCGCGACTGTCATTACAACCACAAATGCGCTTGATGTCATCAATGGCGGCGCCGGTGTTGATACCCTCAATATCGAAAACACAGGTGGCGTGAACGTTCTCGCGGGCAATGTTAGCGACGTTGAGAATCTAACCTTCGTAGGTGCTGGTAACGTCAATAACAACGTTGCTGTAGTTGCGACGCCGTTCTCGGGCGTGATCTCTCTTAAGCAAACTAACGACCTTGCGGTGACTGTTAACAACGTGACATCGCAGACTCTCGCCCTGAACACAGTTGCTGACGACACCGTGCTTACCGCTGCCCTTGCTGCGAGTCAGGCCTCAGCTTCTCTGAAAAGCGAAGCTGCTGTTGGTACCGCAACCTTCAGCATATCTGGCGCCGCCTTGAAGACTGTCAACCTATCGGTTGATAAGACTGCTGCGTCTGAATCAGTCGTTGTGACCGATACTGGCAACACCACCGAGACAGCGAACATCGCAGCAACTGGTGCGAGCGCCGTCACTGTAACTTCAACCGCACTGAAAGCCGTAACCGTTTCTGGCGCTGGCCTGGTTACTCTGACAACTACTACCGCTCCGACCGTAAGTGTTGATGCGTCCGCCTCGACTGGTGGTGTGACGCTCGCAACCGCTCTCGCTGCTACCGCAAGCTTCACTGGTGGTGCTGGTAAGGACGCCATCACTCTTGGCGCTACTACCAAGGTGATCGCTATGGGCGCAGGTGATGATACTGTCAACGTTACTACTGCTGCTCTTGGTGCCGGTGGTTCCCTTGACGGTGGTGAAGGTAGCGATACTATTGCTCTGACCGCTGCTAACGCTGCTACAGCTACTTCCACTGCTTCGTTGGGTGCTGCGTTCGCTGCTTCCGTCTCGAACTTTGAAAAGTTTGGCGTCGGCTCTGTTGGTGCGGCAACCGTGGTTGACGCTCAGTACATCGATGGGATCAACCACATCGTGAGCGCTGGGTCTACAGCTGGCTCATTAACCATCAACAACCTGGCTAACAACTCGACTTTCGAGTCTACTGCGCTGCAAGCCGCAGCCGTTACCTTGAATCTGAAGGACAGCCTAGGTTCGAGCGACGTTCTGAACCTAAACTTCTCCGCAGCAAATGGGTTCACTAGCACAGCAGCAATCATTGCAGCAGGTGTTGAGACTCTGAATATCACTACCGATGACACTGACACGACTGCTCCAACTGCAGTCTTTGATCAGGAAATCACAGCTTCTTCCGTTAAGTCTGTTGTGGTCAAAGGTGATGTAGGTATCGATCTGACTGGTCTGACCGCTACCACTCTGACCTCGTTCGACGCTTCTGGTGTGACTGCTACTGGTGCTGCTGGCGCTGTAACTATCACTACCGGTGCTCTGGCTGCGGCTGCAAGCTTGACTGGCGGTGCTGGTAACGATGCAATCAACGCAGCTGCGGCTACTAAAGCTGTGACCTTGGTCGGTGGCGCGGGCAACGACGTTCTTACTGGTTCTTCCACTATTGCTAGCAGCCTGACTGGCGGCGAAGGGAATGACACCCTGAACGGTGGTGCTGGTGCTGACACTATCAATGGTGGTGCCGGTAACGACATCATCTCTGGTGGTGCTGGCCTCGACATACTGACTGGCGGCGCTGGCAACGACACGTTCAACATCGTTGCAAACTCCAACGGTAACATCTATGCGACTGTTACTGACGCTGCTGCTGGCGACGTTCTGAGCTTTACAGACCTTGGTAACGAAACGTTCAACAAAAATGCAATTACTCTGGGCGGCACCGCTGTGTTCCAGGATTACTTGAATGAAGCGGCTAAGGGCACAAGCGCTGTTGACGGTGCGATCTCCTGGTTCCAGTTCGGTGGCAACACCTATGTAGTTGAAGATGTTTCGGCTGGTACCAGCTTCGTAAATGGTTCTGATAGTGTTGTTCAGTTGACTGGCCTGGTTAACCTGACCAATGCCGTGGTTGGTGATCACTCTCTGACCCTAGCCTAATCTCCCCGGAGACAAGCATCCGCCCTTGGGTAGGTGCTTGAGGTGATAGGAAGAACGGGCTATGCCCTGACTTCTTAAGTTGTAACGCTATAAACAAGAACCCCGCTTCTCACAAGGAGGTGGGGTTTTTGCGTCTAAGGGGTAATCGAAGTCGATCCCCTACGCTGCTCACATGAATCACTCCAACCGACGCCCTTGGAATCATCCTTGGGCGTTTTTTTTTTGCCCTCAGAAAAGGAAATTCCATGCAGATACTGCAAGATGCATCCTCGATCCAGACTGCGCTGGCTACCCAAGCAGAACTGGCCCGATTAATCACGATCCACGTCGAAGTGCTCAGTGAATATCAAGGGTATGAGCTGAGCCAATTGGTGCAGTTCGTTGTGATGGCCAGCGGTGAAACCAGCGCCGATCTGGACACCGCGTTGGGCTACCCAATCACTGCTGACTCCAATGAAGAGCCTGAGTTTGTGTCGTCCTGGGAAACCATCGATGAATACCTATACTGGTTCGAGTTGGTCTTTGTGCGTGGAGACGACGGGGAGGGTGTCGTCGTTTATGTGCCCAAAGACGCCGATCCTGAGTTGACCGACCTGCTCCAGCAATACACCTGCAACACCCCGCTGTAACCCTCCGCTGTTCCCCCTCGCACCACCCCGTTTGACCTCAGTCCCGCATTACGGCTAACCAGCCACCTTATATGAATGGCCCTAAGCCGTTCAGTCTCGCAACACCCATAAACCAATCCCTAAAACGAATCTCATCCTTTGAGAGGCATCACTATGTCTATTGAAAATGCACCTGAAACAACCGCTGTGATCGACGCGGATATCAAGCCGAACGTCGACGATAACGCATTATTGACACCCAATAACGAAGCTGAAGACCTGCCAGAAGCTACCGCCGTACCACCACCTCCCGAAGACACTGATAAACCAATCCGTGTGCTGAAGGAGGGCAGCTGTCCATCCCTCACAGGGCGCTCTACCTTGGGCTACGAACTGGGTCTCGATGACCAGTCAGACCTGTATCTGAGATTGGTCAGCAATACCGGCAGTGGCTTCTTCAGCAAGGAATGGGTGGCCTGCTCGGTGATCGAGCAATTGATCACGGGTGCGTCTGAACTTACATCCACTTCCTTTGGCTCTCTTTCCTCACAAATCTGTGAATACCGGAGGCTTTGTCATGGCGGTGGTGAAGGCGTTGGGGTTGATTCAGACCACCGTGGGGAACAGTCGATAGGGTAAATAGGGGACAGACCACGTTTTGCGATACGTCTTTCCAGGGGCATTCGCGGGCATGGCCCGCTCCTACGGTTAATAGCAAACCGGGCCGATCACGCTTTCCGTTTGATGAAAATAGATCACTGGGTACAGGCAAAAGAACAAAGGGGGCAGGCCACCTTTCCCGGTGTACTTGCTGATGAGGCATTCGGGGCTGCAAACAAAGTACACTCACTTTGTGCTGCTATCTGGTGATGCGATTAGCGGGTTATTTAACAGAGCCTCATCGCTCGTGCGCCCAGCGGCTAGGCGCCCTGTTGGAGCCTCTGTTCGTGGCTCTATCCTGTTTCAGGCTGCCCTTGCGGCTGTTTCGTCAGAGCACGCTCGGGCATCTGCGGAACTATGTCTATCCCGTCGCCTGGCTGTAGATGTCCAGCGTTTGTTGTGCACAACGCTCCCAGGAAAACATATGGGACCGCTGGAGGCCCTCGGATGCCAGACTATCGCGAGCGCCCCGATTTTCCAGCAGCCATCGCATTTGCACCGACAGCTGATCAACCGCGCCGCGCTCGATCAGTAATGCACTATCGCCGGTTATTTCGCACATCGAGGTGTCTTGAGTGCAGATGACGGGTACGCCGCTTCTCATGGCTTCTAAAACAGGTAGGCCGAACCCTTCATAGTGCGACGGGTAGACGAATGCATAGGCGCCTGCATAAAGGGCAGGCAGGGCGTTGGCCGGCACGAAGCTCAGGTGCCGCAGGCCTCGTGACTGCTTGAGTTGCGCGATAGTCGACAAGGTGTCGGCATTGCTCCAGCCTGGCGCGCCGGCGAGCACCAAGGGATACGCCTCGGTCAGCTCTTCCGGCAGTTTGGTCCATGCCTCTAACAGGGTGTCGACGCCTTTTCGTGGCTCAAGCGTGCCCACGAAGAGCAAGTATTGCCCATGACTCAATCCGTACCCGTTTAGCGCTTCTGCCGTCTGCGCGGCGCTTCGCGGTGCATAACAGCGGGCGGCGCCGAGATGAATGGTGCGTACGCGCTCTTCGCTTACGTGATACCGCTCGATTACTTCCCTTCGGATATGCTCGGAGTCGGTAATCAGCATGTCTGCGCGGGCCAGCGTCTTTGGCAGCTCGCGGGTTAGCCATGCCACACGCTTGGCCGGGTGGTAATGCGGATAATGGATAAAGGACAAATCATGAATGGTCGCTACGCAAGGACCCTTGTGAGCACGAAGAATGAAGTTGGGTTCGTGGTAGACGAAGCCCTTTAGCTGCCCGGACTTGAGGCGTAGCAGGCTGTTGCGGAGCGTCTCACGGGCACGATAAGCCAAGGTTGAACGGCGTAACAGTCCGTGTAGCAGGCCTTTCACCGGAGCTGCCGTTCCGCTGTCAGGCTGCCTTCGAACGCTGCATTGCTGCAGGGCTTGAGTTGCCGAGGTGAAGTGATGACCTGAGAAGCATTCGATGGCTTCGATGGAGCGCGACTCTACGAACTGGTGAAGCAGATTTTGCGTGTAGGTGCCAATGCCAGTGATCGGTGGCTTCAGTGACTCAGTGTTGATCAAGAGCTTCATGGAGTGGTTTACCTGAGGAGCGCGCCTGGATAGAGCTAATACGGAACAGACGATGTTTACGGCTAGTTCGCTTAAGCAATCCTGACGCTGCCGAACATGAATTACCCTGGTTGGTGACGGCATCGGCCTCTGGCGAAACCGACTTCACAGAATGCTAGGCCTGGCTTCGCAAGGGGAAAGAACCGTACGCTTGGCAGCGCCACGGTTTTGGGCTTCTCCCGGCCTCAAACAGCGTCGGGGCTACCAGCGTCGCAGCTTGGTAGCTACCAGCTACTGCACCCAGGGGGGCGAACTCTGATGGCAGTAGGTGGGGTTTGTCGAGGGGTTAATTGGGACAGGCCACGTTTTCCGATACGTCGTTTCACGGTTAGGCCATTCGCACATGGCCTGCTCTCCTACAGCGCTGACCCGTACCGGTCGACGCTAGCCGCAGGACGCTCAGGACGCTTAGGGGACAGACCACGTTTTCCGGTGACTGGGTGACTTTACCGAAGCAATACGTAGCCTGTCGCTGTGGCTCAACATTTCCGTAACGTCTGGGTTGGCGCCATCGGACTTCCTGTAGGTAATTAGCCCGTGAAACAGTCCGCAGCTCAGTCTTGGTAATTGGCTTATGGTCTCGTTTTTGCCTGACCGGAGTCCCCGATGCCGCGTCGCTCCCGACTCGTTCTACCAGGCGTGCCGTTACACCTGATCCAGCGAGGCAATAATCGTTAGATGCTTTGTGGCAGACGAGGATTTCGCGGTCTATCTGCATTGGCTTCACCAGTATGCCGACGAGACTGGTTACCGCCTGCATGCCTATGCGTTGATGACTAACCATGTCCATCTGCTGGTCAGCGCTGATCGCGCACAAGCGCCGGGTGCGCTGATGAAAGCGCTCGGCCAGCGTTTGTGCAGTATTTCAATCGTACGTATCGGCGTAGCGGCACCTTGTGGGAGGGCCGCTACCGTTCTTGCCTGGTCCAGGCTGCGGATTATCTGTTGGTCTGCCAACGTTACATTGAGCTGAGCCCGGTGAGGGCTGGCATGGTGGAACATCCGGCAGAGTACCGGTGGTCGAGTTACCGAGCCAATGCCCAGGGGGAGAGTTGCGCACTGATTGAGCCGCATGAGGTGTATCTGGCGCTGGGAGCTGCGCCGGCAGATCGGTACGCCAGTTACCGTGAACTGTTTCGCTACGAGCTCGAGCCGGGGCTGGTGGATGAGATCAGGCGTGCAACCCGCGGGAACTTCGTGCTGGGTAATGCACGGTTCAGTGAGGAAGTGGCCTCTTTGCTCGGTCGGCGGGTGACGCGGGGCCAGGCGGGTAGGCCGCGGATGACAAAGGAGGGATAACGATCACAAGGCGCCAAGGCGGGTCAGGTTCCGCCGTCTTTGAGGGTGCTGCCATAAGCTGGCGGCTCACCCTTTCCCAGCGTTTTTAAGCATTTTTTTGGACTTACTTCCGCTTGCCGCCAGTGCCATACAGGTCTGTCTTGCATTGCCTGCAATAGTGAATGCGCTGCCCACCAATTAAATGCTGCTCCCAAATTTGGTTTGATCCGCACTCAGGCAGCAAATACCGCGACCGTTGCCGATGGTCGTTGCAGCCGTGTACTCGTCTACGGTTGGTAACGACGTCCAGTACTTCTTCGGCATCGGCCGCCTTACTGTCGACGTCAACGTTAAGCTGCAGGCATACTTCAGCAAAATTTACAGGAATCAAGGACTGCGGTGGCTGTCAGGTGCGTCAGACGTGTGGCTGCAGCGACGCGGGAACATCCTGCCGCTGGACGTGTTTAGGCAATACAGCAAACTGCCTTTCTCGTACGGTGATGCACAGCTGAACGACGCTCGAAGCTGTTGAGTTATCGGCAACTACCACCGCAATGCAATAAACATTAGCGCCACCTATCTTCAACTCAAACCGCAGCGCTGCGCCAGTAGCTGTGCACTTCATGGACGAATACATGACCGCTGAAACCCATCCCCGTGAAATCGTGTTTGTCGACAGTCGCGTGCCGCAATTGGAGATTCTTCTAGCCGCAATGCGCCCGGGTATCGATCTGGTGATGCTCGATGGCTCGCGTGACGGGCTCGCGCAGATCGCAGATTACCTTGGGGCCCATCCCGGTGAGCAGGCGGTCCATATCGTGTCGCACGGGCGTGCGGGTGGCGTCGAGCTGGGCAACCAGTGGCTGGACAGTGACAACCTTGACGCGCATGCCGATGCCCTTGCGCGAATTGGCCAGTCTCTTGCGCCGGACGGCGATATTTTGTTCTACGGTTGCAACCTGGCCGCAGGGGCGGTCGGTGCAGAATTTTTAGATCAGCTGGCCCGCGCTACCGGTGTGAATGTGGCTGCGTCCGACGACCCGACCGGCTCCGTTCGCCTGGGCGGCGACTGGCAGCTGGAGTCCCAAGCAGGATCTGTAGATACCCTATCGGTATTCACCGGCCATGCGCTGCTGGGTTACGACGCCACGCTCGGTGTGGCGTCTGAAAATTTTGATGGTGTGGGGCCGACCCACCAATCCTCGGTCGTCAGTATGCAAGTTAACGGCTGGACCTTCTCATCAGTCGGCAGCAGCGACTTTACTGTCGATCAATCCAATATTGGCGGAGGGGGCGTAGGTCAAAGTCTGGCCTGGAACTGGAATAGCAACCCCACTACGGATTTCAGTTTCAAGTCCACAGATGGAACGAACTTCAAACTCGAGTCATTCGTTTTCGGATCGTTTGGCGGTGACACAACGGTAACCATTGCTGGTTATCGCGACAATGTACTGGTAGTGGCCGGTGAGGCCGTCGACACGATGGGCTTCCATGCTGGCCCCAATATCAGCTACTCGAATAGCGGAACAGGGTACGGAACTGCGACGTTCGGCAGCGGATACGCGAACGTCGACGAAATTAAGTTTTCTCTAAGCCCGGGCGTAGCGCTCGAGATAGACGACATCTCCATTTCGCCGGTTGCGGTGAATCCCACAGCCACAGTGGTCGTAGTCGACTCAGCCCTGAAGACCGGCGAAACCTCGCTGACGACCTTCACGTTCAGTGAAGCGGTGACCGGCTTTACCACGGCAGACTTGGCGATCCCCAACGGGACGCTCAGTAGTCTCAGTTCGAACGATGGCGGGCGCACCTGGACCGCGACCTTCACACCCAATGCCAACACCACGGATGCGACTAATGTAATTGTGCTGGACATGACTGGCGTGTCCAGCTTGGCTTCATCGACTCCCGGAGTGGGGACTACCAACTCCAACAATTTCTCTGTCGATACCGCTGCCCCTACCGTTACCAGCGTTGATAGCAGTACTGCCAATGGCACCTACAAAGCGGGCGACACCGTCAGCTTGCAAGTGAATTTCAGTGAAGCGGTCACAGTCACGGGCACGCCCAAGTTGACCCTGGAAACGGGCGCATCCGATCGGGACGTCAATTACGTCAGCGGCAGTGGCACCAGCACACTCAATTTCACCTACACCGTACAGGCGGGAGACACCAGCGCCGATCTGGACTACCTGAGCACCACCGCGCTGGCGCTTAATGGCGGCACCATCACGGACGCAGCCGGTAACGCGGGCATACTCACCCTTGCCACACCGGGGACGGCTGGCTCGTTGGGTGCCAACAAAGCTGTCGGCATTGATGGCGTGGCCCCGTCGCTCGCGAGCGGCAGCGTGCCGGCCAATGCCACCTATGGGGCCGGCCAGAACCTGGACTTCACGGTGAGCTATGACGAGGCCGTCATCGTCAACACCGGAGGTGGCCTGCCCTACATCGCGCTTACGCTGGACACCGGGGGCACGGTGCAGGCCAGTTACATCGCGGGCTCCGGCACCAACACCCTCACTTTCCGCTACACGGTGGGAGCAGGTGGCCAGGATGCCAACGGCATTATGCTTGCCTCCTATATCACCCTGAATGATGGCACCGTGCGCGACATGGCGGGCAACGACGCGGCGACCACTGGCATTGCCTTTGGCAGCACCGCTGGCGTGCTGGTGGATGCGGCCGTCCCTTCGGTCAGCTCAATCAACCGGACAGGCCCCGCGACGACCAATGCCAACAGCCTGGACTATGCCGTGAGCTTCTCCAAGGCTGTTACCGGGGTAGACGCTGGCGATTTTTTGTTGACCTCGTCCGGCACGACAAGCGGCACCGTGACCGGCGTCAGCGGCTCGGGCGCCGCCTACATCGTCACGGTCGCTAGCATCACTGGCGACGGCACACTGCGCCTTGACCTCAAGAGCAGTGGCACCGGCATCACTGATGGGACCGGCAACGCGATTGCGGCCGGCTTCACCTCAGGCCAGATCTACACCATCGACAACACAGTCCCTGCAGCGCCTTCTGCACCCGATCTGGCCCCCGCCAGCGACAGCGGCACGTCCAGCACGGACAACGTCACCCGCGCCATCACGCCCCCCATTACCGGCACGGCCGAAGCGAACAGCACCGTCACTCTCTACGCCACCGATGGCATTTCATCGCTTGGCAGCGCAACCGCCAATGGTTCTGGCAACTGGTCCATCACCAGCGCTCCCCTGATCGAAGGCGCACACACCCTGACCACCAAGGCAACCGATGCCGCGGGCAATATAAGCGCGGCCTCCAGCGGCCTGGACCTGACCATTGACACCACGGCCCCCACTCTCGTCTCAGCCACAGTCAATGGCAACCAGCTGTTATTGACGTATACAGAGGCCTCCACCCTGGATGCGCTCAACCTGCCCGCTGTAGGAGACTTCGAGGTACAAGTCGGCGGCGCCTCGCGCACAGTCGCTGGTATAGCCATCAACGCAGCAGCCAAGACCGTCACCCTCACTCTGGCGACCGCTGTGAGTGCGGGCCAAGCGGTCACCGTCGCTTACACGGACCATACTGGTAGCGATGACCTCAACGCCATTCAAGACGTTGCAGGTAACGACGTCGCCAGTTTTGGTGCCGCAACGGCGACCAACCTCACACCACCGCCACCGCAATCTCCGCCTACAGCGCCGCCAACGACAACCGAAACGGTCGATGGGGTGGTGGTCGAGAGATTGACGGTGACAAATCCGGATGGCTCGACATCGCAGACCATCATGATCCCGGTCGTGGAAGCAAACAGAGTGGAGGTGGTCGGCAACAATGCGCTGGCTGATATTCCGCTTGTCTCGAACAGTTCCGGTGGCATAGTGCTCAGCGCTCAGGTGCCGACCGGCTATGGCCTCCAGGTGAGCGGGGTGGGCGCACCTCAGAATGCTGGCAGCGCACTGCAGCAGCTGATCCAGCAGATCGAGGCGCGGACCCCGGCGGGCTCCTCAAGCCAGGGCCAATTGGTGGGTGGGGTCTCGAGCTTTCTCCAGGGATTGGTGTCTGACACCCCCCTGCTGGTGCAGACCATCGTGCCGACGACGACCGCCGGCCTGTCGGCGCCCACGGTTCCGTTGGTCATCAGCGGCATGCCAGCCAACGTCGATTCGCCGGTTAGTGCGCTTGTCATCGATACGCGAAGTCTGCCGAGCGGCGGCGTCCTTCAGCTCGATAACGTTAACTTTGCCGCATTGATTGGCGCCGTACAGGTGACAGGTGGGACGGGTTCGCAAACCGTGTGGGGCGACGATGCGGCGCAGTACATCGTGCTGGGCGCCGATGATGACGTGCTACATGGCGGTGGCGGTGACGATACCGTGGGCTCGAAGGGCGGCAATGACCGCATCTATGGCGAGGCCGGTAACGACACCTTGTTTGGCGGTGCGGGAGCCGACCGACTACATGGGGGAGGCGACGCGGATACGGCGCGTTTCGAAGGCAACCGCGACGATTACATCATCACTCAGGACTACAGTGTGGTCACCGTCCAGTCGAAGGCCGATCCCAGCGATGTCGACACCCTGATCAACGTCGAAACGCTGGTGTTCGCCGATCGCGAGCAGGCGGTCGCTTACGCAAGTGAACTGGACTGGATCGCCGGGCTTTATCGTCAGGTACTGGGGCGTCAGGCCGACCTCGATGGCATCCAGTATTGGGCCCGGCAGGTTGACGAAGGGAGCGACCCCGGCGATGTGGCGCTGCGCTTTTTGGATTCGGCCGAGGCTGGAAAAGCCCTGTCATCCGGCGATACCTCGGCAACGCTGAATGCACTTTACGAGGGGTTGTTGGGCCGCGCGGCGGATGTGGCCGGCAAGGCTTACTGGGTGGATCGGTTGGAAAGCGGCATGACCTTGCACGATTTGGCGGCCGGGTTCATGGAGTCCAGTGAGATGCAAACTCAGAATCCTACGGCAACGGAATGGAGCTTTCTGGGGTGACCACCATTCGTATCACTGTGGGATGGTTTGAGTGCTTGAGGCAGCAATAACTTGAGTGGCGACTTGCACACCCGCCGGAGCTGTCATTTCCACTTCACCATCGGCAAAAATACGAACGCATCCACCGCACCGACTATTCAATGTTGGTGAGTGCGTTTCGTGGCTGTCCGTCGCAGAGTCAGGTTGACATGATCTGGCTCCTGGCTGGGTCTGAACACTCGTCGGATCGCTGGCCAGGCCGGAGCTCGTGGATTGCTGGTCCGTTCAAGGCCTTAGTTGCCAGCCGTCGGATAGTTATGCCGATGCGATAGCGGGCAGCCCGCGGTGATGCCGGCTAGTTATGATGTCGCTTCGTGCAAGTTATGCAGTCTGCCTTCAGGAAAAATTCCTTGAACCATGAAGTCTCCGAGTTGGGTGCGTTTCCGTACCGGGCCATTGCTCACCTCTATGTAACCTTCCCTGACGGAACTAAGGCTTTGGGCACTGGGGCGCTTGTTGGGCAAAACGATCTCTTGACTGCAACTCATGTGATCTATAGTCCGGAGGCGGGAGGTTGGGCGAGCGATATCAGGATTTCGTTGGGTGCCGACTACAATACCCGCGTCTATCGCTATGAAAGCCCATCGCTGCTGGATCTCGGTGGGGTGCGCTGGAACGCCTATGGGTTCCCCTCGACGACCTTTAGCGATGGTAGCCACGATACGCTGACGTTTCGAGAATCACAGTCAGACGTTGCGCTGATCGGACTGGGTAAGGCCGTCGGGGATCAGTTGGGGTACTTCGGCATGGCGCCCGGTTACAACTCTTTCCATGCTGCCTATCAGATCGGATATCCCCAGGGCAGCACTGGCATGATGTACGGCTCTGTGTCTGTGCAGCATAACGGCGTTTACGAGATATATCAGGCAACTGCCGGGGGCGGCAACCAGCTCATGGGGCCAGGGAGCTCGGGTGGTCCGCTATTCGTCATCGAGAATGGAACCCCTACCATTATCGGTGTTCGCTCGAGCGGAACCGAGACCAACGCATACTGGGCTGACATTGGGTACACCTATCAGCAGCTGATGATAGCCATGCGCGCCAATGACGACTTGCTGCCTGCCTGGGTCGCTACGAGAACCATTGTTGGTACCGTTGGCAATGATGTTTTCTATGCATCTTCTTCGGCGGAACAGGTGGAGGGTGGGGCCGGTCGGGATGTGCTGGTCTTCGCTTCGGTGCGCAATCATTACAGCGTGGTACTGGATGAACAGGGCGCATCTGTTCGAAGCCGAACCAGCAGTGCCGATGTGGATCACCTCACTAGCGTTGAGCGTCTGTCTTTCTCAGACGGCACCTTGGCAATCGATGTCGGGGCCGGCGAGGCGGCTGGCGGCACCTATCGTCTTTACCAGGCCGCTTTTGATCGTCAGCCAGATACTGTCGGGTTCATCTACTGGATCGACAAAGTCGACGATGGCCTGACTTTGCGAGAGGTTGCACGCTCATTTGTCGACAGCAATGAATTTGGTGCACGTTATGGTATCCAGCTAAGCCATGATGTGCTGGTTACGAACTATTACCTGAATGTCTTGGATCGCGAGCCTGAGCCGGCCGGTCACGCCTATTGGCTTGCACAAATGGCTGCAGGACTGAGTGATTCTGACGTTCTGGCCTTGTTCGCGGAGAGTAAAGAAAACCAGATCAAGGTCAGCGCTGCTTTGAATGAAGGCTTGTGGTTGTCGTAAATGGTCGGGAAGCACGGTTTCCGATGTGGTGAGCCGCCAATTCTGTCGAAGGGAAAAGGGAGGCGTATTTAAGCGCCCAACAACGCAGTGACCGCCCAGCTAGGGCGAGCTTGTACGACCGAAGCAGGTAAGCGTTGGAAGGGTGATGTCGGGTCAGGCATGATGATAAAGTGCCATGCTTCGCCGTGCTCGAGATCTTCCATGTTCTACCCTGCGTCCCTGCCGCTCTCTGGCGATCCCCGTATCGACGGCCTGCTCGAAGCCGCCTCTCCCAGTCTGGCAGTGAACCGCGCCCTTGGCACTGCTGCTTTGGTGACGTACAGCTTTCTGGAGCAGGTCCCTGCGCCGGGTTCGTCGCCCTGGACAATTGCCGAGTTCCGGCCCCTCAACCAGGTACAGCGTGACGGAGTGAACGCCATGCTGGCTGAGATCTCCGCGGTCACCGGAATTACCTTCCGCCAGGTCGACAGCGGGGGGCTGTTGCGCTATGGGCTCGATGCAGGCTACACGACCGCAGATGGCATGTTGGCCAACGGTTACTCGCGAACGGACCCCTTTGCCACTGATCCGGCTTCATACGTCTGGCTGAACCATCACGTTGCCGAGGTGGCGCGGCTGGACGCAGGTTATGGTCGTATGCTGGCGCTGCACGAAACGGCGCACGGACTTGGGCTCAAGCATCCTCAGCATTACGGTTCGTATGACTCGGGGCCGGAATTGCCCGCGGATCTGGCAAACGCCCGTTACACGGTGATGGCCTACGCCGGGGGCTCGCGTAACGATCTGGGTGAGCTGGACATACTCGCACTTAAGTATCTTTACGGTGAGCCTGGCATGTCTGCTGCCGAGTACAACCGTATCGATGTGGCCGGGTATTCGTCTGATGTGGCTGTGTGGGGGAGTTTCTTCAATGACTTCATCAGTCTGAGTGCTTCCAGCCTGCGTGATACCTCTCCGTTTATTGATGCAGGTGCCGGGGATGACGTGATTCGGATTATCGATCTGCTAGGCCTGGAAGTGCAGGTCGTACCCGTACTTGACGGTGGTCCCGGGCTCGACAGCCTTTGGGTGGATGTGGCGCGGTCGGACGTTAGGCTGGGCAAAACGGCCGACGCGCCGCCGTCACTTGACTACAATTCATCCAACGGAAGCGGCAGGGCGTTCATCTATCTGGATCAGGTCGAGCGCATTCGGTTTACCGATACGGCGTTGGCGCTGGACGTGGAAGGCGGGCCAGGCAAGGTCTTTCGCCTGTATCAGGCAGCCTTCGATCGCACGCCGGACAAGGGCGGTCTCGGTTACTGGATCGCGCGCAACGACGTCGGCTTGTCATTGCAGGATATTGGAAATGCTTTCATTGCCAGTCGCGAGTTCGCCGAACGCTATGGCCACGACACGCGGGATGACGTTTTCATCAACGCGCTTTACCAGAACGTGCTCGATCGTACCGGTGATCCCCAAGGTCTGGCCTATTGGGGTCGCGAGATCGAGTCTGGCTCGCTCAGCCGCACCGAGGCACTCATCGGCTTTAGCGAGAGCCAGGAAAACGTTGCGAATCTGATCGGGGTCATCGGGCAGAGCATCGAATATACCTTTAGCCAGCTCTAAACAGGCTTGGAGGCAGGGTGTGGTGGTGGTGGTGGTGGTGGTGGTGGTGGTGTGGTGACTGAGGCTAGGCGCCCAGCCCTAGTCATCCATATTCCGCGAATGGGAATCAGGCTGAGTGGCCTGACGCTGGGGCTGGCTTCGTTATCCTTCGTCGCGGTGGATTCCTCTCTGGGCTGCTGTTAACATGCGCGCCGCTCAGCGTCCGGATGCTGCGCCGAGGCCCGATGTTAAGCCCATTTAGCTCAGCGGTAGAGCACTCCCTTGGTAAGGGAGAGGTCGGCAGTTCGATTCTGCCCATGGGCTCCATTCCCAAACCTTTTGCCATCTTCGATACACATCTGTCTGGCGTGTGATGAAACAGGCGCTAGCTCCGAGTTGCCGATGCTCCAGAGGCGGAGCAGGTCGGCGTTCTGATGATGCCAGCCTGGCTGCACGTTTTTTGCGTTCCTGTTTATGAGCCACAGGCAGTTCAGCGGTAGATTCGAGCTACGCTGGCCTGACTGATGCGGATGTGAGGAGTTCGTTTGCGCCAATGCATGCTGTGCACAGGGGCGGTTCGGGGCATTGCCTGGCTATGCGGCTCAGATCAAGTAAAGGACCCGCGCCGCATCTGTGCCAACTGTAGCGGCGCTCGTCCTGGCTTCAGGTCAGGTTGCCGAACATAAACGTGCCGCTGTCATTGGCGTAGCCACTATTATTCGTCCTGGTCGAGGCGGCAATCTCTGCTGCCTTGAGTCTAGCCAATTCCCCCAAGCGGCTCAGGTGCTGCGTTGATAAAAGCTGGCAGTAGGCGGCGGGAAGCGCGCCAGCCCGCATCAATTCGTGCAAGGCGGCAGGCTCGAGGCTCGTAAGCGCGGCTTCATCAATTTGAAACAGGCCGCCAAGGTTGCGATCGCCTTCGGATGTAGTAACCGTTATCGGCCAGGGCGAAACAACCCCGTACTGCTTCAATGAATTGCAAGTCTGCTTGGCTGCTTGTCCGCTGCTCGCCGTTTGCTCCAGGAAACTCAGAATCTCTCGGATGGCGGGTGTGGGTTCGTTGTGTGCATCGAAGAAAGCCTCGCCCTGCAGGTCCTCGGTGACCAGGCCGGAATCTTCATCGACGCACAGCACTTGCTGACCCTGGTCGGTTGCGGCTAGGCGAAACGGGTAGGCCCGTAGCCCGGCAGGAATATAGCCCCCTTGCCATTGGCCGTCCGCAGCAACAAACAGGCTGCGTTCTGGCTCGAGGCCCAGAACGGCGGCGGGTACGAAAGTATCGTCCTGCTCGATCAACGCAATAGGCAGCGTCATTGCTGCCTTGGGCAGTTCCGCCAACGCCAGTGGAACGACAGCATATTGGCCGGCAAACCTGTAGTCGGAGGGGCGCAACCAGCGCTTGCCTGCGTGCCGGCCGCTTGAAACGATCTGGTAGTTGGGCATGGTGCTTCTACTCGCTGCTTTTGGGCTTGCGCGAGGCGCGGGGCTTTTTCGGTTTGACCTGTTCGGTCGACGCGCCTGCCGCTTTGACTGCTGTGCGCAGGGCAATGACATACGCATTGCGAGCGGTCTGGGCAATGGCGAGCTGTTGTTGCAGGCGGGCCATCTCGGCGTCTACTGCCTGGATGTTAATCATCTGATTGCGTGCTTCGTCGGAGAGCTTGTCAGTACTGTAGCGGGTGCCGTCGAGAGTCAGGTATTCAGGCTGAGCCATGTTCTGTCATGTCCTGTTCTGTTTATTCCGGAACGCAGCATAAAGGACGTCGGCATGGTTCAGAAACCCTTGCACCGTACACGGCTCGCTTGGCGGCTGATGGTTGGCATAAGCAAAGCTTTTCGTCGTTTTCTAAGGCTGGAGGCCGGTGTAAACGTTATAGGTGTTCTGTGCGCAGCGATCCCACGAAAATTGCCGCGAATGCAGTTGCCCTTTTTCTGCCAGGGCGCGTCTTTCGCTGGGATGCTCAAGCAGGTGATGGATGCGTTCGGCGAGCTGCGCGCTGTCCCCTCGATCGAACAGGCAGCTGGCACCGTCAGCGAATTCAGCCATCGACGTATCGGCCGTACATATGGTTGGCGCGCCGCAGCTCATCGCCTCGAGCAGAGGAAGACCGAACCCTTCATAGAGTGACGGAAATGTAAACAAGGCTGCGCCGGAATAGAGTGCTGGGAGGCAGTGCTCAGGGACAAAGCTCAGGTGCTTAAGCCCACGAGTCGTCATGCTCTGGATCCGTGCTTGCAGGAGTTTGTTGTTCCAGCCCGGTGCGCCGGCGAGTACAAGCGGGTAAGCCTGCCGAGTGGCCGGGGGGAGGCTCGACCAGGCGTCGAGCAATATCTCAATGCCCTTGCGAGGCTCCAGTGTGCCTACGAACAGAAGGTATTCACCGTACCGGAGTCCGAAACGGTCAAGCGTAGTTTGGGCGAGTTGGCTGTGCTGGGGACGGTAGAAATCGGAAGCGCCGAGATGGATAGCAGAAACCATGCTTGGGTCAACGTGATAGGTCTGGATCAGCTCCTGCCGGATGTACTCCGAATCGGTAATGATCGCATCGGCTCGTTCCAGGGTCCGTGGAAGCTGTCTGATCAGCCATTCGACTCGCTTGGGTGGGTGGAATTCTGGATAGCGGATGAATGACAGGTCGTGGATTGTTGCAACACATGGGCCGCGGTGGGCCTTGAGAATGAAGCTGGGCTCATGGTAGACGAACCCGGCTCTGCGGCGGGCGCCGATACTCAGCGCCCGATTTCGAAAAGCTTCCCTGGCCCGGTAGGCGAGCGCTGATTGGCGTAGCCTGCTTTTTAGCCTGTTGGCTAGCGTCGCGCCTGCAGTCGAGTTTGCGCTGTGCTGCCTGGCGGCAGTGGTACCCAGGCAGTTGGCGATTGCTTGCTCAGAGCGCAAGAAAGCGTAGCCGGAAAAACAGTCGATTCGCTCGATTTCGCGCATCTTTTGTAGGGCGCAGAGCAGGTTGAAGGTGTAGTTGCCAATGCCGGTTAGGGGAGGTGAAAGGGATTCCGCGTTGACGAGAAGCTTCATAGAGCAGCTGCCACCTCAGTGCGCCAGTAGTCGAGCAGCTCTTTCAGTGTCTCGTTCAAGCTGATCGTTGGTGTCCAGCCCATGGCTTGGCGCAGCCTTGCGCTGTCGCCAACGGCATACGGAATATCAGACGGACGCATGCGCGCCGGATCCTGCTCGACGGCAATAGCCCTTGTCTTGCTCAGTTGAATCAGCGTATCCAGCAGCTCGGCGATCCGATGCGAGCGACCCGAAGAAATATTGAAACACCGCGGATGCCCAGCGGCCGCGTCCGACAGCCTCAGGAGCATTTCATAGGCTCGGCATACATCAATCACGTCAAGGAAGTCTCGACTGGCTTGCAAGTCGCCAACTTTCAACACTGGATCCTGCTTGCCGGCTTCGATCAATGCGATCTGGCGAGCAAAAGAGGCGGTGACGAAGTCAGGCGACTGATGCGCGCCGATATGATTGAAAGGTCGTGCTACAACGCCGCGAATCCCACGGCGAAAATATTCATTGAAGGCAGTCTCTGCCGCCAATTTGCTTGCTGCGTACGGGTTCTGTGGTAAACAAGCGACGCGCTCGTCGAGCGGTACGTTTGCCTTGAACGCTGCGCCGTAGACATCCGCAGAACTCACGAAAAGAACGAAGCATTCAGGCGCGAACTGGCGAATGGCTTCCAACAGGTTGATGCTGCCCATCACGTTGGTCTGCCACGTTAGCTGTGGCAGCTCGAAGCTCTTCGGAATATGGGTGATCGCGGCCAGGTGAATTATGTGGGTAGGTGAGGTAGCGCTGACTATCTGGGCGATAGGCTCCGGCTCACGGATGTCGCAGCTGATCGTTTCGTTGGCAAATGGCACAGTCAGGCCATCACGTGACGACACGGCAATGACGTGATGGCCGGATAGTCGGAGTGTTTTGCATAGCTGCTGCCCAACGAATCCGTTAGCGCCTGTAATCAGCGTGCGTCGCATGGTTCTCTCTGGTAGGAGGGCTGGCGCGCTAGTTTACAGAGCGTTCCTGATACTGGCGAGTGAAGCCAGCGATGGCGGCACAGCGGCCGCTTGGCGGGAGTCGCCGGGCAGCCTAAACTGCGCGCCTTTGCAAGTCGTATGCTCAGCTGGAGGCCGCGCGCCCTTGGCAAGGCGCGGCAGGTACATATTGAGCTGGGCACTTGATGTTGCTCGCTATATTCAGTTGGAGTTCCGAATGTTTACGCCTGTAATTCTTGCTGGGGGCAGCGGCTCCCGTTTGTGGCCGCTATCGCGTCAGGGATTTCCGAAACAATTTCTGGCTCTGGATGGTCAGGGGCGGGATTCTATGTTCCAACGCACCCTGGCCCGGCTGGATGGCCTTGAGCACGCGATGCCGCTTGTTGTGAGTAACGAGCAGCACCGTTTTGTCGTGGCTGAACAGCTGCGCTTGGCTGGTCGGGCGTCTGACAAGATTATTCTTGAGCCTTTGGCGCGCAATACTGCTCCTGCGATTGCCCTCGCGGCGTTAGCTGCAACTCGGAACGGCGGCGATCCGGTGATGCTGGTCCTGGCGGCAGATCACCTTATTCCAGATGAGCAAGCCTTTCACGCTGCCGTCATTGCGGCGCTAGCACATGCGACTGATGGGCGGCTTGTGACCTTCGGTATCAAACCGATGCATCCCGAAACCGGTTTTGGCTATATCCAGTGTGGCGAGGCTGTGGGTGATACGGGGCGGTCGATCGTTGCGTTCAAGGAAAAACCCTCGCTAGTTCTGGCGCAAGAGTACGTCGCATCGGGAGAATTCCTTTGGAACAGCGGCATGTTTATGTTCCGTGCTTCCAAATACCTGAGCGAGCTTCAACGTCTCCGTCCGGACATCCTTGAGGCCTGTCGGTCCGCGTTCAACCATGCGGAGGACGATAAGCACTTCTTACATGTCCCGGCTGAGCATTTCGCGCTTTGTGACGACGAGTCTGTTGATTACGCAGTGATGGAGCACACTTACGTCGGCGTAGTGGTGCCGCTGGATGCCGGCTGGAATGATCTTGGCAGCTGGGCCGCGATCTGGGAGGCCAATGAGCGCAACGCCGATGGTAATAGTCATCAGGGCGATGTGATGTCTGTGGAGAGCCGCAACAATTTGGTGCAGGCACATCACCGTCTGGTTGCCACCGTTGGCGTTGAAGATCTCGTAGTCGTCGAAACCAAGGATGCAGTGCTGGTCGCTCACAGGGACAAATGCCAGCAGGTCAAGCAGATCGTGCAGCGGCTGCAGCTCGAGCATCGTGACGAGTTCGTCAATCACCCTCTCGTCAGTCGCCCTTGGGGGCACTATGACACGGTCGATAGGGGTGAGCGTTATCAGGTGAAACGCATCACGGTGCTGCCAGGCGAATGTCTGTCGCTACAGTTGC
>NZ_JBLWWR010000018.1:0-19543 GCF_048267825.1 Pseudidiomarina sp.
AGATCGTTCACCCATGTACTCTGGGGTGATTGAAGGTATTGGCCCGCGTTACTGCCCGTCAATTGAAGACAAAGTAATGCGCTTCAGTGACAAAAATTCGCATCAGATTTTTGTTGAACCGGAAGGGCTTAACACCAACGAAATTTATCCAAATGGTATTTCAACAAGCTTACCGTTTGACGTACAAGTAGAATTGGTACGTTCCATAAAAGGCTTTGAAAACGCACACATTACACGGCCAGGTTATGCCATCGAGTATGACTATTTTGACCCGCGTGATTTAAAACAAACCTTGGAAACAAAATACATTCACGGGTTATTCTTTGCGGGCCAAATTAACGGTACCACTGGTTACGAAGAGGCTGGTGCGCAAGGTTTAGTTGCAGGTTTGAATGCTGCACGTCAGGTTCAAGACAAAGAGGGTTGGGCGCCACGTCGAGATCAATCCTACATGGGTGTTTTGATTGACGACTTAAGCACCTTGGGCACCAAAGAACCGTACCGAATGTTCACCTCCCGAGCCGAGTACCGTCTTTTACTGCGTGAAGATAATGCCGACATGCGTTTAACCGAAAAAGGGCGTGAACTTGGTTTGGTTGATGATGCACGTTGGGCTGCATTTAATATAAAAATGGAAGCTATAGCGCAAGAGCAACAGCGTCTTCGCAGTACTTGGATTCATAAAGACCACCCTGCAGTTGCGCAAGTTAACGAGCTTGTTAAAACGCCAATTACTCGTGAAGTGAATGGTGAAGAATTATTGCGCCGCCCAGAAATTACTTATGCCGACCTGATGACCATCGAAAGTATAGGGCCTGGCTTAACAGATAAAATTGCGGCCGAGCAAGTTGAAATTCAAACAAAATATGCGGGCTATATTTCACGTCAACAAGACGAAATAGCTAAACAACAACGTCATGAAAATACCAAATTGCCGCTAGACTTTAACTATGCGAGCATAAAAGGCTTGTCAAACGAGGTGGTGGCGAAGTTAAATCAACATCAACCGGAAACAGTAGGTAAAGCGTCGCGTATTTCTGGTATTACGCCAGCTGCGATTTCGATGTTGTTGGTTCATTTAAAAAAACAAGGACTACTGCGTAAAAGCGCTTAACCCATGCTGGCACAATTAAAAAAATTACTCGCACAAACCACGCTTTCGTTAAGTGACGATCAGCAACAAAAACTCGTGGTGTTAGTTGAACAACTGCATAAATGGAACAAAGCATACAATTTAACATCGGTGCGTGATCCACAGTTAATGTTAAGTCGCCACATCATGGATAGCCTTGTGGTGTTACCTCATCTGCAGGGGCAACGTTTTATTGATGTGGGCACCGGGCCTGGTTTACCTGGCTTGCCGCTAGCAATTGCTGCGCCAGATAAAGAATTTGTATTATTGGATAGTTTGGGTAAACGTATCCGTTTTATTCGTCAAATTTGCCATGAGTTGAAGCTTAAGAATGTAACAGCTGTGCAAAGTCGTGTAGAAGACTATCAACCTGACTTAAAATTTGATGGTGTGATAAGTAGAGCCTTTGCTTCGCTTAATGATATGCTGACTTGGTGTCAGCATTTACCAAATAGTCAGGGTAAGTTTTATGCGCTCAAAGGCGTTTATCCTGAAGCCGAACTGGCTGATTTGTCGGCGCAGTTTCGTGCTGAAGAAATAATTCGATTACAGGTTCCCGAAGCCGATGGCGAGCGTCATTTGGTGATTATAACAACGAGAGGTTAGTCCTGTGGGCAGAATCATTGCGGTTGCAAACCAAAAAGGCGGCGTGGGTAAAACCACCACGGCGGTGAATTTAGCTGCATCCATGGCTGCCACGCGTCGAAAGGTATTATTAATCGATTTAGACCCGCAAGGTAACGCGACCATGGGCAGCGGCGTTGATAAATACGACGTTGAAAATACTGCTTATGAGTTATTGGTTGAGCAAAAACCGATTGAAGAAGTCATTATTCGCGAAACCAGCGGTAAATATCATCTTGTTGCTGCAAACGGTGATACCACCGCCGCAGATATAAAACTGATGGAAGAATTCGCACGGGAGCAACGTCTGGCAACAGCATTGAAGCCAGTTGTTGACCAGTACGACTTTATTTTCATTGACTGCCCGCCTTCGCTGAGCATGTTAACGGTTAACGCGATGGCCGCGGCAGACTCCGTATTGGTACCCATGCAATGTGAATACTTTGCATTGGAAGGGCTTACCGCACTTATGGACACCATTGAACGGCTTGCAGAAGCAGTAAACCCGCGCTTAGCAATCGAAGGCATACTGCGAACCATGTATGATCCGCGCAATCGCTTGGCCAATGATGTTTCCGAACAATTAAAAAATCATTTTGGCGAAAAAGTATATCGTACGGTAATACCACGTAACGTGCGCTTAGCTGAAGCGCCTAGCTTTGGTTCGCCAGCCATGTATTATGATAAGTCATCTTCTGGCGCAAAAGCTTATTTAGCTCTTGCTGGTGAATTAATCCGCCGTGCTGAACAACTAAAAAAAGCCGAAGCAGCGGCTGAAGCTTAAGGAAAAAACGCTTTATGTCTGCCAAAAAACGAGGACTTGGACGCGGTTTAGACGCGTTACTGACTACGAGCAAAACAGCTCGCGATAAAGAACAGCATGACGACACACCAGCCGTTGATTACACCAAGGGTGAGCTGCAAAAGCTCCCTATTGAGTGGTTGCAGCCGGGTAAATATCAGCCTCGTAAAGACATGACAGCTGAAGCATTAGAAGATTTAGCCGCATCAATAAAAGCTCAGGGTATTATTCAACCTATTGTTGTGCGCGAAGTTTCCCACGAAAAATACGAAATTATTGCCGGTGAACGCCGTTGGCGCGCATCGCAAATGGCCCGTTTAAGCGAAGTGCCGTGTTTAATTAAGCAAGTACCGGACGAAGCAGCGGTTGCCATAGCGTTAATCGAGAACATACAACGCGAAGATTTAAACGCAATGGAAGAAGCGACAGCCTTGCAGCGTTTACTCACAGAGTTTCAATTAACCCATCAAGAAGTAGCTGATGCAGTTGGTAAATCACGTGCAACAGTCACTAACTTATTGCGTTTGAATAATTTACAGCAAGAAACTAAAACCTTGTTGGAGCGCGGTGATATCGAACTTGGTCATGCCAAGTTATTGCTCGCCCTAGAAGGGGAACCGCAGGCCGAAATTGCGCGTCAAATCGCAGCCAAAGGCATGACCGTTCGTGAAGCCGAAAAACTTGTTCGTTTAGCCTTAGAACCTTCCAAAGAAAAGCCTGAAAAACCGCAGCCTGATGCAGATATTCAGCGGCTTGAAACCCGTTTGAGCGAACGTCTTGGCGCAGCCGTTGCAATCAATCACGGTCGCAAAGGAAAAGGTAAAGTTGTTATCAATTACAGCAGTTTAGACGAGCTGGATGGCATTCTTACCCACTTCCAGTTAGAACAGGACAGCTAACCATCCCAATTTGTTTGCAATTAAACGCCAAATCTTTATACTATCGCGGGCTTTTAACCGAGGTTTTTAGCCTGTGAATAAGACTCTAACAGCAAATGGAAAACAACTCGCGGCGAAGTTAATTCGCGCGCAAGGCGGCGCCATATTTTTATTGGCATGCGTGTTTTCCTTGGTACAACCCATTGCTGGATATACATATTTTTGGGGTGTTGTTGGCGGCGGAATGGCCGTGATGATTCCAACAGCACTTTTCGCGTGGCGCGCCTTTGCACAAGGTGGTGCCCGTGCGGCGAAACAAATCGTCAGTAACTTTTTTGCTGGTGAAGCTCTGAAAATAAGCTTCGCTGTGGCCTTGCTCATTGGCCTGTTGGTGTTCACAACGCTCCCGCATAGCGCGGTTGTTAGCGGTTACATCACAGCCTTATTTGTGCAATGGCTAGCACCAATTTTATTTTTAAAATCAACTTAAAATTGTGGGAAACAACATGGCTGCAGAAGAGTTAACGCTCCAAGGTCATATCCAGCACCACTTAACCAACGCCAAGATGTGCTCTACCGAAAATGGTATAGCCTTCAATAAAGCGTGTAGTGAAGCAGGGTTCTGGACATGGCACATTGACACACTGGCTTGGTCGATCGGACTTGGCATCCTGTTTTTAATGATCTTCCGCTCCGCGGCGAAAAAAGCAGACACCGGTGTACCGGGCAAATTCCAATGCTTTATCGAAATGATCATCGAGCTCGTTGCAAGCAACGTGCGCGACACCTTCCATGGCAAAAGCAAACTTATTGCTCCACTGGCGCTAACCATCTTCGTTTGGGTATTCCTGATGAACTTGATGGACTTAGTACCAGTTGATTTCTTACCTGCATTTGCAGGCTGGGCAGGCGCAACCTTCTTCGGCATGGATTCACACGATGTGTACATGAAGATAGTGCCAACCACAGACGTAAACATGACTGCTGCATTAGCACTGGGCGTGTTCTTACTGATGATTGGTTACTCAATTCGTATTAAAGGTGTGGTTGGATTCATCAAAGAATTAACCCTGCACCCATTTAGCGCGAACAACAAGCTGGTTCAGGTTCTCCTGATACCTTTTAACTTGTTACTCGAAACCATCGCCCTTGTTGCCAAGCCATTTTCACTGGCGCTGCGTTTGTTCGGTAACTTGTACGCCGGTGAAATGATTTTCATCCTAATTGGCGCAATCGGCTTGATGCAGTTACCACTGCACTTTGTGTGGGCGGTATTCCACATACTGGTTATTGTGCTGCAAGCGTTCGTATTCATGATGCTGACCATTGTTTACTTAAGCATGGCCAGCTCAGAAAGCCATTAATTTTTGTTTTAGTTTGTTTTTTAATTTTTACTTTTTAACTCTTAACATTTATTGGAGAAAACAATGGAACTAGCATTAGGTCTTAAATATATCGCTGTAGCTTTATTGATCGGTTTCGGCGCAATCGGTACTGGTCTTGGCTTCGGTAACATGGGTGGTAAATTCTTGGAAGCGTGTGCACGTCAGCCAGAATTAGCACCTTCACTGCAAGTTAAAATGTTCATCCTGGCAGGTCTGATCGATGCGGTAGCAATGATCGGTGTTGGTATCGCCATGTTCTTATTGTTCGCTGCTTAATAAGTCATTCAACTTTCGAACAATAGAACTTATAGGAGGGGGGGTTAATGAATTTAAACATGACCCTGATCGGAGAATTAATCGCGTTCATCGTCTTCGTACTATTTTGTATGAAGTTCGTATGGCCTCCGCTTAATAATGCGATTGAAGCTCGTCAGAAGAAAATTGCTGATGGTCTTGCAGCCGGCGAACGTGCCGAAAAAGATCTCGAGCTTGCTCAGGCAAAGATTGCTGACGAACTTAAAGATGCGAAAGCGCAAGCCGCTGAAATCATTGCCCAAGCGAAGAAACGCGCTGAGCAAACGGTTGAAGAAGGCAAACAACGTGGCGAAACCGAGCGCGAAGCAGTTATTGCTGCCGGTCACGCTGAAGTTGAAGCTGAACGTAATCGCCTACGCGAAGAATTGCGCAAGCAAGTAGCGGTATTAGCTGTTGCTGGTGCAAGCAAAATCATCGAGCGTGAAATTGATAAAGACGCTCACAGTGACATTGTTGAAAAACTTGTCGCTGAACTCTAACCAAAGGGGTTTGTGCAAATGTCAGAATTGACTACGGTTGCTCGCCCCTATGCAAAAGCAGCATTTGATTTTGCAGTAGAGAACGGCGCTATCGAAAAATGGCACGAAATGTTGGCATTCGCGACCGCGGTGGCGAATGATGCAACAATGGCTACGTTTTTGAGCAGCGCCGAAACGCTAGAAAAGAAAGTTGAAGTTTTCATCAACGTTTGTGGCGAACAATTGGACGAAAAAGTTCAGAATTTTGTTCGTCTGATGGCCGAAAATGGCCGTTTGAAAGCTTTATCTGCTGTGGTAGCGCTGTTCGCTGAACTGCGTGCCGACTACGACAAAGAAATTGCTGTTGATGTTACTTCAGCAGTGAAATTGACGAAGAAACAGCAAGACAATCTAGCGAAAACGTTAGAAAAACGTTTTTCACGCAAAGTTAAGCTGAATTGCACTGTCGATACAGCGATTGTTAGCGGCTTATATATAAAAGCTGGTGACACGGTAATCGACGGCACGGTGCGCGGTAAGTTAGATCGACTTGCACACGCACTGCAATCCTAATTGGGGACTTGAGCATGCAACTGAATTCAAATGAAATCGCAGAGCTGATCAAAAAACGAATTGAACAGTTCGAAGTGGTCAGTGAAGCTCGTAATGAAGGTACTATCGTTTCTGTAATCGACGGTATCATTCGTATCCATGGCCTTGCCGATTGTGTGCAAGGTGAGATGGTTGAACTTCCTGGCAATCGTTATGCAATCGCCTTGAACCTTGAGCGCGACACCGTTGGTGCCGTTGTAATGGGTCCATATGCTGATTTGCAAGAAGGCGTAAAAGTTAAGTCTACTGGCCGTATCTTAGAAGTTCCGGTTGGTCGTGCCTTGTTGGGCCGCGTGGTAAACACCTTGGGTGAACCAATTGACGGTAAAGGTCCGATTGATGCAGACGGCTTTGAGCCAGTTGAAAAAATCGCACCAGGTGTTATTGAGCGTCAATCAGTCGACCAACCTGTTCAAACAGGCTACAAGTCAATTGATGCCATGATTCCAGTTGGTCGTGGTCAGCGTGAGTTGATCATCGGTGACCGTCAAACCGGTAAAACCGCTTTGGCAGTTGACGCCATCATCAACCAGAAAAACTCTGGTATTAAGTGTGTGTATGTTGCGATTGGTCAGAAAGCTTCGACCATCTCATCTGTAGTACGCAAACTTGAAGAGCATGGCGCACTGGAAAACACCATTGTTGTTGCAGCATCAGCTTCTGAATCTGCAGCACTTCAATACTTGGCAGCCTATTCAGGTTGTACCATGGGTGAATACTTCCGTGACCGCGGTGAAGACGCTTTAATCGTATATGATGACTTGTCGAAGCAAGCAGTTGCTTATCGTCAAATTTCATTGTTGCTACGTCGTCCACCAGGTCGTGAAGCATACCCAGGTGACGTTTTCTACCTTCACTCCCGTTTGCTTGAGCGTGCAGCCCGTGTAAATGCTGACTACGTTGAAAAATTCACGAATGGTGAAGTAAAAGGTAAAACAGGTTCATTAACAGCGTTGCCAATTATCGAAACCCAAGCGGGTGACGTATCAGCGTTCGTACCAACCAACGTGATTTCAATCACCGACGGTCAGATCTTCTTAGAAACTGACTTGTTCAACGCCGGTATCCGCCCTGCAGTAAACGCAGGTGTGTCGGTATCGCGTGTAGGTGGTGCAGCACAAACCAAGATCATTAAGAAGCTTGGTGGTGGTATCCGTTTGGCATTGGCACAGTATCGTGAATTAGCAGCATTCGCACAGTTCGCTTCAGACTTAGATGAAGCAACGCGCGCGCAGCTAGAACACGGACAACGTGTTACCGAACTGATGAAACAGAACCAATATATGCCTATGAGCGTGGCCGATATGGCCGTATCTATCTTCTCTGCTGAAAAGGGTTACCTGAAAGATGTAGAGCAAGATAAAATCCTCGACTTCGAAGGTGCATTAATTGCATACATGCGTAGCGAGTACGCTGAACTGATGGCGGATATTGACAAAACTGGCAACTATAACGACGACATCGACGCTAAGCTGCATGAAGGCCTGAAAACCTTCAAGAAAACGCAGTCTTGGTAAGCGGAGCGTGGCTGCACAATGTGAGGCCACAAGTCGTTGAGTTAACAGGAGAATATCATGGCCGGCGGTAAAGAGATAAAAACCAAGATCGGGAGTATTAATAATACTCAGAAGATCACCAGTGCAATGGAGATGGTTGCTGCGTCCAAAATGAAAAAGGCGCAGGAACGTATGGCTTCAAGCCGTCCGTATGCGGACAGCATTCGCAAGGTGATCGGCCATGTTGCCCATGCCAACTTAGAATATCAGCATCCGTATCTTGAAGAGCGGGTACTGAAGCGAGTTGGCTACATTGTAATTTCAACCGACCGTGGTTTGTGCGGCGGCTTGAACACCAACGAATTTAAAGCGGTGGTTAAGCATGCTCAAGCAAATAAAGATAACGGTGTAGACGTTGATTTTGCAGCAATAGGCAGCAAGGCTACGGGTTTCTTTAAACGCTTTGGAGGCCGTTTACTGGCGCAAAAATCAGGCATTGGTGATAAACCAAGCGTGAATGATGTGCTCGGGACTGTACAGGTTATGTTGGATGCCTTTGATGAAGGTAAACTCGACCGCTTGTATGTGGTGTACAACAAGTTTGTGAACACTATGCGGCAGGAGCCAACGATAGCGCAATTGCTACCGTTGCCAAAAGCTGAGTCTCGTGATGAAGTTCAATCAGGCAGCTGGGACTATCTGTACGAACCGAATCCACAGCCAATTTTAGAATTGCTGATTCGTCGCTATGTTGAAGCGACAGTATATCAGGGCGTAGTGGACAACATCGCTAGTGAACAGGCAGCGCGGATGGTGGCAATGAAAGCCGCTACCGACAACGCCGAAGACCTCATCGATCAACTGCAATTGGTGTACAACAAAGCACGCCAAGCAGCGATTACGCAGGAAATTTCGGAAATTGTATCGGGCGCCGAAGCTGTTTAAGGCGAAGCTTGCAAGAATTTTAGAGTTAGAGGAAATGTCATGAGTCAAGGTAAGGTCGTGCAAATAATTGGCGCGGTTGTGGATATAGAATTTCCACAAACCAGCGTGCCAAAGGTATACGACGCGCTGCAGGTGACCGACGGTGACCTCAAGGGTCTGACCCTGGAAGTTCAGCAGCAGTTAGGCGGTGGTATTGTGCGTGGTATCGCACTTGGTACTACCGACGGTCTGCGTCGTGGAATTATGGTAGAAAACACCGGTGAGCCAATCATGGTACCCGTGGGTAAACAAACCCTGGGTCGTATCATGAACGTATTGGGTGAACCAATTGATGAAGCGGGCGATATCGGTGAAGACGAGCGTATGTCTATTCACCGTACTGCACCTTCGTACGAAGAACAGTCAAACGCAACTGAACTGTTAGAGACCGGCATCAAGGTAATCGACTTGATTTGTCCGTTTGCTAAGGGTGGTAAAGTTGGTCTGTTCGGTGGTGCGGGTGTAGGTAAAACCGTAAACATGATGGAGCTTATCCGTAACATCGCAATCGAGCACAGCGGCTACTCAGTATTCGCCGGTGTTGGTGAGCGTACGCGTGAAGGTAACGACTTCTATCATGAAATGAAAGATTCAAACGTACTCGACAAAGTTGCACTGGTTTATGGCCAGATGAACGAGCCTCCTGGTAACCGTTTGCGCGTAGCGTTAACCGGTTTGACCATGGCAGAGAAGTTCCGTGACGAAGGTCGTGACGTATTGTTTTTCGTAGATAACATCTACCGTTACACCCTAGCCGGTACCGAAGTATCAGCATTGTTGGGTCGTATGCCATCTGCAGTAGGTTATCAGCCTACACTTGCAGAAGAGATGGGTGTACTGCAAGAACGTATTACGTCAACCAAAACTGGCTCAATCACGTCAATCCAAGCGGTATACGTACCTGCGGATGACTTGACTGACCCGTCACCAGCAACCACGTTCGCTCACTTAGACGCGACCGTTGTATTGTCACGTGACATCGCGTCATTGGGTATCTACCCTGCGGTTGACCCATTGGATTCAACATCACGTCAGTTGGACCCACAGGTTATCGGCAAAGAGCATTATGATACTGCGCGTGGCGTACAGTCAGTATTGCAACGTTACAAAGAGCTGAAAGACATCATCGCAATCTTGGGTATGGACGAATTGTCTGAAGAAGACAAAATGACCGTATCACGTGCGCGTAAAATTCAGCGTTTCCTGTCACAGCCATTCTTCGTCGCCGAAGTATTCACTGGCTCACCAGGTAAATACGTATCGTTGAAAGATACTATCGCTGGCTTTAAAGGCATCTTAAGCGGTGACTACGACGACCTACCAGAACAAGCGTTCTACATGGTTGGTAGCATCGAAGAAGCAGCTGAAAAAGCTAAAAAAATGTAATAAACCGGGAGGTTTAAATGGCAGCTAAAACTGTACAGCTTGACGTGGTCAGCGCCGAAGAACGCTTGTTCTCTGGTGCGGTTGAGACCCTGCAAGTGACCGGTAGCGAAGGTGAGCTGGGTATTTTCCCAGGTCACGCCCCGTTATTAACGACGCTGAAGCCTGGTATGGTTCGCATCGTGAAAGATGGCGGCGCTGAAGAAATCATCTACGTTGCTGGTGGTGTGCTAGAAGTGCAGCCGCATAACGTCTCGGTCCTTGCTGATACAGCGGTTCGTGGTGATGAGCTGGATGAACAAAAAGCTCTGGAAGCTAAGAAACATGCTGAAGATGCAATTGCAGATCAAAGTTCTGACTTAAGCTACGCAGAAGCGGCAGCAGAACTGGCTCGAGCGATGGCTCAGCTGCAGATTATTCGCAAAATACGCAAATAATCAGCACGCCAGCATTAAGAAATCGAAAAGACCCGTAAATCTCGGTTTGCGGGTCTTTTTTTCGCCTGTTAATTTGTTGTAAACAGCTTTAAAATACTCCATTCACTTTTAACCAGAAACGGAAGGATTCATGTCTCTGAGTGTAGTAGTTCTTGCTGCAGGTAAAGGTACGCGTATGCGATCGGCGTTGCCGAAAGTGCTGCATCCTGTTGCTCACAAGCCAATGGTTCAGCACGTAATCGACACTGCGCGCGCGCTGTCGCCTGATCAGGTGCACGTTATCTATGGCCATGGTGCAGAGGCGCTACTTGAGCGCTTGGCTGACCAAGCACTTAACTTTGTTGAGCAAGCGCAGCAGTTGGGTACCGGACATGCCGTACAGCAAGTGATACCGCATTTAGCAGACCATGAAACCGTATTGATTTTGTATGGTGATGTGCCTTTAACTCGCGTTGAAACCCTGCAGAGCCTGCTCAAGGCCGCGGAACAAACTGATTTAGCGTTGCTGACAGTAACCTTGCCTGATCCAACAGGCTACGGACGCATTGTGCGCGACCCAAGCGGCGCAGTAACGGGCATTGTTGAGCAAAAAGACGCGAACACAAAGCAATTGGAAATTACCGAAGTAAATACCGGCATGATGGCCGTGAATGGCGCTGCCTTAAAGCGATGGCTAGCCAAGTTGTCGAACAATAACGCGCAAGGCGAATATTATTTAACAGATATTGTCGCCATGGCAGCTCAAGAAGGTGTACAAATAGCCACAGCGCAACCGCAAGCGATTAGCGAAGTTGAAGGCGCGAATAACCGCGTTCAGCTTGCTGGCTTAGAGCGAGCTTACCAAGCGCGCCAAGCCGAAAAATTGATGCTTGATGGTGCAACCTTAATGGACCCCGCACGCGTGGACGTGCGTGGTGACGTGATTATCGCCAACGACGTAGTGGTTGATGTAAATGTAATATTTGAAGGCCGCGTGGAACTTGGTGAAGGCGTTGTTATCGAAAGTAACTGCGTATTGCGCAACTGCAAAATTGGCGCCGGCTCGCGGGTCAAAGCGAACTCGGTTATCGAAGAGGCTACATTGGCTGAGAATTGTGCCGTTGGCCCGTTTGCAAGGTTACGCCCGGGTGCCGACTTAGCCGAAGGTGCACAAGTGGGTAACTTCGTTGAAATCAAGAAAACGCGCATGGGTAAAGGCTCAAAGGCCAGCCATTTAACCTATTTAGGCGACGCCCAAATTGGCGCTGGGGTTAACGTGGGGGCAGGTACAATTACCTGTAATTACGACGGCGTGAATAAATTTGTGACAGAAATTGATGATGGTGCATTTATTGGTTCAAACAGCTCCTTGGTTGCGCCAATTCGCATTGGCAAGAACGCAACTGTCGGCGCAGGTTCAACGGTCACGAAGAACGTTGAAGACGAAGAACTCGCAGTTGCACGCGGCAAACAACGGAATATTAGTACCTGGCAACGGCCAGTGAAAAAGGATAAATAATATGTGTGGAATAGTTGGCGCAACGTCAGAGCGCCGTATTAGCGAAATTCTCATCGAAGGCCTGAAACGCCTTGAATATCGCGGTTATGACTCCGCGGGCTTAGCTGTGCTTACCGATGCAGGCGTGATTGAAAGTGTGCGCCGCACAGGCAAAGTGCAAGCCTTAAAAGACGCTGTTGGTGAGCACCCACTATCAGGCACAACAGGCATAGCGCATACCCGCTGGGCTACCCACGGCGGCGTGACAGAAGCCAATGCGCACCCACATATTTCAGAAGACTGCATTGCGGTTGTTCACAATGGCATTATCGAAAACCACGATAAATTGCGCGAACACCTAAAAGGGCTTGGTTACAACTTCAGTTCAGACACCGACACCGAAGTGATTTGCCATTTGGTGCACCATGAACGCAAAACCCATGACGACTTATTTGAAGCCGTGCAAGCAGCTGTGCGCCAATTAGAGGGCGCCTACGGCACGGTGGTGATGGACTGCCGCGAACCGGGGCGCTTGGTTGTTGCACGCTCAGGTAGCCCACTGGTTATTGGCTTGGGTATTGGCGAGAACTTTGTTGCCTCCGACCAATTGGCTCTGCTACCGGTTACCCACAAGTTTATGTACCTTGAAGAAGGGGACATGGCGGACATTAACCGTACCGAAATAAAAATATATGACGCCAAGGGCCAACGCGTAGAGCGAGATGTGCACGAGTCAGATGGTAATTACGATGCGGGTGGCAAAGGCGAGTACCGCCACTTCATGTTAAAAGAAATTCATGAACAACCAAGCGCCGTGCGTAATGCACTTGAAGGCCGGATTGTTGATGGCCATGTGGCGGATGACGTGTTTGGTAATGGTTCGCTTGATTTGCTGCAAGACATTGAACATGTGCAAATTGTTGCCTGCGGTACGTCGTATCACGCCGGTATGGTTGCACGCTATTGGCTTGAGTCGATGGCTGGTGTTTCGTGTAACGTTGAGATTGCTTCTGAATTTCGTTATCGCCAATCGCACGTACACCCGAATAGTTTGTTGGTTACCATTTCGCAGTCAGGTGAAACCGCTGACACCCTCGCCGCCTTGCGGTTATCAAAAGAGCTTGGTTACAAAGGCAGCTTAACCATTTGTAACGTCAGTACATCATCGATGGTACGTGAGTCTGATTTGGCTTATATGACCCGTGCAGGCACTGAAATTGGCGTGGCATCCACAAAAGCATTTACCACCCAGCTGGTTGGATTGCTCATGTTAACGTTAGCCATTGGTCAATTTCGTGGCATGTCAGCAGCGCAACAAGAGTCAGTGATTAAGTCACTGAAAACTTTGCCAGCCAAACTGGAAGAAGCTTTGCTGTTAAGTGATGCCATTGAAGCCTTAGCACCAGAATTCGCGGATAAATTCCATAGCTTATTTTTAGGTCGCGGCACCCAGTATCCGATAGCAATGGAAGGCGCGCTGAAGCTGAAGGAAATTTCGTACATTCACGCCGAAGCCTATGCCGCGGGCGAACTGAAACATGGGCCGTTGGCACTGATTGATGCCGATATGCCGGTTATCGTTGTTGCCCCGAACGATGAACTGCTCGAAAAGCTCAAATCCAACGTTGAAGAAGTACGCGCCCGTGGCGGCATTATGTACGTGTTTGCCGATAAAGACGCGCACTTCAAAGGCGACGACAGCATGCGTGTCATTAACGTCACCCATTGTGACGAATTGATTGCGCCAATTGTGTACACCATTCCGTTGCAGCTTCTCTCCTACTTCGTCGCCATAATCAAAGGCACCGACGTAGATCAGCCGCGAAACTTGGCGAAATCGGTTACTGTTGAATAAAGATAAAAGGGCTCTTCGGAGCCCTTTTTAGGTACTCAGCCAATGCGCACCTTCACCCTAACGTTTAATCGCTTCAATTTCCCGGCCGGTTTCAAGTGAGTACTTTTTGGTGACTCCGTTGTTGGTAATAACCGCGACATTATCTTTCACCGTAACGGCCGAACCGCCTTTATTCTTTACCCGAAAAATTTCCTTGCCGCTATGACCAATGATGGCTACATCACCCACGTCACTTTTGACGATCAGGTATTGTTTGTCTTGCGAGGCTGATAGTGAGTTTACTGAAATGTAAGGGTTGGGCTCGTAAGTCCAAGCAATATTTTCGCCTTCAAAAGCTACAAGGTTTCTGTCGACGTTGATGGCTAGCAGGTTATCTCCAAAGCTTATTGCTTGATAAAGAGGCGCTTCAGAAAATGCGTAGTTTGTTGCATGCGAGAAATTGTGCCCTGAGTATTTTGTAAGAGATTTTCGCGATGACATATCGGGTGAGGGCGAGCTGAAGACAAGTTCGGTTCCGTCTTTTGATACGGAGACAATGCTCCATTTGACCAAGTTGCTCGAGAAACTCCGAGAGCTTATTTTCGTTAAGTTCTGATCATAGCTGGAGACAATCGCTTCCCCGTGGTCATCGCTGATAATAAAGAAACCGCCGGTGCTATTAAAGGTGCCGAAATCAATGACATTTTTGAATGACTTAATGATTCCGCGCGCATCTAAAACTGCAAAATTGCCATCGCCATCAAATCCATTTTTCTTTAAACTGCCAATCAAAGAGCGATTAAGATTATTGAACGTTTCTACGTGGGTGGGTTGCCAAGGTAGGTCGGCGTGGCTTAATACGTGCTGCTGAGCGAGCGCAACTGTACTAAAAAATGCCAATGAAATAACGCTTAGTTTTAAATAGTCCATAATTTGGTAAGTCATGAGATCTCCCTGCGTTTCTTAGGGTAAAGATACTCCATAGTCGGGTGAGTTTAAACTAGAGAGGAAAGAGTATGAAAAGTTTACTTAAGGTTGCACTGAGTGCGGCGATTTTATTTAGTGCGTCGGTAAATGCGCACGTAGGGCTTGCATCGAGTAGTCCAATGGACGGTGAAACCTTACCCAAAGCGCCAACAGAAATCTCCATAAGCTTTTCCGGAGAGGCCCGCTTGGCGAAGGTAATGCTGCATTCAGACGATGGCAAAATGCATCCTCTAGATTTCTCGATGAGCATGAAGCCTAAGGCGAACTATGAAATTGCTGTTGAAGGCGAGCTGGCTCCAGGCGAATATACCGTGTACTGGGTAGCAATGGGCGGCGACAGTCATAAAATATCGGGTGACTTTAGCTTTAAGGTGAAATGATGACGTTGTGGACTGGGGCCAGCATAGTCATGCTGGCAACTATATTTTGGTTGAACGCCGTAATTATAGCCACCCCCTACATTGCTTATTTATTAGGAGCAGGCTTTGAGAACGTATCATCGCGAAAAAAACGTGTAGTTACGGGATTGCTGCTGCTTGTTATAAGTACACTGTACTTTTTTATAAAAGTAGGCAGTTTTGCAGATGAAGGCGTTGCAGGTATTGTAGACCCTATGTACATCAGGTTCATATGGGAAGGGCCAGTCGGTCAGTTTGTTCAATTTCAAACGCTAGTTGCAGCCTTGTGGATTATATCCACCGTCGTTGCGTTGCCATTTATAAAGTGGGGTACTTATTCACTTACCATCGCGCTGATGAGTTGGAGTTTTTTGAGTATAGGCCATGGCAGTGACGCAGCGTGGTGGGGAAAGGCTGTGCTTCTCTTACACTTACTGGTTGCGTGGTTGTGGTTTGGTAGCCTTAACATGCTGCGTAAGCTGACGACATTTGGTTCGGTTGCCGACATTAAAAAAGTAATGGAACGTTTTGGTTTGCATATGTCATTTGCTGTTCCAATACTTCTTACTGCTGGCTTTGTTATGTATCGAAGTGCAACAGGACAATGGCTGCCACAGCTACCATTGACTGCGTACGACGTTGCACTGCTGACGAAAATAGCTGTTGTGGCGCTTATTCTTTCTGTCGCGGCGCTGCATAAACTAAAGTTTGTGCCCCAGCTCAATAATGAGCAAGCAACTAAACGACTAAAAAAATCAATAACAGTAGAGATGGTATTGGCTGCAACCATTTTTATTGCTGCATCAGCGCTGAGTAGTGCTTTCTCGCCAAGCTAGAAGAGGGAATTGCCACGACAAAAGACAGCCGTTCTATTTAGGTGTCTGATTTTTAGGAGGCGACAATCCGGCGTCTACTAAGGTTCGTGGGCGATAATGTAACGTGTCGTCTTGCCATCTTTGCCACACGCTTTCATCAACGGCCACATTCACCGCAGGTTTGCCGGACGGTCCATGGGCATACTTGCGAATAAAACGTCCATCGCCTGCCGATTTTAAACGCCGAAACCAAGCATACAGTCCGTTAAGGAAATCTTTATATGAGTCATTGGGTGGCGCCTTCCAAGCGTTTGGGTCAACTGTGAACGGCTCAAATTTGAGGCCTACGTTTTTCGCTTTGCTAAGTAGCCACGCTAAAGGGATCTGAGGCAGCAAATCTTTGCAACCATAACCGCCGCCCACATTGGCATGTGCACCAATAAACCAGCGTTGCTCAACATCTTTATTTGCCGCCTTTTGCTGTCCGTCTTTGCTTGTCCATAGTGGGCTTTCATAGGCTGCACGGTGCTCATCCAATGCAATAGCGTGATAAGCATAATCAACCAGACTAGATAGTTCGGTGTCGTGCCAAGAAAAAGTGCCTTTTTCTGAAAAGTTTGTTCCTGGAATGCCGAGTGCACCAACCGTATCCCAAACGCCAATGAAATGAATTCGGGGAAATCGGCTATAGTTTTCACGGAAATTTTTGCACTGAAGTGAGTCTGGAGCGAGATCTTTGTCGCGATAAATGGCTTCCGCTTTATCAAGTAAGCAAGGCGTGACTATATGTAACAGCCCGCACTTTCTAATTAATCCAATGAGGCTTCGCGCAGTGTAGGCGCCGCGACTGAAACCGAAAACCCAGATTTCGTCACCATCGGTATAGCGGCGAGCTAGCCACTCGTACCCTTGTTGTAGGTTTTTACTTAATCCCGAACCAAAGAGACCGCCTCGGAGACGGTCGAATTTTGACGTGCCAACACCTGGGTCATAGTAAAATCGTTGACGGATACTGCCGTCATAGTCATCCAGTAGTCGCGCCACTTCATAAACGTTGGTTTGGTCAGCCGGATCGTTCCAAGTTCCGTCGAAAAGAAGAATCAACCGCTGTTTGGGCATGGTCTTTCTCCTGTGGTATTAACGAACTGCGGTGTCTAAATATTAGACAATGTTTGGCTGTTTCGAAATGTTTATTATTCAAAGCTTAAAAGCCAAACAGCAACGGGAATAGTGCCACCACAATCACGGCCCACAGGACATACACAGGAATAAACGCTGTCTGCCAACGCTCTAATGCAGCAAAGCTACTGCGGTTGCGCACAAAATTAGCGTAATGCCAGGCATAACCACTTAAGCTGACTAATAAAATCAGGTTCTCACCCAGCGCGGCAACGCGGTTGGGCGTTACACCCAGTTCGAAAATGCGGCCGGAAATAGCCCCCAACGCTAACAGATCAACACATAAAGCGGCACCGACCAGAACCAGTTGCAGGTGATCAAATAAGCTCGGCGCTTTGCCAGGGTCACGCGAAGACACGGCATACAGCACTAAACCCAGTACCAACACGAGCATCAAGTCGAGCCCAATGAGCACATCGCGCTGCACATCGAAGCCACGCCCTGTAACAAGCATGGCCACTAAAAACGCAATCAGTAACAGGGTAAATAGCGGCGTAAAAATGCGCGCCAATACGGGTGCCATATTCTCAATTGCGCCCTGCTTGGCTTCAACCAGCCAGCCTACAACCACAACGGCCGCCATCGCGCCGCAAGGTATAATCCACTGCTGTGCAAACCACGCTAGGTCGAGGCCAATAAATGAAAACATACCGACGGTAAAAGCGGTTAAAATGCCACCGCCGAGCGCAATGAGCACAAAATAAATGGCGTACTCACCGGAAAACCGAATAAAGTCCATACGGCGCGCGTCGGTGCGCCACCAATTGCCGGTGTACATAACGCCAACTAAAAACCACAGCGCCATGGGTAAATGCATAACCGCTAAGGTGCTGGTTGCCGACTCTGGCTGCCATGGCAGTGCATTCATAACAATAAACGCCCCAACAGAAACACCGACTACCGTTAACCATCCTGCGTTACCCAGCTCGCGCTTTATGACCCAGTAGGCAGCTAAAAAAGGCAAACAAAACAGGCTGATTGTGCGCGCAAAAAACCATTCGTTGGTTTCAGGGGTTACCCCAAAAAGTGCGGGTAGTTGAAAAGCTAGAGCGGCAGCAAGCGCCAACCAAAAGGCCGGAATAAAGTCGCCCACCCAGCTTCTACTATCCGTGGCGAAGACTAAGTTTTGCCATAGCCGACCTGAGTGCACTTCGGCATATTGACTGGAAACAGCCTGCAGGTTGCCAATGCGTTTGGTGGCTACCATAAAGGCTTCGTCGCTGTGTAAGCCAGACTGCATCAGCGCATCAATTTGGTCACGTAAATGGCTTTCCAGCTCATCGGCATCATCCGCATGAATTGCAGCGTGGCGTAATACATAAGCGCGCCACTGCTCGATGCTTTGTTCAATATCGAAAGTTGTGTCAAACCGGTTGATAGCCATTATCGCTGCTCCGTTTCATGTCGCGCCAGATTTGATTTAAAGCGTCATTAATGACTTGCCATTGTTGCTGTTGTTCACGCAAAGCCTTTAAGCCTTCCTCAGTAATCGCGTAATATTTGCGTTTGCGACCGGAGTCACCAATGCGCCACCGCGACGTTAAATAATGTTGGTGCTCTAATCGGTGCAGCAATGGGTACATCATGCCGTCAGTCCAGTTCAGTGCGCCTTTAGAGAGCGCTTCAACCCGCTTCACAATTTCATACCCGTAGGTTTCGCCTTCAGCTATCACGCCCAACACAAGGGGTGTTGAAGAAGCCGCCATTAAGTCTTTAGAGAGCTGCACGCACAAATTCCTATACCTAGAACCGTTAGGTATACAGTTTATACCTAGTACTATTAGGTATGCAAGCGAATTTATTTCGGTATGCTTGTCACCAAGTTGTTTAAAAGAAAAGGACATAACGTGATTAAGAATATTGCTGAGTGGATGTTGCGCATCATGCTGGGGTTAATTGTTGCGCTGATCATCTTGTCACCGGGCCTTGGGATAGGCTATTTAGGCGCATGGTTAATTGACTGGCTCATTGTAGATATCAATTTCGACAGTTGGATAACGCATACAGTAATTGTTTTTGTTGCGCTGGTCGTTTTTGTCATGTTGCTGAACACCAAAGAAGGTGGTGAGATGTTGTGGACGTCAGTTACTGGTAAACGATAAGTTACCTGCTATATTTAATAACAACTTGTTTCACAAGAAAAAAGGACAGCAACATGAACTTTCTATGGTTTCTATTGGTGGGTCTTATTGCAGGCTGGTTAGCAGGCTCACTGGTTAAAGGTGGCGGTTTTGGCTTATTGGGCAATATTGTTATCGGTGTAATTGGCGCCTTAATTGGTGGTTTCTTGTTTAACGTACTTGGCGTTTCAAGTGGCGGCGGTCTTATTTGGAGTATTGTTGTGGCA
>NZ_JBLWWR010000019.1:0-15934 GCF_048267825.1 Pseudidiomarina sp.
GCTTTTGAGCATTACAACGAAGAGCATCCCCACAGCGCACTGAAGTACCGCTCGCCTCGGGAGTTCAGGCGGTTGGCTGTAACATCAACTTAACAGGGTTGCGGTGTCCGGTTTGATAGGGGCAAGTCCACTCACCATGACCAACCCTAAGTTCTACACCTACCTTTCCCAATCAGACATTGCCCTCCAGATCGAATCACTCGTACACGCCATCGAAAAGAACGACACGCCAGCATTCAGAATCACGCAAAGTCGTTCAGGTTATGAGCATGTCGAAAAGACTAGGCTCTCCAGATACTTCACCCACATCAAACAGATGGTCGACGTGTTCGATGACCGCGTGGAGTACAGCTACAGCGAGCACCTGCAAGTGTTCAGGGATGCCTGTCAGGACATTGGGCTTGAGCGTTGTATTGATGGTCCTGTCTGTTGGAACGAAAAGGGTACGGCGTATCTAGATCATCATCACAGCATGAACGTTCTCACCGCACGGATCCGTCGGTTGACCCGTGAGCCTTGGTATCGGCGTAAGAAGGGTGATTGCCGCCATCAGGCCGAGCAGCAGGAGATCCGAGTCTGTGAATATGCAGATGCCATAAGGGAGCGCTATTCGCGTACGACCCTCGTCAGGATCAATCTCTCCTACCGATCAGAGGTTCACGCCAGATTGCGGGTTGAGCATGTGTTCGATGATCTAGATCGACTGGTTGCCCAGCATGAGCGTCATCCGGTGTTTAAGCATCTCATCGGCTACATCTATTCAGTGGAACAAGGCGATCGGAACGATGGAACGGGATACCACATCCATGCTGCTTACTTCTTCAATGGCAACGAATTGCAGGGAGATGTTAACAAGGCCATCCAGCTTGGTGAGTTGTGGAAGAACATTACGTATGGCCAGGGCTACATGCACAGCTGCAATCATAATAAGGAGCAGTACGGTGACCGATGTGGTATCGGCCGCATTGAGAGGGGCAATCAAGCGATCCGACCTCATGTCCACAACACGGTGAAGTACCTCGTCAAAGATGCTCAGCACCTGCGTCTGAGGCCCGAGGGAGCTCGGTGCCTGCGGATGGGCCAGCTGAAACGCCCTCGTCAAGGGTGAAGAAGTATGAGGCCGCAGCCTTGATAGCTACCTGAACAGGGATGCTGATTTATGGGGATCGTTAGCGACGCTTCGGCACAGCAGAGGTAGTTTCTGTCTAGCTCTTGTGCTCAATTGCTCTGAGCAACCGAGCAGTGTAGACGATGGCATCATTAAACGCCGCTTAGGCCGCTCGGCCGATTTGGTAATTAGCCCCGGCTGCGAGCGGCATTTCATATCAGCGAGAATCGCGCGGGCATTCTGCGAGATGCCCATGCCTAAAGGTCTGCCGGTACCTTAACCGAGTCGGTAGAAAGCGCGGAGCGTTGCTTTACCTGTGCCTTCCCGATGGATAAGGTGACGGACATCGCATCATGGCAGGCCGTGGTATCCCAGGGATGGCCGATCTACAGCGTTTTTTTGCGATCACGAACGCTGCCGTTTCAGCCCTCGACTCCGCACCTGTCCCAACTGGATCTCTAGTGCTTCGCGCTCTTTAGTCGCCCAGCGCATAGGCTTTTGCACATCCGTAGTTATCGGTTAGATGGTTACGGTGCTAAGGAGTAAGCAATGACTGCAACGGCGGAAGACAGCAGCTACCGCAATATTCCGGAACCGGGCCAGCTCGTCGAAGTTAGACGTCGGCAGTGGGTGGTAGCTGAAGTGGATGCTTCAAAGTTGGGCAGTGTGCGACAGCATGCCGTCACGCTTGCTTCCATCGATGAGGATGCTCTCGGCGAAGAGCTCCAGGTGATCTGGGAAATCGAGCCGGGCGCGCATGTCATCGAACGGGCTGGTTTGCCCGCCATCACCGGGCAGGACGATTCCGATACGCTGGAAGCCTTTCTGGATGCAGTGCGCTGGGGTGCTGCTACCAACGCGGATCGTGGTTTTCTCCAAGCACCGTTTCGCAGTGGCGTGAGCCTGCAGGACTTCCAGTTGGATCCGCTGGTACGTGCGATCGACATGGCGCGCGTCAACCTGCTGATTGCCGATGACGTAGGTCTCGGCAAGACGATCGAAGCAGGCTTGGTTATCCAGGAGATGCTGCTGCGTCATCGCGTCCGCACCGTACTGATCGTCTGCCCCGCGTCGCTGCAAGAAAAGTGGCGTGTCGAGATGATGGAAAAATTCGGGTTGGAGTTCCGTATCGTCGATAGCACCTACATCAAGGAGATGCGGCGCGAGCGAGGAATTCACGCCAATCCTTGGGTCTCGTTCCCGCGCCTGATCACGTCGATGGACTGGGCCAAGGCTGGCGATGGTTTGCGTGCCTTCCGCGATATCCTGCCAGCGCATGTCAGCTATCCGCGCAAGTTCGACATGTTGGTCGTCGACGAGGCGCATAACGTCGCGCCGTCAGCGAGTGCCCAGTACGCCATCGAGAGTCAGCGTACTCGTCTGATTCGCACCATCGCTCCGCATTTCCAGCACCACCTGTTCCTGACAGCGACGCCGCACAACGGCTACACCGAGTCCTTCACTTCGTTGCTGGAGCTGCTTGATGATCAGCGCTTCGCTCGCAACATCATGCCGGAAGAGAAGCAGTTGTCTCAGGTGATGATCCGCCGCCTCAAGAGCGAAATCACCGACAAAGACGGGAACCTAATATACGCGCAGCGCAAGCTCGAAGCATTGCCCGTCGACTACACCGTCAAAGAAAGAGAGATTCATCGCAAGCTGCAAATGTTCTGTGCCAGCAGGGAAACTGCGGATGACGAATTGGGCGGCGTGACAGGAGCCTCCTTCGTCAATCAGCTGCTGCGAAAGCGCTTGTTCTCCTCGCCGGCCGCCTTTGCGTCGACCCTGGAAAAGCATGTTGCGACCTTGGCGAGCGGAGGAAATGGAAAGACCCGGACGGACTTGTCCGAGCGAATCTTGCTCAAGGTCATTCAGCGTTCCGAAGAAGATTACGCCAACGACGCGGATGTCGAGATTGCGCAGCAAGAGGCCGTCGAGGAGGCCACGCGCCACTCGCGCCCCTTGAGCGCAGAAGAGCGCGTCTTGCTCGACGAGCTCAGGCATTGGGCCCAGCAGGCGATGAATCAGACCGACTCCAAGGCTAAAGCTCTGCTCGCCTGGATCGAACGGCATCTGAAGACCGATGGAGTATGGAACGGGAAGCGCGTGATTCTCTTCACCGAGTACCGCACCACGCTCGATTGGTTGCACCAGATTCTGGCGACTCATGATTTAGGTGGCGATCGCCTGATGATCCTGCACGGTGGCATGGATCACGACGAGCGAGAAAAAGTGAAGGCGGCGTTCCAGGCCGCTCCTGATGTTTCGCCAGTGCGGATCTTGCTGGCTACCGACGCCGCTTCCGAAGGTATCGACCTGCAGAGTCACTGTAACTACCTAATCCACCTGGAGATTCCGTACAACCCCAACGTCATGGAGCAACGCAACGGTCGTATTGACCGCCATGGCCAGCGCGAGAAAGAGGTGGTGATCTGGCACCCGGTCGATGCTCGCCAAGACCAGGATGCTGTCGGCGGCCACCAGGACGATATCCTGCGTGCATTGCGCAAGCTCGATTCCATGCGTGCCGATATGGGCAGCGTGAACCCAGTGATCGCACCGCAGATGTCCGGGCTCATCGAAGGATCTCTGCGTGATCTGGATACTCGGCTGGCGGACGCGAAGATCGTCCAGGCCCGCCGATTCGTCAGAGCCGAAAAAGATCTGGCCAACAGGGTAGCTAAGCTACATGAGAAATTGGTCGAGACTCGGGAGGACTTCCACCTTTCTCCAGAGCACATCCTTAAGGCGGTCGAAACCGGCTTGGCGTTGGCTGAGAAGCCCGCTCTCAAGCCGTTGACATCGGCGGGGATCGCGCCGGGTAAGGTCTTCGAACTGCCGCCCCTGGGGGGCGCTTGGGAGCGCTGCCGCGAAGGGCTGGAGCATCCATTCACCGGTAAGATCCGTCCGGTGACCTTCGACCATGAAGTCGCTAAGGGGCGAGATGATCTGGTGCTCGTCCATCTCAACCATCGCCTGGTACAGATGTGCTTGCGTTTGCTGCGTGCTGAGGTCTGGGCGCAGGAGGACAACAAGCGTTTGCATCGAGTGACGGTACGAGCACTACCTGACGATCGTCTCGAGGCTCCAGCGGTCGTGGTCGTGTCGCGCCTGGTGATCACTGGTGGTAATCACCACCGTCTGCATGAGGAGCTGACGTTCGCAGGTGGCTATCTGCGCGAACAAGGCTACAAGCGCGAAGAGGGCGTCACTCGGATACAAAGTTGGTTGGACGAAGCGCAGCCGAGTCAGCTCGACGACACGGCGTTCGACATGTTGCGCTCTCGTTTCGCCACGGCTGAGGAGGCCATTCAGCAATCTCTCGGGGCACGTTCACACAATCGTCTCGAGTATTTGGGCAACACCCTGGAAATCCGTAAGAACAAAGAAAAAGAAGACATTCTCGCTGTGCTGAATGAGCTGGATAGCGCGATTCGCAAGGAACTGGGCAAGGGTGAGTTGCCTGAGCAGTTCTCTTTGTTCAGCGAAGATGAGCGCACCCAGGTTCGCCGCGACAACTCCGCCTTGCAGGCACGTCTTGCGCGCATTCCAGCCGAACGGGAGCAGGAAACCAGCGCCATCGAGGCACGCCATGCCGAACCACAGGATCGAACCTTCCCGGTAGCGGTCATTTTCATCGTACCTGCATCGCTAGCCCAGGGAGGCCGCGTATGAAACCCCTCGATATTCACGATGAATGGTTGTCGCTGATCGAGGTCTCAGGTCCTTTCCTCGCCACGCCCGTACTGAAGCGCGTCTTCTCCACCGGTCTGCCGGCAGTCGAGCCGCGTATTCGCCAATATCTGCGCCAGGCCTATGACGAATGGTGCGAGGCTCGTGACAACGACGATCCCAGGTTCGGCGAACTGCATCGCGCTTGGATTCACGAGGTGCTTGCCCGCGGTCTGGAGTACGACGAGTCCGATAGCGGTGAGCTTCTCCTGCGAGGTGAGCGTATCCCTCCGGCGCTACGCGTCTCTCTGCTGGAGCACGGCGTCACCTTGGAGCCTGACTATGCGTTAGTTTCGGGCGGCAAAAGCCAGTTGCTCGTGCGAATCTATCCGGCAGGCACGGATCTCCAGGCCGCGTTGAATTTAGATGACTGGATCGCCAGTCCATCTGAACGCATGGAGCGGCTCTGCCGGGCCAGCGGTTGTCGCCTTGGTTTGGTCACCGATGGCGAACGCTGGATGCTGGTCGATGCTCCCGTTGGCGCTGTATCGACCTTCGCCAGTTGGTATGCACGCCTCTGGGGGCAAGAGCGGCTGACCCTGCAAGCCTTCCTCACCCTGTTGGGCATCCGGCGTTTCTTCGGTCCGGACGATGAGACCTTACCTTCGATGTTGGACGCGTCTCTCCAGCACCAGGAGGAGGTCACCGATGCCTTGGGTGAACAAGTTCGCCGGGCGGTCGAGGTATTGATACAGGCGCTGGACAAGGAAGATCGCGATAGCTCACGTACATTACTGCAAGGCGTCGAGCCGACCGAGCTCTACGAAGCAGGCCTGACCATCATGATGCGTCTGGTGTTCCTGTTGTCGGCTGAGGAGCGTGGGCTACTGCTGATGGGGGAGGAGGCGTACGAGAGCAACTACGCCATCTCCACTCTGCGGATGCAGCTGCGCCAGGAAACCGAGGAGGTGCTGGAGCGGCGCAACGATGCCTGGTCACGGTTGCTGGCGACCTTCCGCGCGGTGTACGGCGGCATCGAGCATGAGGCTCTGCGCTTGCCTGCCCTGGGTGGTTCGCTATTCGACCCCGATCGTTTCCCCTTCCTCGAAGGTCGTGCCCAGAGCTCCGACTGGAAGGTCGATCCTGCACGACCGCTGCCGATCGATAACCGTACGGTGTTGCTCCTGCTGGAGGCCATCCAGCAGTACGAGGGCCGTACGTTGTCCTATCGCGCGCTAGATGTGGAGCAGATCGGCTACGTCTACGAAGGACTGTTGGAGCGGACTGTCGCCCGAACAGAGCGGGTGACGGTGGAACTGACAGGTGGCAAGGGAGCGAAGAAGACCCTCTATGGTCTGGAGGAGCTCGAAGCTTTGCAGCGCCAGGGTAACGAGGCGTTGGTTGAGGCGCTTTCTGGCATCGATGCGGTCAAGCGTGGCGCAGGAGCTATTCGCAAGGATCTCGGTCGCTCGATTGAGGCCGCTCAGGCCAACCGCCTGCTCACGGCCTGTGCCGGAGATGAAGAGCTGCGTGATCGTGCCTTGCCGTTCCTCAATTTGCTGCGCACCGATCCTTGGGGCTACCCGCTGATCTACCCTGAGGGAGCCTTCATCGTCACCATGGGTAGCGATCGCCGTGAGTCGGGCACGCACTACACGCCTAAGTCACTGACCGAGCGAATCGTCGAAACTACCCTAGAACCCATTGCCTACGTAGGTCCGGCGGAGGGGCTACCGCGTGAACAATGGAGCCTGAAGTCGGCGGCGGAACTACTGGATCTGAAGGTTTGCGACCCGGCCATGGGGTCGGGGGCTTTTTTGGTGCAGGTCTGTCGCTGGCTCGCCGAGCGAATCGTCGAAGCTTGGGCCGCGCAGGAGGCAACTGGACGGTGTATTACCAGCGAGGGCCTGGCCGTCAATGCTCTTGCTGATCTAGATGGCCTACCCGCCAATCCCGAAGATAGGCTGGTGATCGCTCGTCGCCTGGTTGCTGAGCGCTGCCTCTACGGAGTGGACCTGAACCCCTTGGCCGTGGAGCTAGCCAAGCTTTCTATCTGGCTGGTGACGCTGGCCAAAGGTCGCCCATTCGGTTTCCTTGATCATAACCTCAAGTGTGGAGATAGTTTACTGGGCATCCATCGGCTCGACCAGCTTACCGAATTGAGCATGAAGCCTGGTGCGAAGGGGCAGCAGCGTCTCTTCGGCAAGAACATTGAGCTGGCGGTACGCAATGCGATCGAATTGCGCCAGAGTTTGCGCGAGATGCCGATTCGTGACATCCACGACGTGGAAGCCATGGCACGGTTGGAGGCGAATGCTCGAAGCCGACTCAAGGCACCGGAGCGAATCGCTGATGCTTTCATTGGAGAGGTAATAGCAGCAGGGGGTAGTGATTCTGCCTTAGCCTCAGGTCTCACTTCCCTTGCCATTCATGCGGGCCAAATACTCTCATCAAGTCAAGGTATCGCTGCCGAGATTGATGTTCGAATGAAATCAACTCTTTCCATTGATCTGCCCGCGGGTAAGCTTGCACGTAGACCGTTTCATTGGCCATTGGAATTTCCAGAAGTATTTTGTATTGAGAAGGTTGGTTTTGACTGCATTCTTGGTAATCCCCCCTTCTTGGGAGGACAGAAGATTACAGGAGTTTTTGGTACAGCTTATCGTACATACCTTGTTGCTAATTTAGCTGATGGAAAGAGAGGGTCTGCAGACCTAGTAGCTTATTTTTTCCTTCGTGCATTTCAACTGCTTAGACATAAAGGGGGCTTTGGGCTTCTCGCTGTAAATACGATTTCACAAGGCGATACTCGTGAGGTCGGCCTGGATCAATTGGTCACTGAAGGAGGAGTGATTCGCTCGGCTACCACTGATGAAAAATGGCCAGGAAGTGCTGCTGTTGTGACAACTAGAGTTGGAGTGATCAAGGGTGAGTGGCGGGGGGGGAAGTGTCTAAACCATGAGATGGTTAGTTCAATTTCAGCTCACTTGACAGCGCGACAGCTTCTGACCCCTAAGCGGTTATCCGAAAACTCTGAGATGGCATTTATAGGGTCGATTCCGCTTGGCGACGGATTTCTTGTCACACCTGGAAGGGCGGATGAGTTAATAAAACAAAACCCCAAAAGTGCGGAAGTTCTGAAGCCTTATCTTAGCGCTACAGATGTTCTTAGGACTCCGGATTGTGTGGCGTCCAGATGGGTTATTGATTTTGGAGGTAGAACGCTTGATTCAGCTCGGGAATATGGCGAGGTTTTTGAGATTGTAGAGAAGTTGGTGAGGCCTGTTAGGGAGGTAAATAAAAGAAAGTCTCGCCGAGAGCAATGGTGGAGATTCGCGGAACGTGCACCAGCTCTTTACGATAAAATAAAGAGCAACGATATGGTCATGTTCCATGCGTTTACCACCAAATATGTTGCGTTTTCTATGGTCCCGGCTCATCAGAGCTTTGCTGGTCCTAATGTGATAATAGCATCAAGCAATTTTTCCTTGTTTTCCTGTCTCCATTCTTCGCTATTTGACATGTGGGCATGGACATGGTGTTCAACGATGAAGAGGGATTTGCGATTCGCCCCAACCGACAGTATAGAGACGTTCCCATTTCCAGATTTTGAAAAGAACTTGTCACTGCATGATATAGGTGTTGAATATGAGTCCCTGCGTAGGAAGGTATTGCTGACCAATAATATTGGGCTTACGAGTTTGTATAACATGTTTCACGATCAGTGTTGTGAGTTAAAAGAAATCATTGTTCTTAGAGAAATCAGAGCTCGGATTGATCATAAGGTTGTTGATCTCTATGGGTGGTCAGATATTGATCTTGGTCATGGGTTTCACGAAATGCCATATCTTCCTGAAAATGACCGGACGCGTTATACAATTTCTGAGTCCGCGCGCTCTGAGGCTCTTCAGCGTCTCGTAGAGCTAAATTTTCAACGTTGCGAGGAGGGAGGTGCTGTGGAGCGTGGCCGGTCAAAGGCAGTGCCGAGGATACAAGAGAGGTCGGCGCATATAGCAGGGGCGCCACAACAAGTTTTGGATCTTTGAGGCATGCTCGTGGCAGGAAGAATTTGGAGATATTGTCCGCTTTCCGCAATTATCTTAATCCGTGGTCTGGGCGGCATGAGAAGAGTGGGTACCGGGAAATAGTTGGAATTTCAGGAAGTCACGGGTAAGTAATTATTATCCAATCAGTCGTAATTAGATTGGGCGACAAGAAGAGTGCTCGTCGCGCGAATAAGGCTATTACCAGGGCTTAGGGTATGCCTGGAAGAACTGATTAGATTCGAGGGAGAAGCATGGAAGAGCGAATGCAGGACAGTAACCCAGAGGCCTGGATCGTCGTCGACCGAGGCTTGAGGGGGGATGCTCGCCTAGCCGACAAAGGCGTTCGTTTGAGCGGCCGTCATCCGGCTGTGCATGAAGGAGCCTGGACTCTGGTTCTGAACCCTGTCGGCGGCATCGTGCTTATCGGACGTGTACTGCGTATCCGCGTCGATGCGGAAGGTACCTCGTTGTACTTCGACAAGGCCAAAACGATCGAACCTGCAGTGGGGATCGGCAGCGCCGGTTTGTTGCCTCCGACCGCCGGCAGCATCGTACGTGCGCCCTGGACCGAGTTCACTGAGGCCATCCCGCGCGCTCTGGGCATCACTCTCGCGGACATCTCGCTGATCGAGAACGAGGCTTACGTTCGCGAGCTGCTGCAGTACGCCATCATGGACGACCTTCTAGGGCCTGCCGGTGGGCCGGAGGAGCTCATCGTCGATATGAGCGTTCGCGATCGTTACCTTGTTGGCAAGCTCGCGCCGATGGAAAACGCCGAGCGCGGCGAAGATGTGGCTCCCCCGGAAAAGAATGAGGAGGAAGAGCCTGCGGATCTGGAGCCGAAGGCTCAGTCGAGTAAAGTCGACTCACCTCAGAAATCTGGTGGTGGGGATTCCGAGGCCGAAGAGGAAGTGGATACGGCCTCGAACCAATCGCTTGCACCGTCGAGCCTGGGCTTCACTTTTTGCGTCGATGGCGATGCGGAAAGTCTCGAGGTGGCGGTGAGTTGGGGGCGCTATGAGCGTTTCGAATCCGATGACCCCGTCCATGCCAAGGTGGTCAAGAAGTCGGTCTGTGACGCCGAAGGTCGAGTGATCAAGACCACTGAGCAAGTTCTCAAAGCCAAAGTCTGGCGGCGCAAGCCTTCTGGCGGAACCTTCCAGCTGGCGCTAAAGGATGGAGTGATTTCTCCTGTAACCCCAGATCCAGCCTGTCCACAAATGCTCATCCAGGGCACGGTGCGTTCACCCAACGAGAAGGGTGAGCGATTGGTCACGCTGTTCCTGGTGAACGGCCAAACGGAACCTGATGAGAATCGCGATACCGCCTGGGTGTTTCAGCCGGAAATCCTCGTGCGTGCCAATGGCGACAGTTCGGTGAAGGATATATTCCGTCGCCGTCCTGCTCTGGAAGCGGATGCTGGCGCGGCGGACGATGACGACTTACGCGAGCGCTTGGCGCTAGAGATGATCTATCGCGATCGTGTCGAGTTCGCTGTAGGCCATGGCGTTGCAGTGCATGCGGTGGCTGGTCCAGATGTGGCGAGGGCAGTAGAGCTGCGCACCGCGGTGATGCCGCAATACGAAGTGCCGGTCACTGAAACGCCGGGGTTGGATTCGCAGGATCGGCCGGCGATGCGCAGGCTGGTCGACGAAGGCTTGCTGGATATGAAACATCTGGCGGAGCTGAAGAAGGAAGAGCTCGTTGTCGCGCTCGGGATACTGACCGAGGACTATGCATCATGGATCGAAGATCAGCGCGCACGTGTCGAGAGCGATGCCGCCGGCTACGTACAGCAGGCCGATGAGGCGCTGGGGCACTGCGAGTCGATTCTGGTTCGTCTACGCGAGGGGGTGAGTCTACTGGCGACAGACGATAATGCCCTGGCGGCATTTCGCTTCGCTAACCGAGCGATGGCAATTCAGCGGGTGCATAGCGCGTTCGCTTTGCAGCGCCGTCGAGGGAGCGCCGTCGAGCTGGCGGAGTTCGATATTCCCAAGAACCGTTCCTGGCGTCCCTTCCAGTTGGCCTTCTTGCTGCTGTCCGTCCCCGGGCTGACCGATCCGAAACATACGGATCGCACTCAGCCCCTGCAGGCCTATGCGGATCTGCTTTGGTTCCCTACGGGCGGTGGCAAGACCGAGGCATACCTGGGTGTCGCTGCATTCACCATGGCGATTCGCCGTCTGCAAGGAAACCTGGGTGGCTACGACTCATCCCGCGGCCTAGCCGTGATCATGCGTTACACCCTGCGCCTGCTGACTTTGCAGCAGTTCCAGCGTGCCACTGCCTTGATCTGCGCGATGGAACATATTCGCCGGGAAGCGCTTGCAGCGGGCGACAAGTACTTAGGTGAGAGCGCGTTCACCATCGGTCTTTGGGTCGGTAACAAGGTGACACCGGGTACCACTGAGGATAGTCACAAGTTCATCGAGGCCATTCGTACTCCTGGGAGAAACCCCACCGGAATGGCTTCACCGGCACAGCTGACAGGCTGCCCTTGGTGCGGAACCGAGATTGATCCACGTAGAGATATTGAGGTCGACAAGATATCTGGGCGCACGACGATCTACTGCGGGGACAAGCTAAGTGCCTGTGACTTCTCCCGTGGCCGTTCGAGCAAGCAGGCACACCCAGGTTTGCCTGTGATGGTCGTGGACGAGGAGATGTATCACCGCCCACCGTCGATGATGATCGCCACGGTGGACAAGTTCGCGATGATGGCGTGGCGCGGTTCGATAAGGAACCTGTTCGGCCGGGTATCGAAGGAGTGTTCCCGACATGGATTGCTCTGGCCTGGTTCGGAGTGCAACACCGGTCATAGGGCCGTCGAGGGTAGGGTGGCTGCGACGGTCAAGGCTATCTCTCCGGTGCGCCCACCGGATCTGATTATCCAGGATGAATTCCACCTGATAAGTGGCCCCTTGGGAACCATGGTGGGGCTGTACGAGAGTACGGTCGATGAGCTGTGCACGTGGCAGTTGGATGGCGACTCGATTCGCCCGAAGGTGATCGCATCTACCGCTACCGTGCGCAAGGCGCAGCAGCAGGTCAACAACGTGTTCATGCGCCAAGTCTCGGTGTTTCCTCCGCATGGCTTGGATGTCGAGGACAACTTCTTTTCGGTGCAGCGGCCCATCGAGCAGAAGCCAGGGCGGCGCTATCTCGGCATCTGCTCTCCGGGCAGCTCACGGCCGGCGATGCTGATCCGTGTCTACACGGCTGCGCTGACTGCCGCTCAAGCGCTGTTCGATCGTTTCGGCAAAGCTGCCGACCCTTACATGACTATGGTGGGCTACTTCAATTCGTTGCGAGAGTTGGGTGGTATGAAGCGTCTGGCCGAGGACGACGTGCAGACTCGTGCGTACCGTGTGCAAATGAGCATGGTGCAGCGGCCTGGTCTGGCGCAGCGCAGCGTCATGAACATCCGCGAGCTGACCTCTCGGGTTTCCAACCAGGACATTCCCAAGTATCTCGACCAGCTCGAGGTGATGTTCAAGTCCGAATGGGATCCAGGAAAAGGTAAGTACGTGACCCGCTGGGACGAAGGAGATTCTCGAGCCATCGATATCGTGTTGGCCACCAACATGTTGTCGGTCGGTGTCGACGTCAACAGGTTGGGCATCATGGCCGTCAACGGCCAACCGAAGGGGACAGCGGAATACATCCAGGCGACCAGTCGTGTAGGGCGTCAATTTCCCGGTCTGGTCTGTACTGTCCTGACGTGGGCCAGGCCGCGCGATCTCTCGCATTACGAGACCTTCGAGCATTACCACGCGACCTTCTACAAGCATGTAGAGGCGCAGTCGGTCACCCCATTCTCGCCGCGCGCGATGGACCGTGGTTTGACCGGAGCGATGCTGTCGTTGATTCGCGCCAAGAGCGATGAGTTCGCGCCGAACGAGGGCGCGCAGAGCCTCAAACAGCCGAACCAAGCAGAAATGCTGGAGGCCATGAAGGTGCTCGAAACGCGTGCCGACAACATCGCGGAAGCTCCTGCGAAGAAGCTCGCGGGCGACATGCTCAAGCAGCGTGCTGACCAGTGGGTGAACGAGGTGATGCAGGGGAACCGTATCTTGGCTTACGAGAAACGCGGGCCAGACAAGGACAGAACTGTTCCCTTGATCAAGGCACCAGGGGCGCAGACTTGGGATAACTGGACGGTACCTATGTCGATGCGTGAGGTCGAGCCAGGAGTTCGTTTGGTCATGAATTCGGCGAAGATCAAAGACGATATTCAATGGAAGCCTCGCCCTGCGGCGGCCGATAAGGACGAATGAGTATGGCGAACGAAAAGACCCCTGTTGGCTCGGTGCGGCCGAGTCAGCTGCTGTGGACCTATGGCCCGGGTGCCCTCATCGATTTGCCTAACGTGTCGGTCATAACCTCTGGCATCGACGTCTGGGAGAAGGATCGCTGTCAGCCTTTGATCGAAAACCGTCTTCTCGCAGCTGTGCAGAAAGTACTTGGCTCTCAGGTCGAATCGCTACGTATGCCGCCGTTCACCAAGAGCGACTCCGTCGATCCTTTCTCTGCAGAAGCCAATGTTGGGGTTCCGGTTCGTCCTTTCCCTCGCTGGCTACGCTGTGTGAAGTGCGGGCTGCTGTCTCCCTATGACAGTGGTCTGTTCGAGCTCAAGGAAAGTCGGTACCGCCCAGAGGCGACGCGGTTCGTTCATCAGGGGTGTCGAGGATCCAAAGGGGATCAACCCGCGAAGGATGCCGATGCCGTTCCGGCACGTTTCCTTTTGGCTTGCAAGAACGGGCATCTGGATGATTTCCCTTGGCAGTGGTTCGTCCATAGTGGCCCCAGCGATTGCATAGGGACATTGCGTTTCTACGAAAGCGGCGCTTCCCTGCAGACCGAGAATCTTTGGGTGAAATGCGATACCTGTGGAGCCGCGCGCAACATGGCCCAAGCGTTCGGGCGGATTGGTAAGGAGAATCTGCCAGGTTGTCGGGGGCGGCATCCTCATCTTGATCAGTTCGAGCCGGATTGCGATGCGGAGCCTAGAGCTGTGCTGTTGGGGGCGACCAACAGCTGGTTCCCGATTTCCTTGTCTGCGTTGGCGATACCTCAGGCGAAGGATGGGCTGGCGCAGTTGGTTGAAGATGGCTGGAGTTTCTTCGGCGACCTGGATGCGCCGGAAGAAGTTCCTCTGACCATCAAGCTGCTTAAGAAGACTGGTTCGTTGCCTGGAATCGATCAGTATTCCGCAGAGGCTATCTGGGCTGCCATCGAGGCATACCGTTCCGGTGGCGACGAGAGCGTCACCGAGGCTGATATCAAAGGCCCGGAGTGGCGAGTACTGATCAATCCGTCACCGGTGAATGACTATCCGCACTTCATGTCCGAAGCGGTAGCCGTTCCCAATGGTTTCCAAGGAAAGATCTCCAGGGTGTTGCTGTTGAAGCGCCTGCGCGAGGTCAACGCTTTGCTCGGCTTCACGCGAGTCGAGGCACCTGACGACTCCGGCGGTAGCGGATCGGGACCGATCCAGGCACCACTGTCACGCACGAAGCCCGATTGGGTGCCCGCCAATCAGGTACACGGCGAAGGCGTCTTCATTCAGTTCGATGAGCAGTCGATCTCTGAGTGGGAGCAGAGTGCCGAGGTTCAGGCTGCCGATGTGAGCCTGCGAGGCGGACATAAAGGTTGGCGGAACTCCCGTCACCTCTGTCCGCCAGAAGAGGGTTATCCAGGTGCCCGCTATGTGATGCTGCATACCTTGGCGCATTTGCTGATTCGAGAGTTGGCGTTGGAGTGCGGATACAACGCCGCCAGCATTAGAGAGCGGATCTATGCAGAGGTGAATGAAGAAGGCAATCAGTGCGGCTTCATCATCTATACGGCCGCCGCGGACTCCGATGGGACCTTGGGCGGCTTGGTCGAGTTGGGCAAGCCAGAGAATCTGGAACGCCTACTGGTCCAGGCTTTGCGGCGTGCGCGCATTTGCTCCTCTGATCCCTTATGCGCTGAGCATGATCCGCAGAAAGACCGGAGTCTGCATGCAGCAGCTTGCCATGCATGTTCCTTTGTCGCGGAGACCTCTTGCGAGCGTGGCAACCGGTACCTTGATCGGGCGATGGTCGTACCTACCTTCGAGAATGCCAAGGCGGCATTCTTCGAGGGTTCGTAGGTGCGCGGTCTACTTACCGCGATATCTGAGTTGGTTTCCATCGTTTCCTTTGACCGTATCGCCGCCTTGGCGACCAAAGTCAGGGGCGTGGACGCAGCCAAAGCTGGGGATCTTGGAGCTGGTGTGTTGTCCGCAAAGGCTGGCAATGCGCTCAAGGGGCTGATCGATGCTTGGAAGGCGTCGCCCACCAGCGGCGAGACCTTGGCTGCCATGCTCTTGGCCGCCGCTCATGCATCTCGACATGCCGAGAGCCGGCAGAGGATCGAACTGGTATGGACTGGCCCCACTACCGCGCTCGTCCCTGCTCGTCGAACCGAACAGGCTTTGATCCAGGTGATCGATGCTGCACAGCAGCGGTTGTTCATCACCAGTTACGTCGCGTACGACATCGAGTCGATCGCCAAGGCTCTGAAGTCAGCGGCAGAGCGTGGCGTGAAGATCGAATTCCTGATGGAGCTGTCGAGCGCTCACGGGGGCAAGGTCAGCATCGACCCTATCGGTAACCTGAAAAAAATCGTCCCTGATGCGCTGTTCTATGTCTGGAAAGACAAAGATGCTGCTTTCGTCAATGGCAGCGTGCACGCGAAAGTCGCGGTGGCGGATGGGGCATATTGCTTCATCACTAGCGCCAACCTGACGGGATACGCAATGGGTCAGAACATGGAGGCTGGGGTCTTGATATCTGGTGCTCCGTTGCCCGAGCTGCTTCATCGACATCTGGAGGCTTTGGCGATGACGGGAGTGGTCGTTCCGGTCGACGGTCTGGGAAAGGATTAGTGTCGCGAAGCGATATCATGCGGGCGGTCAAGCGCGCCGACACAAAGCCGGAGATCATAGTTCGCCAAAGCGTTGCGTGCTCTTCGACTCCGGTTCCGCCTGCATCGTCGTGACCTTCCCGGTTCACCGGACATAGTCCTGCCTAGATCCTGGACGGTAGTCTTCGTGCATTGGTGTTTCTGGCACCGACAT
>NZ_JBLWWR010000020.1:0-12448 GCF_048267825.1 Pseudidiomarina sp.
TGCGCGGTCGTAATTTCAGTATTGGCCTGCGTGGAGAATTCTAGCGCACTGAGTGTGCGCTTTATCGCACTGTCACAAGTATTGCTGCAGGCTTTGATAAACTAGTTGCGTACATTCTATTAACGAGACTAGGTCGCAATGCGCATTGCAGTCGTACTAATTACATGTGCCGCCTTACTAGGAACCAGCTTTTTACCTAGTGTGGCGGCGCAGTCAGCAGCCACCATCGAAGCGGTTGAAGCGTTATCTATCGAGCGTATTTTTTCAGCGCCCAATTTAACCACATCTGCACCACAGAAAATCAAATTTTCGCCGTCCGGCACCCATGTCAGTTATCTGGCAGGATCAACGGCGCACCCCAACGTACTTGACCTATGGCTATATGATGTACGTGAAAATCAACATCAACGCATCGTAAAGGCCGCCGAACTTACCGACCCAAACCAGCAACTTTCTGCGGAGGAGCAGGCTCGACGTGAGCGGTTACGCGTGCGTTCTCGTGGCATCGTCGATTACTATTGGGCGCCTGACAGCAAGGCGATACTGTTTCCGGTTAACGGCCAGCTCTATCTGTTTGACCGTGCCGAGCAGCAAGCGAAAAAACTGACCGACGATAAACTATTTGCAACCGACATACGCTTTTCGCCGCAAGGCACGTACATCAGTTTTGTCCATGACTACAACTTATTTGTCATCGACCGAGCCACCACGACAACCCATCAGCTTACCCAGCGTTCACAGGCGAATGAGCAGTTCGCAACGGCAGAGTTTGTTGCACAAGAAGAAATGAAGCGCATGACTGGCTACTGGTGGAGCCCGGACGAAACGCATTTAGCGGTCACACGAATCGATTTATCCCCGGTTGATGTGCAACGCCGTGTTGACGTGCATGCAGATAGAAGTCAACTGGTTGAACAGCGTTATCCAGCCGCAGGTACCGCTAATGTCGATATTGATCTTGGCTTAATGCGATTACCAAATTTCGATGCCGAAGCGGTACAGCCGCCAGAATTCAAATGGCTGGGATTACGAGAGCGGCATCAAGCTGGCTATCTTGCGCGTGTTAACTGGTTGCCAGATAGCAAAAGCATCAGCTACCAATGGCAAAATCGCGCACAAAATCGTCTTACGCTTTATCGCCAGCAGCTCACTGAGGCAGCCCCACAAGCGATGATTGAAGAAACCAGCACCAGCTGGATCAATTTGAACGATGATTTGTATTTTCTTGATGACAGCCGTTACTTCATTTGGGCATCTGAGCGTAGCGGGTTTAAACATCTGTATTTGTATCGCACCGACGGCAGCTTAATTCGCCAACTTACCAGTGGCGATTGGATGGTCGACAGCTTAAGCCACGTGGATGAAATTACTGGGGTGGTTTATTTCACGGGGCGTAAGAAATTCCCCCTTGAACGCCATTTGTATCGGGTAAACTTGAATACCACAACACCTGGCCAACCCAGCCAACTCAGTAGCCGCGCAGGCATGCATCAGGTGGTATTTGCCAGCGATGGCCGTAGCTATATCGACTACTTTTCCAGCGCGCGCCAACCGCCGCAAGTTAGCCTGCACGGTCCAACGGGACAACGCATCACTTGGCTACATGAAAATCGTTTAGACCAACACCATCCGCTTTCGCCCTATTTAGCCACCTGGAGCTTCCCGGAGTTTGGTCATATTAACGCAGCAGATGGTCAGCGCTTGTACTATCAAATCAACAAGCCCGCTCAGATTGCTGACAACCAAAATCACCCGGCCGTGGTGTTAGTATATGGCGGCCCACGTGCGCAACGTGTTACCAATAGTTGGGGTGATTATTTTACCCAGTACCTCGTGCAGCAAGGCTATGTGGTATTCAAACTAGACAATCGGGGCAGCGGCAATCGCGGTCGCCAATTTGAAACTGGCATTTACCGTCAATTAAGTATGTTGGAAGTTGACGACCAAAAACGCGGTGCACAGTGGCTAGCACAACAACCCTATGTAAACGCAAACCAAATTGGGGTTTTTGGGCACAGTTACGGTGGCTATATGGCACTGCACTTAATTATGCGCGCACCTGAATTGTTTAGCGCGGCAGTTGCCGGCGCTCCAGTTACCGACTGGGCTCTTTATGATACGCATTACACCGAGCGCTACATGGGTACTCCGCAAGATAACCCTGAAGGTTACCGGCAAGCTAATGTATTAACCTATGCGGATGCGCTGGAACAACCCTTGTTGATTTATCACGGAATGGCTGATGACAACGTGCTGTTTAGCCATACCGCGTTGTTAACACATCGATTGCAGCAATCGATGCTGCCGTTTGAAATGATGGCCTACCCCGGAAAAGCCCACGGTATTCACGGGCGAGAGGCAAGTATTCATCGCTACACGATGATTGCCGAGTTTTTCTCGCGGCACTTACGTTAACCGTGCCTGTTACGTTATACTGAGCGCATCAAAACCCACATGGAGTGACATCAGATGCGCTTTTTATCCCGCCGCTTGGTTATGCCAAACGATCTCAACTTCGCTGGTTCGTTGTTCGGGGGCCGTATTCTCGAATGGATTGACGAAGAAGCATATATTTTTGCTGCATGTCAGCTGGACGCAAAAAGTCTGGTCACCAAACACATTGGGGCAATCAGTTTCGATACATCAGCCTACCAGGGCGACGTGGTTGAATTTGGTCTTGGTGTTAAAAAAGTAGGTAAATCGTCAGTCACCGTTACCTGTGTGGTACGTAACAAACAAACCAAACAAAATATCTGTGTCGCTGATGACATCGTTTTTGTGCATATCGACCCAGAGACGCGCACACCACAGCCACATGGCAAAACGAAAGCAGAGCTCGATGCACTGCCTATCGAAACGCCGATTTAGCCACACTTCTTGTAAGCAGAATAAAAAAAGGCCGAAACAACTGTTTCGGCCTTTTTTATAACTGTGACTCTTACTTATAGAGCGTACGAATCCAGCGCTCTTCGGTAATAAAGTTCCATGACCAATCGGCCCACTGTTCACTTAAACCGCTTTCAACAGCTTCATCTTCAGTCATGCCTTGTTCTTTCATCGCCATAACTTCGGCACGGGTTGCTTCCATCATGTCGACCAAACGAATCCAGTCATCACGATTCGATAACTCGCCATGGCCTGGAATAATTTGTGTGTCCGCATCCAACTGTTGAACAACTGCACGCACGTTATCAATATAACCTTGCACGTTACCGCCAGCATTTAAATCCACAAACGGGAAACGATCCACAAAGAATAAATCACCCGCGTGAATCACGTTGCTGTTTGGAAACCAAACAATAATGTCCCCATCAGTGTGACCATTCGGATAATGGGTTAACTTGATTGACGCGTCACCGGTGTCGACACTGTGCATTTGCTTGAAGGTCATTTTCGGCAGTCCGGCCGTATCAAACTCGTTGTTTGCAGCCAAACGAACACGCACATTATCATGTGCCACTACATTGACACCTTTGCGCGCAAACGCTGCATTACCGTCAGTATGGTCAGCATGAAAATGGGTATTAACCAAGGTCTTAATCGGTTGCTCAGAAATTTCAGCAATCGCCGCGCTAATTTTATCCGCCAGCCCTTTATACTGAGCATCAATCATGACCACACCGTCGTCACCCACGTACACGCCAATATTTCCGCCCATACCGGTTAACATATACACCCGTTCGCTCAATTGCGTGGCTTTAATCTCCACGTTATCCATGTTCGACTGGGCTTGTACTGCATATGCTGCAAATAGATACAGCGCGCTAATAAAACCAAATTTCAAACCACGCATTGAGTTTCTCCTTTGTCAGTGCGTTAACACCTTCTTAAAAGTGCTTATTGATGCAAGTAACAACCTGCAAGGCAAGTCACTGGTGCCGCTGTCGGCGTACCATGCTGCCAGTCTCCACCTTCAATACCACTACCCGCAATGTCAACGTGCACAAATGGCAACGGCTGTTGACTATCGGTGCCGTGTTTATCAAGACCAGCCGCAATCGCTAAAAATGCCATTGGGAACTGATGCCCACGTCGGGTTGTTGCTGAAGGCCCGTTATTGCTAGAAAGCGTGTCGTCAGATTTTGTCCGCGGACGCACAAAATCATAATCTTCACGACGTGACCACGATATTTCAGTCGGGTCGCCGTAAACTTCACCCGCTTCCCATAACTTTTCAGTCAATTCATTTACGCGTGCTGGACCATTCGGGATCAATGCGGTGTATGGCCCCTTCGCTAAAGCTGCGTGCCCGGTCAAGGTTGCTACACTGAACAATTGTGGACGCGGATAGTTCGGCGCTTCTTCACGTAAATGTGACAGCAAGTCAGCCAATACGAGGCGCCCTTCTGCATCGGTATTACCGATACGGACACGCACACCGCTGTGCGCCGTAATAATTTCATCGGCTACAAATGCGTCTGCACCAATGCTATTGCGCACCACGCCAAGTTCGGCCACCACGTTCAATGTTTCGGGGCGCATTTCAGCAACCGTTTTCACAAATCCCGCCACGCCAGCTGCGCCGCCTTTGTCGCGACTCATGCCAGCCATATGCCCACCGGTTTTAACATCAGCGCCACCGGTGTCATACACAATACCTTTACCGGCGAACATGAGTGTCTGTTCAGCTGCTGGTGCTTTATATTCAAGCCGTACAACACAAGGTTGATGACGCTCAACCCCTAATGAAGCGCGCGCCACAGCCATCAGTAACGGATATTCGTGCTGGAGTTGCTGCACGTCATCAATCACGGTCACACGTACTGGCGAATGCGCAAATGCATGTTGGCAGTACTCGGCAAAGCGTGGCGGTGCCATACGTTCCGGTTCAGTACCAGCCAGATCACGAGCAACGCGTTTGCCAGCTTCCACCGCTTCCAACCACGTTTCGTCCAAAGTGCCAACAATGCCAATTTCTTGCACGGTTTCTAAGCTTTCTTCGCCCAAGTGCTCACGCGCTTCCAACGGTTCATACAGCGCTTGGCAAATTCCCCAATACGCAACTGCTTCTGCTTGGCCATAGCGTGCTTCATTCGGTACGCCAAACACCACCAGCAACGGCTTCACTATACCTGCTTGCTGCGCAATGCGGGCAGCGGCGCCCGCTGCATCGGCAACGTTGCGCACATCGTCATAATCACGGGTAAGTGGCCCGGTTGGCGCAATAATCAACCGCCCACCAGCTACGTCAGCAGGTGTCAATAAGGGCTGTTGCCCAACGCGTGCGTCAAGTTGCTGGGCTTGGGCTACAAATTCAGCAAAATCATCCGGTACATCGCTCTGAAAATCACCGAGTAAAATCACACCGTCAAATTCGCCGCTGGCTGTTGCGGCATAGCTTTCGAATACACGTACTTTTGGAAATGACATAGGAACCTCGTTGTTCGTTATTCGTTGTGCGTTCTTTCGCGTCGCCACTTAGTGCCGGTCGCGCTATCTTCTAACTCAATATTCATCGCCTTTAACGCGTCACGCGCGGCGTCTGCTCGCGCCCAGTCTTTCGCTGCACGCGCATCATTGCGTTCGGTAATCAATGCTTCAATGGCAGCAACATCATCGTTGTCACCGCCTTGCAAGAAGCTTTCAGCGGGCTGCTGCAAAATGCCTAACAAACCACCTAGATGCCGCAATTCAGCGGCGTAAGCCGCTGCTTTGCCCGGCTCATCTTGCAAGATCCGATTTATCTCACGCGCTAAATCAAACAGCACCGGCATCGCTTCAGGCACATTAAAGTCGTCGTCCATCGCAGCATTAAAACGCGCCTGATAGGACTCCGTGAGCGCCGCATCGATATCGCCTTCAGGTGCTTCGCGTAAAGCCGTGTATAAACGTTCCAAGCCCGCGCGAGCTTGATCAAGATTCTCTTTAGAATAGTTCAATTGTGAGCGGTAATGGCTCGAAACTAGAAAATAACGCACCGTTTCAGCGTCGTATTGCGCAAGCACATCACGAATTGTGAAGAAGTTGCCCAATGACTTAGACATTTTCACTTCATCAACCTGCACCATGCCGCTATGCATCCAGTAATTCACATAATTACTGTGGTTCGCACAGCAGCTTTGCGCCACTTCGTTTTCATGGTGTGGAAAAATCAAATCTGAACCACCACCATGAATATCAAAATTTTCACCTAAATGGCGTTTGTTCATTGCTGAACACTCAATATGCCACCCCGGACGCCCTTCCCCCCAAGGCGAAGGCCAGCTCGGTTCTCCCGCTTTCGCTTGCTTCCACAATACAAAGTCGAGTGGGTCCTGCTTATTGTCGGCAACATCAACACGCGCGCCTGACTGCAATTGTTCCAGGTTTTGACGACTTAATTTGCCATACGCATCAAAGGTGCTGACATCAAATAAAACATCACCGTCGTTGGCTACGTAGGCGTTACCATTGGCAATCAAGGTTTCAATCATGGCAATGATGTCACCCATATGCCCCGTCACTGTCGGTTCAACGTCAGGGCGAACCAAGTTCAACGCATCAAAATCTTCATGCATGGCTCGCGTAAAGCGTTCCGTGACAGCCGCAATTGATTCATTGTTTTCAGCAGCGCGACGAATAATTTTGTCGTCAACGTCGGTGATATTACGTACGTACTTAACTGCGTACCCGCGCGCGCGCAGGTACCGCACCACAACATCGAAAGCGACATAAGTGCGCGCGTGACCAATGTGACAGTAGTCATAAATGGTTACCCCGCAAACATACAGCTTCACTTCACCTGGCGTGATTGGCGTAAACACCTCTTTTTGGCGGGTTAACGTATTAAAAACTTTCAACATGCACGGCTGCTCCTGTCTCACTGCATGACTACAATAAAATTAAGACGGACATAATAACGCAAGGTGCGCCTAGGTCACAAACAATGCTAAACTACTGCGCAAATTATATCTGTTTATATCTGTAAAACGTGGAGCACAATCGATGCAGGTTACCCTACATACAAATCATGGCGATATCACGCTTGAATTATTCGCTGACAAAGCCCCGAAAACCGTTGAGAATTTCCTCTCTTATGTACGCGAGGGCTTCTATGAGAATACGTTGTTTCACCGTGTAATTCGCGGCTTTATGATTCAAGGCGGCGGCTTTAATACCGAGATGGTGCAAAAGCCAACAAAAGCGCCGGTTGATAACGAAGCGAACAATGGTTTGAAGAACACCCGGGGTACGGTTGCAATGGCCCGTACGCAAGACCCACATTCGGCAACTTCACAATTTTTTATTAATGTAGCTGACAACGAATTCCTAAACTTCAAAAACGAAAGTATGGGTGGCTGGGGCTACTGTGTATTTGCTAAAGTTGTAGAAGGTATGGACGTTGTAACAGCTATTGAAGCCGTACGTACATCGCATGCTGGCTTCCATCAAGACGTACCAGTTGACGATGTGGTAATTAAGAGCGCCAGCATTAGCGAGTAAAGCATGACGACTTGGTTCATCTCTGACTTGCATTTAAGCCCAGCGCGGCCTGATATGACCGCGCTGTTTCAACGTTTTTTGCAAGAACAAGCCAGTCACTCAGAAGGCTTGTACATTTTAGGCGACCTGTTTGATGCCTGGATTGGGGACGATGACACCAGTGATTTTGCTGCCACAGTGCAAGCGGCACTGCGGCAGCTGACAAACTCCGGTGTGCCAGTGTATTTTATTGCTGGCAATCGGGATTTTTTAATTGGCCGTCGCTTTAGTGAAACGACCGGTGTTCAGGTACTTCCAGAACCCAGTACTATCAATTTATATGGTCAGCCAACGCTTATTTTGCATGGGGATACATTGTGCACTGACGATGTCAGCTACCAACGTTTCCGTAAAGTGATTCGCCACCGCTGGGTACAAAAGTTATTATTAACACTGCCTCTGAAGTTACGTATGCGCATTGCCGCCAAACTACGTGCCTCCAGCAAAACCCAACAACCTTTGAGCGACGCCCAACTGCAAATTATGGACGCTAATGAACACGCCGTGCGCGAAGCCTTTGTTTACTATGATGTGCAGCGTATGATTCATGGGCATACACATCGGCCCAAAGTGCATCACCACCGTTTACCTAATGGTGAAATGGCCGAACGCATCGTATTGGGTGACTGGTACACGCAAGGTAGTTTTTTGAAAGTCACTGCGGTTGAAAGCCAACTCATCACCACCCCATTAAACAACGATAATTAGTAACTCTCCGCATTCACATTCTTGCTGGTACAGGGCCGCTATGAAAGCGTAATTCAGTATCAGGTTGCTGAATAAGCTGTGCCTCAACGTCGCCAAAAAACGCAACACGCGCAGCAATCGGTTGCCCTGAAATTTGCGCTGCCAATTCAAGATAATCCTCAAAATGACGCGCTTCTGAGCGCAGCAAACTGCTATAAAATTTCCCCAACGCTGGATCAGCATGCGGCGCCAAAGCAGCAAAGCGCTCACACGAACGCGCCTCAATGTAAGCCCCACAAATTAACTTATCCATTAATGTCGCCGGCTCATGCGTACGAACATGGCGCAACATGCCTCGTGCATAACGGCTTGACGATATGTTGTCGTAAGTAATGCCAAGCGTGTCCATAATCTCCAACACTTGATAAAAATGATGCAGCTCTTCTTTAATCAGCATCACCATTTTATCAATCAATACGTGACTATAAGGGGTGTCACTTTTCGGCAACATCGCTTTGGTGAGACGTTCATGATCGGCCAGCTCACGCCAGTTACCGCGTTTGCGATAGGCAAAATCTTCGTAAGGCTGCAACCAAGCTAGCAACGCATCGCCACTTGCATCATCAACCGCATAACGCCGAATCAGCAACATTGCCGATTGTGCAGCCTTTAGCTCACACACCAGATGATCAATCAGTAAATTCGGCAAGTTTTCAGGTTTAACTGCGTCATCGAGCCATGCTGTTGGCGTTTCACACTGTAAAAAATTGCGAATTGGGGTTAATAATGCATCCACTGTTGACTCTCTCACCGGTAAACTTGATTAAAATTTAATCACACAAATAATTTATGGTTATTCTCAGCAAAATTGCTTGACTCTGCTGAAAATCCGACCAATATTGACTGTAAGACGTGCAAAAAACGTCATTGAAATTATAAAAAATCAGAACAATAACCGAAGTTGAGGAATGTCATGATTCTAAATCATATTTGGGGCCTTTACGCTCATCCGGTCGATGAATGGAAATCCATCGACCAACGTCACGAAAGTATGACTTTTGCACTTAGTCACATCCTGATTATCGCACTGTTACCTTGTGCGGCAGCATATTACGCGTCTGCGCACTTAGGGTGGAGTATTGGCGCTCGTGAAGCCACATTCCTGACTCAATCCAGCGCGATGACAATGGCAATTGCTATGTATGTCGGTATTATTATCGCAACTTTTGCACTAGCTTACCTGATTCATTGGATGGCAAAAACCTTTGGTGCTGCCCCAACCTTCACGCAGTCACTTGAACTAGCTGCCTACACAGCAACACCTGCAATCATGTCTGGTGTCGCGGCATTGTACCCAGAATTATGGTTTGTCACTATGGTCTTTTTGGCCGGTGTGGCTTATTCGGTCTACCTGCTCTATTCAGGTGTTCCTATTCTGATGCATATTCCTGAAGAGCGCGGCTTCATGTATTCGTCTTCGGTAGTTACTGCAGGGCTAATCATGATGGTGGTACTGATGGTAACGTCTGCGATTATTTGGACCAACGGTTTCGGCCCAGAGTATATGTAACACCAATATATTCAAAAAAACCCAGCTCGCGAGCTGGGTTTTTTATTGGCGCAGGTTTAGCCCTACAAGCTAATCACCAAGATAACGCTGACGCTTGTGCGCCTTCAATCGGTGAACATCAACCATAACCAAACCATCAACAGCATTCGCAAAGTCTGCATCAACATTGAACCCTAAAAACCGCACCCCACCTTGCTCGCATAAATCCGCGTATTGCTTGAATAGCGTGGGAATCGCAGCACCCTGATGCGCCAAAAAATGCTTTAAATGAAGCAAATCATCACTGTAGTCGGCACTGATATCTGGTAACGGGCGGCCATTTGGCATAAACGGCGTACGTGGTTGCGCTAACTTATCGGGATCAGGAAAGTGGTCGCCAAAAAACTGTACGAGGGCATCTTGTGCCACACCAGGTAAGCTTGCACTCATGGTCACCGGACCAAACAAATAACGGTAATTAGGATGTTGCTTTAATAATGCGCCGATACCTTGCCACAGATAATCTAAGCTCCGCTTCCCCCAATATTTAGGTTGTACAAAGCTGCGCCCTAACTCCAGCCCCTGTGCAATAAAAGGCGCCATGTGTTGCGCGTTATATTGAAATAACGAATGGCTATAGAGCCCATCTAATCCGCGCTCAGCAACGATCTCTTGCGCATCACCCAGGCGATAAGCGCCGGCAATTTCCAAATCATCCGCATCCCACAATATAAGTTGGGTATACCATGTATCAAAGTTATCGAGATCACGACGGCGTCCCGTACCCTCTTCCACGGCTCGAAAAGCAATTTCTCGCAACCGACCAATTTCTCGCAGTACGGGAGAATTACCATCATAGCGGTAAAGATATATGTGTTTACCATCCTGCGTTTTGCCAAGTCGCTCGCAGGCCTCAACGGCTTTCTTTAATACCTGCCGCGGTTCGGCACGCGCGACCGGCCGCTGAGTTTTGAGTACGCCTTTTTTGTTTTGACCAAGACGATAAACATGACGACGAAACAGTTTTGCGCGCTGCGGCAAAGTCAGCTGTTCACCATTGAATGATTTTAACGGCACCAATTCACCAATACGGAAATCAAGGTGTCCACGTTGCTGGCGAAACATCTCTTGCACCAACAACAATGTTGCCAGCGGCTTGTACAGCATCGACGCGCCATAAAACCAAGCAGAATTATGCGCTTTTACATGGATTGGAAGTATTGGTGCTTGCGCGCGTAACGCCATTTTTAAAAAGCCAGTATGCCAATGGTGATCACGAACACCTTGAGGCCGTAAGCGCGATACTTCACCAGCAGGAAACACGACCAAGGCGCCTTCTGCTTCTAAGTGCTGATAAAGCCGTTTCAAGGGTTCACTGCGAACGCCGGCAGTACGCGATTTAAATACAGGAACTGGAATCAATAGCTCGTGTAACGGTTCAATAGCCTGCAGCAAGTCATTGGCAAGAATTTTCACATCACTGCGCACGCTACTCACGAGTTTTAGCAACGCTAAACCATCTAAAGAGCCGATGGGATGGTTAGCGACGATAATGAGACGCCCCTCAGTCGGGATGTTATCGAGCTCACTATCACGCGCGGTGAAACTAAAATTAAAGAAATCGAGCACATGCTCAACAAACTCTAAGCCTTGTAGATTAGGATACGCTTCGGCGAATTGCTTAATCTCGCGCTCGCACAATAAGCCCCGTAACATCCACAATGCCGATTTATGTAATAGCTGATGGTTGTTGAGAGCAGGTAAATTTCTATTGAGTAATTGCTCTACTTCTATCATCGCCAATCTCTCTCTAAGATGCATTCGCTTCAGCTTAGATATGCAACGTGACAGTTGATTGGCAGTTTCATGGCAATTCAATGACAGTCAAACGCACAGTGCTACTGTTTAAATAAGAAATCTGATAGGCTTGAGCAGTTTTTAATAGTTTACGCGCACGTCAACGTTGCCACGCTGTGATCGGAAGGAATTTGTATGTCAGAAAATAAAAAGAAGCTCAGCCTCACGAGCCGCATTGTGATCGGGATGTTTGCCGGTATTGCCCTCGGCATTTTACTCAAAGCGCTATTCCCAGACAGCACCATTGTCGAAGGTTACTTAACCAAAGGTATTTTTTACGTTGTCGGACAGATATTCATTGCCTCACTACAAATGTTAGTGGTGCCATTGGTATTTGTATCCTTGGTAGTAGGCACCTGCTCGCTCAGCGACCCAAGCAAATTAGGCCGTCTTGGCGGTAAAGCGGTTGGCTTGTATCTCATCACCACCGCCATTGCCATAACCTTTGCGATAGCAATGGCTGTGCTCGTGCAGCCGGGCACAGGCCTTGAGCTCGCCACGGACGCAACCTACGAACCTACACAGGCACCGTCTCTGGCTCAGGTAATTATTGATTTATTCCCTACCAACCCATTCAATGCGTTTGCCAACGGTAATATGCTGCAAATCATTGTATTTGCGCTGCTGTTTGGTATCGCTATGGCATTAGTGGGTAAACCGGGCGAACGGGTAAAAACCTTATTTGATGACTTTAACGAAGTGATCATGAAATTAGTCATTATTCTGATGAACATTGCTCCGTATGGTGTGTTCGCCCTAATGGCGAAACTGTTCGCAGAAACCTCGTTTGACACCATATTCAGTCTCGGTAAATACTTCTTGTTGGTGCTGTTTGTGCTAATTGCGCATGCACTCATAACCTATCCGATAATCCTCAAAGGCTTATCGGGCATG
>NZ_JBLWWR010000021.1:0-11066 GCF_048267825.1 Pseudidiomarina sp.
TCGATTAAATCGACAAACTTCAGACGACCCGCTACCTCGGTGATAATTGGGTGCGTGTGCGGATCCCAGTTAGCAACGATTTCGCCAGAGTCGACCGTGTCACCTTCATTTTTCTTGAGGATGGCACCGTATGGTACTTTGTAGCGTTCGCGCTCACGGCCGAACTCATCAATTAGCGTCAATTCTGTAGAACGCGAGGTAATAACCAAATGGCTGTCACTGTTTTCTACATACTTGGCGTTATGAAGTTTCAAAGTACCGTTGTTTTTAACCTGAATGTTGTTCGCAGCAGAGTCACGCGATGCAGCACCACCAATGTGGAAGGTACGCATGGTTAACTGTGTACCTGGCTCACCGATTGACTGAGCAGCGATAACACCAACTGCTTCACCTTGGTTAACCAAGTGACCACGAGCAAGGTCACGACCGTAACAGTTCGCACAAACACCGAAATCAGTGTCACAGGTAATAACCGAGCGAACTTTAACTTGGTCAACAGAGTTTTGTTCCAATACGTCACACATTTTTTCATCTAACAATGTGTTACGCGGAATCAGAACTTCTTTCTCGCTGCCAGGCATCATCACGTCGTCACAAACTACACGACCCAATACGCGCTCACGCAATGGTTCTACAACGTCACCACCTTCAATCAACGGTTTGATGAACAAACCATCTTCGGTGCCGCAGTCGTCTTCAACGATTACAACGTCTTGCGCAACGTCAACCAAACGGCGTGTCAGGTAACCTGAGTTCGCTGTCTTCAATGCGGTATCGGCCAAACCTTTACGCGCACCGTGGGTTGAGATGAAGTACTGAAGTACGTTCAAACCTTCGCGGAAGTTTGCGGTAATTGGTGTTTCGATGATGGAGCCATCCGGCTTCGCCATCAGACCACGCATACCAGCCAACTGACGAATCTGCGCTGGGCTACCACGAGCACCAGAGTCAGCCATCATGTAGACCGAGTTGAACGAGTCTTGCTGTTCTTCTTCGCCTTTCGCGTTGATAACAGTTTCTTTGGACAAGTTGTCCATCATTGCCTTAGAAACTTTCTCGTTCGCGGTCGACCAAATATCGATAACTTTGTTGTACTTCTCACCCGCGGTTACCAAGCCCTGCTCGAATTGTTCCTGAATTTCAGCAACTTCTTCTTCTGCAGCGTCGATAATATCCTTCTTCGCAGCTGGGATAACCATGTCATCGATACCAACAGACGCACCCGCGATCATCGCGTAATGGAAGCCGGTATACATGATTTGGTCAGCAAAAATTACCGTAGGTTTCAAACCTAAGTCGCGATAAGAACGGTTTAACAAACGGCCGATCTGCTTCTTGCCCATTGACTGGTTGATCATGTCAAACGGCATACCTAAAGGTAGAATCAGAGACAAAATTGCACGACCCACAGTGGTGTCATAAAGTTTTGTCGTGGTCGTTGTTACGCCTTCTTCATCAGTAAGCGTTTCAGTGATACGTACTTTTACGCGTGCATGCAATTCGGCACATTGGGTACGGTAAGCTTTTTCAGCTTCCTTCGCGTTTTTAAACGCCATACCTTCGCCTTTCGCATTGATTTTTTCACGCGTCATGTAGTACAGACCCAATACAACGTCCTGTGAAGGTACGATAATTGGATCACCACTTGCTGGTGACAAAATGTTGTTGGTTGACATCATCAACGCGCGCGCTTCAAGCTGCGCTTCCAGCGTTAATGGTAAGTGAACCGCCATTTGGTCACCATCGAAGTCAGCGTTATAGGCCGCACACACAAGTGGGTGCAACTGAATCGCTTTACCTTCGATAAGTACTGGTTCGAACGCCTGGATACCCAAACGGTGCAACGTTGGTGCACGGTTTAGCATAACCGGGTGCTCTTTGATTACTTCGTCAAGCACGTCCCATACTTCTGGAATTTCGCGCTCTACCATTTTCTTAGCAGCTTTAATGGTGGTCGCTAAACCACGGCCTTCAAGCTTGCCATAAATAAATGGTTTGAAGAGTTCCAGTGCCATTTTCTTCGGCAAACCACACTGATGTAAACGCAACTTAGGACCAACAGTAATTACTGAACGGCCTGAGTAGTCAACACGTTTACCCAACAGGTTTTGACGGAAACGACCCTGCTTACCTTTAATCATGTCTGCCAAAGATTTCAGTGGACGCTTGTTGGTGCCGGTAATAGCGCGGCCGCGACGGCCGTTGTCCAACAACGCATCAACTGCTTCTTGCAGCATACGTTTTTCGTTACGCACAATGATGTCCGGCGCCGCAAGGTCAAGTAGACGCTTAAGACGGTTGTTCCGGTTAATCACACGGCGGTACAAGTCGTTCAAATCAGAGGTTGCGAAGCGGCCACCATCCAACGGTACCAAAGGACGTAAATCCGGTGGTAATACTGGTAGCACTTTCAAGATCATCCACTCTGGCTTGTTGCCTGAGTTATGGAATGATTCAAGCAGCTTCAAACGCTTGCTGATTTTCTTACGCTTGGTTTCAGAATTCGTTTCTGGAAGCTCTTCACGAAGCTGTTTGATATCGCCTTCGATATCAATGTGTTGAAGCAGTGACAATACGGCTTCAGCACCCATCTTCGCTTCAAATTCGTCACCATGAGCTTCGAGCGCATCCAAGTATTCTTCTTCAGTAAGAATCTGGCCGCGCTCAAGGTCAGTCATGCCCGCTTCAGTGACTACGTATGATTCGAAATACAGTACGCGCTCGATATCACGTAACGTCATATCAAGCATCAAACCAATGCGGCTTGGCAATGATTTCAAGAACCAGATGTGAGCAACTGGGCTAGCCAACTCAATGTGACCCATACGTTCACGACGTACTTTGGTCAGTGTAACTTCAACGCCACACTTCTCACAGATCACACCGCGGTGCTTCAAGCGCTTGTATTTACCACACAAGCACTCGTAGTCTTTTACCGGGCCGAAAATGCGCGCACAAAACAACCCGTCACGCTCTGGTTTGAACGTACGGTAGTTGATTGTTTCTGGCTTTTTCACTTCACCGAAAGACCAGCTGCGGATCATGTCCGGTGACGCGAGTCCGATGCGAATTGCATCGAACTCTTCAGTCTGGTTAGTCGGTTTTAAAAACTTTAATAAGTCTTTCACGATTTATCTCCTGGCAAATAGCGTCCGGTGGTGTCTCAGTCTTGGTCCAACTCGATGTTGATACCAAGCGAGCGGATTTCCTTCAGAAGTACGTTGAAGGACTCCGGCATACCTGCTTCCATGCGCAGATCGTTGTCGACAATGTTTTTGTACATCTTCGTACGACCATTTACGTCGTCCGACTTCACTGTCAACATTTCCTGCAAGGTGTAAGCAGCACCGTAAGCTTCCAATGCCCACACTTCCATCTCACCGAAACGCTGTCCACCGAACTGTGCTTTACCACCCAGCGGCTGCTGAGTAACCAAGCTGTACGAACCGGTAGAACGCGCATGCATTTTATCGTCAACCAAGTGGTTCAGTTTCAGCATGTACATGTAACCAACAGTTACATCACGCTCAAAACGTTCACCAGTACGGCCGTCGTACAAGGTAATCTGACCAGATTCAGGCAGATCAGCCAGTTTCAGTAGGTCTTTAATTTCACTTTCGATTGCACCATCGAATACAGGCGTAGCTGTCGGTAAACCTTTCTTCAGGTTTTCCGCAAGGCGCAACACTTCGTCATCGCTGAAGTCATTAATATCAACAGTTTGACGGGTTTCACCCAGAGCATAGACCTTCTGCAAGAATTCACGCATTTCAGCAACTTTCACATGGCGCTTCATCATGTTCTCGATTTTGGTACCAATACCACGCGCAGCCATACCTAAGTGAGTTTCTAGGATCTGACCAATGTTCATCCGCGATGGTACACCCAGTGGGTTCAATACGATATCCACTGGTGTGCCGTGTTCGTCGTGCGGCATATCTTCAACCGGCTGAATGGTTGAGATAACACCTTTGTTACCGTGACGACCAGCAAGCTTATCACCCGGTTGTATACGACGACGTACGGCTAAGTACACTTTCACAATCTTAAGTACGCCAGGCGCTAAATCATCGCCTTGCTCAATCTTGCGACGCTTGTTTTCAAACTTATTGTCGAAGTCAGTGCGAATTTCTTCGTACTGATGCGCAATTTGTTCAAGTTGCTGTTGGGCACTTTCTTTCTTCAGGTTTTGCGTCAACCACTTGCTTTGCTCAAGGCCTGCAAGTTTCGATTCATCAAAACCGTTTGCCAACAACAGGCTGCGCGCCCGCTCAAAGATGCCTTTTTCAAGAATCTTAAACTCATCCGTTAAGTCTTTCTTAACTTGCTTGAGCTGCATCTCTTCGATTGACTTCGCGCGATTGTCTTTCTCAACACCGTCACGCGTAAACACCTGAACGTCAATTACAGTACCGGTTACACCGTTAGGTACACGCAATGAACTGTCTTTCACGTCAGACGCTTTTTCACCGAAGATGGCACGCAGAAGTTTCTCTTCTGGCGTTAACTGGGTCTCACCTTTTGGCGTTACTTTACCAACCAAGATGTCGCCGCCTGAAACTTCAGCACCAACGTAAACAATACCTGCTTCGTCGAGCTTGTTCAGGGCAGATTCACCGACGTTAGGAATATCAGAAGTCACTTCTTCTGCGCCTAATTTGGTGTCACGCGCCACACAGTTCAATTCTTGAATATGAATTGTGGTTAAACGGTCTTCTTGAACAACGCGTTCTGAAATCAGAATCGAGTCCTCGAAGTTGTAACCGTTCCATGGCATGAACGCCACGCGTAAGTTCTGACCCAATGCCAATTCACCCATGTCAGTTGACGGACCGTCAGCCAACACATCGCCACGCATTACCGGCTCACCAACATTTACTGTAGGTGTCTGGTTAATACAGGTGTTCTGGTTAGAACGGGTGTATTTAACAAGGTTATAAATGTCGATACCGGCTTCGCCAGGCAACATTTCTTCTTCGTTCACTTTTACAACGATACGGCTGGCGTCAACTTTCTCGACCACACCACCACGTTTCGCTACAACAGTAACACCTGAGTCGACCGCTACAGTGCGTTCAATTCCAGTACCTACGAGCGGCTTATCAGCGCGCAGCGTTGGTACGGCTTGACGTTGCATGTTCGAGCCCATCAATGCACGGTTCGCGTCATCGTGTTCAAGGAACGGAATCAAGCTGGCTGCAATTGAAACGATCTGCTGCGGAGCAACGTCCATATACTGAACTTGCTCTTTAGACATGAGGGTGAATTCGTTTTTATGACGACATGGAACCAAGTCTTCAATCAATTCACCTTTATCGTTCAAGGCAACGTTTGCCTGTGCAATCACGAAGTTTCCTTCTTCGATTGCTGACAAATAATCTACTTCATCGGTAACCACACCGTTGTCGATACGACGGTACGGAGTTTCTAAGAAACCATACTCGTTGGTACGTGCAAACGTAGACAACGAGTTAATCAAACCGATGTTTGGACCTTCAGGGGTTTCGATTGGACACACACGGCCGTAATGCGTTGGGTGTACGTCACGCACTTCGAAGCCGGCACGCTCACGCGTTAAACCGCCTGGACCTAAAGCAGAAATACGACGCTTGTGCGTGACTTCTGACAATGGGTTGTTTTGATCCATAAACTGAGATAGCTGGCTTGAACCAAAGAACTCTTTCACCGCGGCGCTAATTGGCTTCGCGTTAATTAAGTCCTGCGGCATGGTGCCATCTAAATCGCCAAGGCTTAAGCGCTCTTTCACTGCGCGCTCTACACGAACCAAACCTACACGGAATTGGTTCTCGGCCATTTCGCCGACTGAACGGATACGACGGTTACCCAAGTGATCGATATCATCCACTTCATCTTGACCGTTACGGATCTCGATGAGCTTCTTCATAACTTCGACGATATCTTCTTTGGTTAATACGCCTGAACCGGTCAGGTCATCACGACCTAAGCGACGGTTGAACTTCATACGACCCACTGATGACAAGTCATAGCGGTCTTCACTGAAGAACAAGTTTTCAAATAAGGTTTCAGCCGCTTCTTTGGTTGGCGGCTCGCCTGGACGCATCATGCGATAAATTTCAACCAGTGCTTCTAAACGATTGCTGGTTGAGTCAATGCGCAAGGTTTCGCTCATGTACGGCCCATGGTCTAGGTCGTTCACGAACAATGTTTCAAACTTTTTAAAGCCAGCTTCACGTAACTTCGCCATTAACTCGAGCGTTAGTTCAGCATTTGCTTCTGCAATAACTTCACCGGTTTTCTTATCGGTGTAGCTTTTCGCCAATACTTTACCGACCAAGTACTCAAGCGGAACTTCCATTTCTGGTTGGTTCAGGCTTGCGATTTGGTTGATATGGCGCGCAGTAATACGACGGCCTTTCTCAACGATGATTTCACCATCGTCGTTCTTGATATCAAACTTCGCAGTTTCGCCACGTAAACGTTCTGGCACGAGCTGCATGAAGATTTTCTTCGCACGGAACTGGAAATACGTGGTGTCGAAGAACATATCAAGGATCTCTTCAGTACCATATTCTAAGGCACGAAGAATGATTGACGCCGGAAGTTTACGACGACGGTCGATACGCACGAATACGTTATCTTTCGGGTCGAATTCAAAATCCAACCAAGAACCACGGTAAGGAATAACGCGTGCGTTATACAACACTTTACCTGATGAGTGGGTCTTACCTTTGTCGTGGTCAAAGAATACACCTGGTGAACGGTGCAACTGAGAAACGATAACCCGTTCAGTACCATTGATTACAAAGGTACCGTTTTCGGTCATCAATGGGATTTCACCCATGTAGACTTCTTGCTCTTTGATATCTTTAACGGTACCTGCCGCTGCTTCTTTATCAAAAAGAACCAGGCGCAGTTTAACCCGCAAAGGAGCTGCGTAGGTAATGCCACGAATTTGACATTCTTTCACGTCAAATACTGGCGTACCAAGGTGATAGCTCACGTACTGCAGTTCCGAATTACCGGAATATGCGGTAATTGGAAATACTGAGCGAAATGCCGCTTCCAGGCCATTATTGCCTTCTGGATCCGGCTCGATGAATTTTTTAAATGAATCTAATTGGATTGACAGCAGGTAAGGCACTTCAAGAACGTGCGGCCGTTTACCAAAATCCTTGCGAATACGTTTTTTCTCAGAGTAGGAGTACGCCATGGGGTTCCTCAGCTAGCTGATTGATGACCCTAACCACCGGAGTAGGAGTCGATGGTTAAAAACAAACTAAATTAAGCTTGTCGTTCCCGTTTTTGTCACCGCGAGCATGCACCCCAATAACGGGCAAAAATGATACATGCTTTACAGCGCAAAAAGGCTGGTGGCTAAATTGCCACCAGCCCTAGGCCTAAAAGGCCAAGTTATGCAAGTTTGTTAACTTACTTAACTTCAACTTCCGCACCAGCTTCAGTTAAATCTTTAGCAAGTGCTTCTGCGTCTTCTTTGCTGATGCCTTCTTTAACAGCAACAGGTGCAGACTCAACCATGTCTTTAGCTTCTTTCAAGCCAAGACCAGTTGCGCTGCGAACTGCTTTGATAGCTGCTACTTTGTTAGCGCCAGCAGATTTCAATACTACATCAAACTCAGTCTTTTCTTCTGCAGCGGCAGCGCCGGCAGCAGCTGGAGCTGCTACAGCAACAGCAGCTGAAGCGTCAACACCGAATTTTTCTTCTGCAGCTTCGATCAATTCAACCAGTTCCATAACTGGCATTTCAGCGATCGCGTTCAAAATATCATCTTTAGTAAGAGCCATAACTCTAAACTCCTGGGTTATAAATTACAAAAAAATTGGTTAAAAAACCGCTTCTATTTAGCGTCTTTAATTGCCGACAACACACGCACAAATTTAGTAGGAACTTCGTTAATAGTACGAACGAACTTACTAACAGGCGCTTTGAAGGTGGCCAGCAATTTCGCCAATGCTTCGTCGCGAGTCGGAAGTGAAGCCACAGCGTCAAGCTTGTCTGCACCCATCAGGCCTGAGCCAATTGATAGAGCAGTAACTTTCAGATGCTTATTCTCTTTGGCAAACTCTTTGAATAAACGCGCAGCAGTACCTGGTGCGTCGATAGAGAAACCGTAGATCAAAGGACCTGTTAACGCTGTTTCCATGTCCTGAAACTTCGTGTCAACGAATGCACGTTTTGCCAGAGTGTTCCGAATTACCTTCAGATACACGCCTTGCTCACGCGCTTGACGACGAAGTTGGGTCATGTCCGCAACTTCCATACCACGATACTCAGCAACAGCGACGGATAGAGCGTTTGAAGCAACATCGTTAACTTCCTTAACGATTGCTTGTTTTGCTGCTAAACCTAGTGCCACTAGTATCACCTCTTTTTTTGGTCCGCCGTTAAAAAAAACTTTGGACCGATCGTTACACATAGGTAGGCCATAATGCACCTACCACGTTGTCACGGTGAATCTCTTACCCAGAGAGTCTGAGTCGGATATCACCATCTGCGCAGGAAATTAAGTGTCGCTGATTATTCCTTCTCAGGAATCAGCCGCGATACACCTGCGGTCTTGGACGGGAGCAAAGCTCCAACCCACAAAACCTTATACAGCAGTCAATGAACCTTGGTCGATGGCAACGCCAGCGCCCATAGTGGTTGAAAGACTTACTTTCTTAATGAATTGGCCTTTTGCTGAAGAAGGTTTAGCTTTCTTCAGAGCAACCAATAATGATTCTAAGTTTTCTTTCAGCTTGTCATTATCGAAGTCAACTTTACCGATAGTTGCATGGATAATACCCGCTTTGTCGTTGCGATAACGAACCTGACCAGATTTTGCGTTTTTAACAGCAGTCGCAACATCAGGGGTTACAGTACCAGTTTTCGGGTTAGGCATCAGGCCACGTGGACCTAAGATTTGACCTAACATACCAACAATACGCATAGCGTCTGGAGAAGCGATTACAACATCAAAGTTCATTTCGCCTTTCTTAACTTTCTCAGCTAAGTCTTCCATACCTACGATGTCAGCACCGGCTTCTTTCGCTTTTTCTGCGTTAGCGCCACTGGTAAATACTGCAACGCGTACATCACGACCAGTACCATTAGGTAACACGGTAGCGCCACGAACGTTTTGATCAGATTTACGAGCGTCGATACCCAAGTTTACAGATACATCAACGCTTTCTTTAAATTTTGCAGTTGCTAATTCTTTTAGCAAATTGATTGCTTCGTTGATTTCATAATCACGAGCTTCAACTTTCTCACGGATAAGACGTGCGCGTTTGCTTAACTTAGCCATCTTACAGACCCTCCACATTCAGGCCCATTGCACGGGCTGAACCGGCAATAGTACGTACCGCTGCGTCAAGGTCAGCCGCTGTTAAGTCTGGCTCTTTAACCTTCGCAATATCTTCCAGCTGAGCACGGGTAACTGTACCCACTTTCTCAGTATTAGGACGGCCTGAACCGCTCTTGATACCGGCTGCTTTCTTCAACAAGAACGCTGCTGGAGGAGTTTTGGTAATAAACGTGAATGAACGATCTTCAAAAACGCTGATTTCAACTGGAACTGGCGCGCCTTTTTCAAGCTGGTCAGTTGCTGCGTTGAATGCTTTACAGAATTCCATGATGTTCACACCGTGCTGACCCAATGCTGGACCAACTGGTGGTGACGGATTTGCTGCACCGGCTGCTACTTGCAGCTTGATGATAGCTTTTAACTTCTTAGCCATGTTTAAGCCTCTTGGTTGTGGGTCAAACGCCTCGTAAATCTAAGAGATGACTTACTCTAACGGCTCCCCAATATAAAAAAGGAGGCGAATTATAGTCCTATTCGCCCCTCATTGCAAGCCATTCGCTTACGCGAATTGGTTATTCGTTATTCGTTGTTCGTTATTGGTTATTCGTCTTTAGTGTTTAACGAGTAACCAACAACCAATAACTAGTAACGCTTTTGTCTTTAAGCCTTTTCGACCTGACCGAACTCGAGCTCGACCGGTGTTGCGCGACCGAAGATGGAAACCGATACAGTTAAACGGCTCTTCTCATAATCAACGCTTTCAACAGTACCGTTGAAATCAGCAAACGGACCGTCGTTAACACGAACAACTTCGCCTGGCTCGAATAATGTTTTCGGCTTCGGCTTGTCTACAGATTCCTGTAAACGATTCAAAATGGTGTCGGCTTCTTTTTGAGTAATTGGTGTTGGACGCTCTTGCGTACCACCAATGAAACCTAAAACGCGTGGAATGCTTTTAACGAGATGCCATGCATCTTCATCCATCGCCATTTCCACAAGCACATAACCTGGGAAGAATTTGCGTTCGCTTTTCGCGCGCTTGCCGCCCTTCATTTCAACGACTTCTTCAGTTGGTACTAGCACTTCACCGAACTTGTCTTCCATGCCGTGCATTTTGATGTGCTCACGCAGCGAATCAGCAACACGCTTTTCATATCCAGAAAATGCTTGAACCACGTACCAGCGTTTTTTATCAGTCATAAATTAAAACTCCAGTCCGGTAAAGAAGCCCACGACGCGAACTAGAATCGCATCCATGCCCCACAGAATTAATGAAACAATCGCAGTCGCTATTACAACAATAATTGTTGTTTGCGTGGCTTCTTGACGTGATGGCCAAACCACACGGCGCGTTTCAGTACGGCTTTCTTTAGCGAAATTACGGAAGCGGCGACCTTTGCTTGTAAGGCCAGCAATAACACCTGCAATAACAACTAAAAGTACCACGGCAATAGCGCGGTATAGCACAGAGATCTGGTCACCATAATAATAGTTACCCAATACTGCGGCAGCGAGTAATGCAATCGCGACGATCCATTTTAAGCCGTCGAGTGAGCTGCTTTGCGTTTCGGTGTTTGCACTCATTATCTAATCCTGTTTGAAAAACCGTTACTCGTTATTCGTTATTCGTTATTCGTTAGTCATTACATACCAGTAACAACAAGCGTAGCGTTCGATTAACGAATAACGCCTTTGATCTGTTTGGCAGGGGTGGAGGGATTCGAACCCCCAACCGTCGGTTTTGGAGACCGCTGTTCTACCAATTGGAACTACACCCCT
>NZ_JBLWWR010000022.1:0-10679 GCF_048267825.1 Pseudidiomarina sp.
CGGCAACAGCAGCAACGGCGGTGGGAACGGCCTTGGCCGGCGCCTTGGTTCCAGCGGCGCAAGCGGCGGAGACAACAACCGAAGAGCTGGACTACCGACTCAGTCTGAAACGCGGCGGTAATCGCATCCTGACGCCTCTACAAATTCCTGATTTCAAGGAATTGAAAGATGGTTCAACGGAGAACAGCGAAACCATCGATTTTCTGGTGACCAATCGCAAGCAACCTGCGGATAGCCTGACGCTTGAAGTACTCGATGGCAGCACCCTGTTATATGCAGAACCCAACACCGCCACACTGCTGCCCGCTGGCGAGCATTTTTGGCAATGGGACGGTTACAACCAGGCTGGAGTGCTCGATACCAAGGTGCTAAAGAGCCCCAACCTGAAGGTGCGTTTGACGGCAGTAACGGGTGGTCAGCAACAAATCGAAGAACTCGTGCTCAGCAACAACGCCGAAGAGATTGAGTGGGTCGATGCTCGAATCGATCGCTCGGCCCAGTTGGTTGAAATTACCCTGCGGCCAAGTTTTTCCGATGGAGGCGTATCGGGGAAGGACGACAACCTGACGGCAAAAACCTTCACCGAGTTGCTGGCCATGGCCAAGGCGGGTATCGAACGTTACTGGTCGCGCGACGGCAGTCGCGCACAAGGCGTTGGCGCACCTATCCAGACGGCAAAAGGCGTTTACAAGGTTAAGGTGGTGGCTGATGTGAACACCGAACCAAGCGCCAAGAATTTCCCGCTGATTTCCTCACTGAGCGCCGATTTTGGTCGCTCAACCAGTTTTGCCATGTTCAAGAAGATCTATCACAACCAGGGTTTCTGGAGCGCCGCCAATTATCCTGCGGGCTTCGCAGATGGCGATTTCGAACACACTGTCGCTCACGAAGTAGGTCACTTGATTCTCAACGAGTACGGCGATGGCGGACTGGTTCCTGAGTACTCCTGGTGTCACAAAGAAACCTCTACCGTCCTAACCCAATCCCCGGTAGCTAACCACCCTGTTCCGGGCAGTGGTGACGTAGACGTAATGCACTATCACTCAGATTCTCCGGGGGGCCCGCGAGGCTATCAGGATTACTGGAACCGCGCAGTCGCCTCGGAACAAGATGTCAAAGGCCTGCTTTGGCTATCACGGGTGCAATTCGATGACTAAGCACCTCGTCCTGCTTTCCCTGTTCGTTCTCGGAGGTTGCACAGCACAATCGAAAACGGTGTTTATCGCCGACCTGGAAAATCTCTGCAGCTATCCGGTCGATATCACCGCTTATGAATATTCCAACGCCAAAGAGCCGTTCGTATTGAACAAGCGCGTCGCGGTTGGCGAAGTCATCGAAGTGCTGTCGTACATATCCTTCAATGATGAGTTGGAAAATAGCGTTCCTGATACCTATCGCCTCGATATCACCGCGAATGGCAATTCGCTTTCGCTCGACAAACCAGGGTTTCTTGCGCAGCTCGGACGCTCGCATCACGAACGCAGAGGCAACTCCATACACGCTTGGAAAATTCGTGACACCGCCCTGTGTCCATGACCCTACGCCCAAGGAAGAGCGCTTCGAATGTCTTTTAATCATTACTACCAGAGCGAACTCACCGCCCTGCGCCAGCTCGGCAAACGCTTTGCCGAGCGTAGCCCGGCGCTGGCGCCGTTTCTCGGTCAGGCCGGGCGCGACCCGGATGTTGAGCGGCTGCTCGAAGGCTTCGCCTTTCTCACCGGGCGGCTGCGCCAGAAGCTCGATGACGAGCTGCCGGAGCTGACGCATTCGTTGATGCACCTATTGTGGCCGAACTACATGCGCCCTCTGCCGGCGTTTAGCATGTTGCAATTCGATCCGCTCAAACGGCCCGGCCCTGCGCTAATGGTGCCGCGCAACACGCCGGTCGAATCCAAGCCGATTCAGGGCGTGACCTGCCGCTTTCGCACCGCCTACGCCACCGAGGTTTTACCGCTGGCGCTCGACGGGCTGGACTATTCGGTCAAGGGTGGTGGAGCGCTGCTGAGCCTGCGTCTGCAGATGACGACCGACGGGCATCTCGGCGAGTTGAACCTCAAGCAGCTGCGCCTGCACCTGGCCGGCGAGCGCTACATCAGCCAGATGCTTTACCTGAGCCTTTTGCGTCATCTCGACGGTGTGCAACTGGTTGCGCTGGATGCTGAGGGCAAACCGTTCACCGATGGTTTCGGTATGGCGTTGCCGGCGTTGCAACTCGATCCGTCGAAGCTGCAGCCGGTGGGCTTTGCCGAAGATCAGGCGCTCATCCCCTACCCGCTCAACACCTTCCGGGGCTATCGCTACCTGCAGGAATACTTCGCCTTCCAGGAGAAGTTCCTTTTCGTCGACCTCCAGGGTCTTGACGCGCTCAAGCGTCTGCCGCAGGAAGTCCTGGAGCAGGCTCGTGGCTTCGAGCTGCGCTTCGACATCCACAAGGCCGGCGTGCAGCGGATCCGCCCGACCCTGGATAACGTGCGTCTGTATTGCACGCCGATTGTCAACCTGTTCGAGCACGACGCCATCCCGATCCGTCTCGACGGCAAGCAGGACCAATACCTGCTGATGCCGTCTGAGCTCGACAGCAACCAGTGCGGCGTCTTCTCGGTTGACCGCGTCACCGGTTGGAAACCCGGCGGCAAGGGCTACGAGGAATACGTGCCGTTCGAATCCTTCGAGCACGACCCCAGTTTCGACGTGCCGGTGGCGCGCCCGCACTACAGCGTGCGCCAGCAACCCTCGATGCTTGGCGACGGGCTTGAGACTTACCTCAGCTTTGGCCTGCGCAACCTCGACCAACACGAGACGTTGTCCATCGAGCTGACCTGTACCAACCAGAACCTGCCGCGCCAGCTGCGCCTGGGCGATATCTGTCTGCCCAGCGAAGATACGCCGGAGTTCCTGACCTTTCGCAACATCAGCGCCGTGACGCCGAGCTACGCGCCACCGCTGCACCGCGACTTCCTCTGGAAGCTGATCAGCAACATGTCGCTCAACTACCTGTCGCTGGCCAATGTCGAGGCGCTCAAGGTCATTCTCGAGACCTATGACCTGCCCCGTTACTACGACCAGCATGCCGAAAAGGTCAGCAAGCGCCTGCTCGGCGGGCTCAAGCAGATCGGACATCAGCACGTCGACCGGTTGCACCGTGGCCTGCCGGTACGCGGCGTGCGAACGGAACTGGTGATGGACCCCGAGGGCTATCTGGGCGAGGGAGACCTGTTCCTCTTTGCTTCGATACTCAATGAATTCTTTGCGCTGTACGCAAGCCTCAACTCGTATCACGAGCTGCGCGTCAAGAGCACACAGGGAGAGGTGTACCAATGGACGCCACGTATGGGGCAGCAGCCCCTGCTCTAAACCGGATCAGCCGGGGCATCCGCGAGTACAGCCTGTTCCAGGGTGTGCTATTGGTGATGGACCGTCTGAAAGCTGCCCATCCTGACCTGGACGAAGAGGCGCTCTACGAGCACCTCGAGTTCCAGGCCAACCCGAGCCTGGGCTTCCCCGGCAGCGACGTCGACAGCGTGCACTTCTTCGAAGAGCATGGGCAACTGCGCGCACAACTGCGGATCAACCTGGTCAGCCTCTTCGGGGCCGGCTCGCCACTGCCTGCCTTCTATGGTGAGCAGGCCCTCGGCGATAGCGCCGAAGGCAACCCGACACGCGAATTTCTGGACCTGTTCAACAATCGTCTGCAGCGCCTGATTCTGCCGATCTGGCAGAAGTACCGTTACCGCGCGCGCTTCAGCACTGGCGCACGCGACCCGCTGTCCGAACAGCTGTTCGCCCTCATCGGCCTCGGCGGTGAGCAAATCCGTGCCGCCTCGGAGTTGAACTGGAAGCGCCTACTGCCGTACTTGGGGCTGCTCAGCCTGCGCGCGCACTCGGCGGCTTTGATCGAGTCGGTACTGCGCTACTACTTCAAGCACGCCGACCTGCGCATCGAGCAGTGCCTTGAGCGTCAGGTCGAGATTCTCGCCGAGCAGCAGAACCGCCTCGGCCGCGCCAACAGCCAGCTCGGTGAGAGCCTGGTGCTGGGCGAGCGGGTGCGCGATCGCGGCGGCAAGTTCCGCATCCGTATCCGCCAACTCAGTTGGGACCGCTTTCACGAATTTCTGCCAGTCGGCACCGGCTATCAGCCGCTCTGCGCACTGGTGCGCTTCACCCTGCGCGATCCGCTGGACTATGACATCCGACTGCAATTGCGCCAGGACGACATTCGTGACCTGCGCATCGGCGCCGAGAACACCTGCCGCCTCGGCTGGACCAGCTGGCTCGGCAGCGAGCGCGCCGACGGCATAGTCACCTTGGGCAGCCAGACTCATTAAGGAAGATGAAGATGATCAACGTAGACCTTCAACAACTGGTCCAAGCCCTGGATGCACAGACCAAGCATGACCTGGAAACCGCAGCGGAGCGCTGCGTGGTACGTGGCGGCAGTAAGATACTCGTCGAAGACCTGCTGCTCGGCTTGCTGGAGCGCCCCGAAGGCTTACTGAACCGAGCGCTGCAGGATGCAGACGTCGATCCCGGCACACTGGCCCAGGCGCTACATCCGCGTGGCGAGCACAGCGAGTCACGCAATCCGGTGTTCTCCGCGGAACTAGTGCAGTGGCTGCAGGACGCCCTGCTGGTCGGCAACCTCGAACTCGGCCAGAGCCAGATCGACCAGGCCGCGCTGATCCTGGCGCTGTTGCGCAACCCGATGCGCTATGCGGGCAGTCACTACCAACCGTTGCTGGCCAAGCTCAACGCCGAGCGGCTACGCGAGTTCGCCTTGGCTCAACAGCCAATGCAGCAACCCGCAAGCACCCCCACTGCCAGCGGCGAATCGAACCTCTCACGCTTCACCCACAACTTCACTCAGCAGGCCCGTGACGGCAAGCTCGACCCTGTCCTATGTCGCGATGGCGCCATCCGCCAGATGATCGACATCCTCGCCCGTCGGCGCAAAAGCAACTCGATCGTTGTGGGTGAAGCCGGTGTCGGCAAGACCGCCATCGTCGAAGGGCTGGCGCTGCGCATTGCGGCCGGCGAAGTCCCGGACATACTCAAGGGCGTCGAGCTCATGGCCCTTGATCTGGGCCTGCTGCAGGCCGGCGCCAGCGTCAAAGGGGAATTCGAGCGCCGCCTGCAGGGCGTGATCGATGAAGTCAAAGGCTCGCCCAAGTCAATCATCCTTTTCATTGACGAAGCCCACACCCTGATCGGTGCGGGTGGCCAAGCAGGCAGTGGCGACGCCGCCAATCTTCTCAAGCCCGCGTTGGCGCGAGGCGAGCTGCGCACCATCGCCGCCACCACCTGGAGCGAATACAAAAAATATTTCGAGAAGGACCCGGCCCTCGCCCGCCGTTTCCAGCCTGTCCAGCTGCACGAGCCAACCGTCGACGAAGCGGTGACCATCCTTCGCGGCCTTGCGCCGGTCTATGAAAAGAGCCACGGCATCTACCTGCGCGACGATGCGGTGGTAGCCGCAGCAGAACTGTCGGCCCGCTACCTGGCAGGCCGCCAACTGCCCGATAAGGCGGTGGATGTATTGGACACCGCCTGCGCCCGCGTGCGCATCAGCCTGGCAGCTGCACCGGAGGCACTGGAGCGCCTGCGTGGAGAAATTGCAGAAGGTGAACGCCAACGCGAAGCGGTACGTAGGGACCTCGATGCCGGATTGAATGTAGACCGCGAAGCGCTCGACGCTTTAGACGTCCGGCTGAGCGAAGCACGCGCCGAACTCGAACAAGTAGAGACCCGCTGGTCTGTCCAGCGCGAGCTCGCCGAGCGGCTACTGGACTTGCGCAAGGCCTGCGCGTCGGCCCGTCAGGCGGCCGTTGAAGAAGCGTCCACACAAACGGCGCAGGAGATAAATGCCCTGGAAGCGGAGCTGCGGGACGTGCAGGTCGAGCTGGCCAGCGCCCAGACCCACGAGCGCCTGGTCAGCTTCGAGGTGTGCCCGCGCCTAGTGGCCGAAGTGATCAGTCACTGGACCGGCGTGCCGCTTTCGCAACTGGCACGCGAGCACAACAGCAAAGTGCTGACTTTCGCCAGCGACCTGCGCCAGCGAGTGCGTGGTCAGGCGCAAGCTGTCGAGGCACTGGACCGTTCGATGCGTGCAACCGCCGCTGGCCTAAACCGCGCCGACGCGCCGGTGGGCGTGTTCCTACTGGTCGGCCCCAGCGGGGTCGGCAAGACCGAGACCGCTCTGGCACTTGCCGACCTGCTCTACGGCGGAGAGCGCTTTCTCACCACCATCAACATGTCTGAGTTTCAGGAAAAACACAGTGTTTCCCGACTGATCGGCGCGCCTCCAGGCTACGTGGGCTACGGCGAGGGCGGCATGCTCACCGAGGCCGTCCGGCAGAAACCCTATTCGGTGGTGCTCCTCGACGAAGTCGAGAAGGCCGACCCGGACGTAATGAATGTGTTCTATCAGATCTTCGACAAAGGTGTGGCCAACGACGGCGAAGGGCGCGAAATCAACTTCCGCAACACCTTGATCCTGATGACCAGCAACTTGGCCAGTGACCGCATCGCCGGTCTCTGCGCCAACGGCCAGCGCCCCGCAGCAGACGATTTGGAGCAGGCCATTCGCCCGCAACTGACGCAGCATTTCAAACCGGCGCTGCTCGGCCGGATGCGCGTTGTGCCCTATTACCCAATCGAGGGTGAGGTGCTGAATGAACTGGTGGAGCTCAAGCTCACCCGCTTCGGCGAACGCCTCGCACGACGTCAGCTGCAGTTCAGCCACTGCCCGGCGTTGCTGGCGCATCTGGCCGAGCGCTGCACACATAGCGAAAGCGGCGCGCGGCTGATCGACCATCTCATCGACCAGCACCTGCAACCGCTGGTAGTCGACCGGCTGCTCGACGCTATGGCTGGTGGCGAAACGTTGCAACGGGTACACGCCACGCTCGACGGCGACGGAGCAGTTGTCTGTGAGTTCGCTTAAGGTCCCGTCCATGTTCGTCGAACCGCCCTCAACATTTGACCCGCGATCGCTGCTCGAGCGCTTCGCCGAGCTGGCATGGAACACCGACACGAACGCTTGGCTCAATGGGCTCACCGAACTGGTCGCACAACTGGCGCACTGCTCGCTCGCTCAGCTCTACGTGCTCGACGCAACCCACACGCGCCTGACGCTTTCGGCCGAATGGTTGGAGGGAACGCGGGGGCACGAGGCGACCAGCGTGCCCAGCGACTATCGCGACGAACAATTGCTGCAGTATTGCCTCAGCCAAAACCAGCAACTGAGCATCGCGCCACTCGATGCCAGCCTGCACCAGACCAGCTTCCTGCCAGAAACATCGAGCCCATGGCGCAGCCTGCTGTGCCTGCCGCTGCAGGACGCTGAGGGCCATACCGCCGGGTTACTGGTGGTTGCCAGCAACACCCATCAAGATCTCGCGGCGGGCTCGGCCACGCTGTCCAACCTTGGCCGGTTCGCCCTTGGCCAGGCCAAACTGCTCAATCGCTTGCGTGATACTCGGCAACCAGATCTCGCACCCGCTGCATCGACGCGTCCCTGCGCCAGCGGCTATGGCCTGATCGGCGACAGCCCACGGATGCGCGCAGTCTACGGGCTGATCAGCAAGGTCTTGCATAACCCGGTAAGCGTTATGCTGACCGGTGAAACCGGCACGGGAAAGGAACTCGTTGCCCGCGCCGTTCATGATTGCGGCTCGCGACGCAGCCAGGCCTTTATCGTCCAGAATTGCGCGGCTTTACCGGAGCATTTACTGGAAAGTGAGCTGTTCGGCTATCGCAAGGGGGCCTTTACCGGTGCTGATCGTGACCACGAAGGGCTGTTCGATGCGGCCAATGGCGGCACGCTGTTTCTAGACGAGATCGGTGACATGCCTCTGACCTTGCAGGCCAAGCTCCTACGGGTCCTGCAGGAAGGCGAAGTGCGGCCGCTGGGCAGCACTCGCACCCACAAGGTCGATGTCCGGATCGTCGCTGCAACTCACCAGGACCTGCACAAGCGCGTCGAGGAAGGTCGTTTTCGCGAGGATCTTTACTACCGGCTCTCCATTTTCCCGATAGAACTGCCGCCCCTGCGCGAGCGCGGACAAGACATCCTGCGCCTGGCGCGGCATTTTGCGGACAACGCCTGCGGCTTTCTGCAACGTGATGCCGTGCGCTGGTCCGATGCTGCACTGGAACAGCTCGCCGGGTATGGATTTCCGGGCAATGTGCGGGAGCTAAAGGGGCTGGTCGAACGTGCCGTACTGCTCTGCGAGTCCGGCGAATTGCTGCCGGAGCATTTCAGTCTGCGCAAGCTGGATGATGAACTCGACAGCACGCTGAACCTGCGCGAACGGCTCGAGCGGGTCGAGCGCAACCTGTTGATCGACTGCCTGCGCAACAGCGGTGGCAACCAGAGTCAGGCCGCACGCGAACTCGGCTTGCCGCGCCGCACCCTGCTCTATCGCATGGAACGGCTGAACATCAGCCCAGCATCCCTCTAAGGACGGACCGAAGACATGTTCAACCCGGCCGACGAAACTCACTTCAGTCTCGCCATCGATGGCATCGAGCACGACCTGCAGGTTCTAGAATTCAGGGGCCGCGAGGCGCTCTCTCAGCCCTTCGCCTTCGAGCTCGAACTGGTTAGCGAACGCCCTGATATGGACCTGGAAAACCTGCTGCATCAGCCGGCCTTCCTGGCCCTATCGCCGGCCGGAAACGGCATCCATGGCCTGATCCACCGCGTCGCCCAAGGTGACTCCGGCAAGCGCCTGACCCGCTACCACATCACCCTACGTCCGCAGCTGGCCTATTTATCCCACCGTACCAACCAGCGCATCTTCCAGCACCTCACGGTGGAAAAGATCATCAGCCAGGTGCTCGAAGAGCATGGCATCCAGGCCAACGCTTTTCGCTTCGGCCTCGGCTCGGTCTACCCCGAGCGCAATTACTGTGTGCAGTACGACGAAAGCGATCTGCACTTCATCCAGCGCCTGTGCGAGGAAGAGGGCATTCACTACCACTTCCAGCACAGCGCGGCGGGCCATGTGCTGGTCTTCGGAGATGACCAGACGGGGTTTCCCAAGCTCGCACCGGTGACGTACCAGCAGGATTCCGGTTTGGTCGCCGACGAGCCGGTGGTCAAGCGCTTCGGCCTGCGCGTCGAGACCCGCACCAGCCGCGTCACTCGCCGCGACTATGATTTCGAGAAACCGCGCCTGACCATGGAAAGTGCCTTCCACAGCGAGTTCCAACCGGACCTAGAAGATTACGACTACCCCGGCCGTTTCACCGAGCGAGCCCGAGGCAAGCAGCTGTCCCAACGCGCTCTTGAACGCCACCGCAGCGACTACGAATTAGCCGAAGGTGAGAGCGACCAACCGCAGCTGGTCACCGGCCATTTTCTCGCGTTGACCGACCACCCGCTCAGTGACTGGAACCAGCTCTGGCTGCTCAACGAAATCCTCCATGAAGGCAAGCAGCCGCAAGTGCTGGAAGAATCGGTGACAAGCGATAGTCTGGCCCGTGACGGCTTCACCCAAGGCTACCGCAACCACTTCACCGCGACGCCCTGGCATGCGCCCTATCGCCCGGCCCTGAAGCATCCCAAGCCTAAGGTTCTCGGTAGCCAGACTGCCGTTGTCACAGGCCCTGCTGGTGAAGAAATCCACTGCGACGAGTACGGTCGCGTGAAAGTCCAGTTCCACTGGGACCGCGAAGGCCAGGCCGACGACAAGACCAGCTGCTGGCTGCGTGTCAGCACAAGCTGGGCTGGTGACCGCTACGGCGGCATAGCTATCCCGCGCGTTGGGATGGAAGTGCTGGTCACCTTCCTCGAAGGCGACGCCGACCAGCCCCTCGTCACTGGCTGCCTGTACCACAAAGAGCACGTCGTGCCCTATGGCCTGCCGGCAAACAAGACCCGCAGCGTGTTCAAGACCCTTAGTTCACCCGGCGGTGCTGGTTACAACGAACTGCGCATCGAAGACCGCAAGGGTGTCGAGCAAATCTATATCCACGCCCAGCGCGACTGGGACGAGAACATCGAACACGACCAGAAGCTCCGCGTCGGCCACGAGCGCCACGACACCGTCGAGGCCAACAGCTACAGCGAATTCAAGGCCGAAGAACATCGCACAACCCATGCCGATCGAAAGACCGAAATCCGTGTAAACGACCACCTCACCGTGGGTAACACCCAGCACGTGAAGATCGGCACCGGGCAGTTCATTGAGGCAGGTAACGAGATTCACTACTACGCGGGTAGCAAAGTCATCATCGATGCGGGGATGGAGCTAACCGCCGCTGGCGGCGGTAGCTTCCTCAAAGTTGATCCCAGTGGCGTGACCTTGAGCGGCGCGACTATCAAGATGAACTCCGGGGGAGCACCGGGCAAGGGTTCAGGGCTGAGCATCCTGGCACCGGTGATTCCGTGGGCAGCAGATCAGGACAAGGCCGGTACAAAGCCGAAACTGGCGTTGGCTAATACCCAGCTGCAGATAGCCCGGAAGGCCAGGCAGATCGGCGCAAGTCGTTGCCCGATTTGCGAAGCGTGCAGGGACGGATTGTGCCAAGTGGAAGCATCTCGATGATAGATACAGTCCATGATTGGTTCGATGAGCAACAGACTGAGCAGCGGCAGCTGCTGCTCATTCTCGACAGCTTGGCAAAGCCCAATCCGGTCCAAGGGCTGTTTGCATCTGACCTGATGCTGCAATACG
>NZ_JBLWWR010000023.1:0-9175 GCF_048267825.1 Pseudidiomarina sp.
ATGCCAGCATGTTGTAGCATTTCTCGTGCGATGATTTGATTAATGTCATTATCTTCAACCAGCAACACAGGTGCGCCGTGAATTTCTTTTAAGCGGTTATTACTCGGCATTGCTTGTCTATCTGTACTGATGGACAGCGCAGAGCACAGTACGCGCACCAACGCCGAGCTGGTATAAGGCTTAACAATATAGTCAGCCACCCCAATCGATTGTGCCTGCTCAATCATGTCTTTCGCATGATAATTGGTTGCAAGTATCAATTTAGGTGATGTGGTGTGCTGTTTTGAAAGTACTTCCTGACAGAACTCCAACCCGCTAATACCGGGCAATTGCCAGTCCACAATTGCGGCGTCGAAAGGTTGCTGTTCAAGCTGTTTCAAACCCTCTTCGGCAGTGCGGCACGTTTGTATATCGACGTTATAGCTGCGTAATAACTCAGTCAGCATTTCGCGCGTCGTTAAGTTATCTTCGATGGCTAAAACGCGTTTATTTTGTAAGCGCTTGATCAAGGCATCGCGGTTCGATAAGTCCTGATTCTGTTGAATCGGTAATCGCAGTTCAAGAAAGAACGTTGAGCCTTGCCCAACGCTGCTGGTTACGCCTAAGCCATGCTTATTCATGATTTTTACAATGCGCTGACTGATGGCGAGCCCCAGGCCAGTGCCACCGAATTTGCGCGTGGTGGAGGTGTCGGCCTGCGTGAAGGCGTCAAATAAACGCGCCCGTTGTGCTTCGTCCATACCGATACCTGTATCCGTTACGGAAAGACGCAGAAACACATCCCCCTCGTCGACATCCAGTAATGTAACCGAAACAACAATTTCGCCATCTTCTGTAAATTTGATAGCGTTACTGACCAAGTTTACCAACACCTGATTAAGCCGCAGCGGATCACCGATTAATCGTGTTGGAATGTTGGTTGGTAAGTTAATGATAAATTCCAGGTTTTTATCGTATGCGCGATAGGCAAACATGTCAGCAAGGTTGGCCAAAACCTCTTCAAGGTCAAACGGAATGGCTTCTATACTGAGTTTGCCAGCTTCAATCTTGGCAAAATCGAGCATGTCGTTGACAATTCCCAGTAAGATTCGCGATGAGCTCTCAATAGATTTTAAGTAGCTGCGTTGTTGTTCGTCGAGGTTGGTTTTTAGGGTGAGCTGCGTCATCCCTAAAATAGCATTGATTGGCGTACGAATTTCGTGACTGACATTGGCGAGAAATTCGCTTTTTGTTTGATTTGCCGCAGCCGCAGCTTTAATTTCTTTTTCGCGAGCGGCCATGGTCATAGACTTAGCCGTGGCAGTATCGTCTGGGTTTAACCGACGATACAGCTTATAAAATAGTTCTGCCAAGCCTTTTCGCAGTTGCATGGATTGCCTCAAGACCAATATGAAGATAGTCAATTAATTGTCTATCATGCCATGCAAGCAGTGTTTAGCCAATGCTAAACACTGATCGACTAACATGGACTAACAGGTTATAAACCAGTAATATTTCGCGATAACTAATGGCTCGACGATATAAGGCAGGATCCCATTTTGCAGTCACAATTTGCCGATGTGTTGGCAGTACTCGCCAATTCCGAGCACGTTCATATTCTACGTGACATACACCGCGGAGTTGAACGCGAAACCTTGCGTATTACCGAAGCAGGAAAACTTGCACCTACGCCACATCCGGAAAAGTTAGGCTCGGCGCTTAAACACCCGTTAATTACGACCGACTATGCCGAAACCTTAATGGAATTTATAACACCTGTAGCCAGTGATATTAAGGTCACCGTGCAACAGCTGATGGATATCCATAAAGTAACTTATCGCGAATTAGGTGATGAATTATTATGGCCATTAAGCATGCCTTGTTTTGTCGGCGCTGCAGAAGATATTGTGATTGCACAGTATGGTAAATCCCATACCGGTAGAATGAAAACTTTATACCGGCAGGGGCTTACCTATCGCTATGGCGGCGGTATGCAAATTATTGCTGGGGTACATTACAACTTTTCATTGCCGGATACATTCTGGAACTTGCTCGCTGAACGCGAGCAGCGTGAACTCAACCAAGACTTTATTTCAGAGCGGTACTTTCACTTAATTCGAAACTACAAGCGAGTGAGCTGGCTTATTCCCTACTTATTCGGGGCCTCGCCCGCTATTTGCAAGTCGTTTCTTAAGCACACCGAAGGGAACATGTCTTTTGCTGAATTGGGTAAAGGCACAGTGTATCGGCCGTATGGAACCTCGTTGCGGATGAGTGACTTAGGCTACACAAATAAAGAGCAAGTGGACCTTAAAATCACCTATAACACGCTGGACGAGTATGTGACTGGCTTACGTAGAGCGATCACAACACCCTCCACGCGGTTTAGCAAAATTGGTGTTAAAGTGGATGGTGAGTATCGCCAACTCAACACTAATATTCTACAAATTGAAAATGAATTCTATTCAACGATCCGACCTAAACGGGTCGCGCGTTCGGGTGAAACGCCGACGCAGTCACTGGAACGTAGCGGGGTAGAATACATTGAAGTCCGGGCGTTGGATGTGAATCCATTTAGCCCTATAGGTATTACTGCTGAGCAGATGCAACTGCTTGATGTGCTATTGATTTATTGTGCACTGAAACCAAGTGCGAAGCTCAGTTGGGATGAACAGGTGATAACCGACACCAACTTTAATCGGGTTGTCATGGATGGGCGTAACCCGCGCTTAACCTTGCAAGACAATGGCTATGAAAGGCCCATATCTGATTGGTTAGAAGAAATATTTGCTGATTTGCAGCAAATTGCCAAAGTGATGGACACAGCATATGGTCAGCAAGATTATGTCACAGCAATTAACGAACAATATCGTTGTGTGCTTAATCCAGAACTGACGTTATCAGGGCGCGTTATGGCGTACTTGATTGAGCACAATATCGACAACAGCGAATTTGGCATGCAGCTTGCTCGGGACTATAAAAAGCAACTCGATCAGCCCTTAAAATATTTTACCGAGGCTGAATTTGAGCGTTTGCGTGAAGCGTCATTGGTTGCGCAACACGAGCTTGAGGCGGCAGATGCACACACGAGCTTTGATGATTTTTTAGAGGAGTATTTCCGACGAGCGGCTTGCCAATCGCCGGATTGTTAAAAAATGAAGTTTAAGTTTACGATTATTGCGGCGACTCTTAGTTTAGTCGGCTGCGCATCAGCACCACCGAAAGAGCCGGAAAACCTCTGTGGTATTTTTATGGAAAAACGTGATTGGTACGATGCCGCTGCAGCAATGCGCGATAAATGGGGCGTACCGATTCAAGTTCCCATGGCCATGATGTACCAAGAGAGCTCATTCAAGCACGATGCCGTGCCACCACGGGACTATCTATTGTGGATTATCCCTTGGGGGCGGGTAAGTAGTGCTTATGGTTATTCACAAGCTAAGACGCCAACATGGGATGACTACGTTCGTGAAACAGGGAACTCGTGGTCATCACGTGACGATTTTGATGATGCGCTTGATTTTATGGGATGGTTTATCTCAAAAAGTCACAAAATAAATGGTGTTTCTAAATGGGATGCTTATGCGCAATATCTTAATTACCATGAGGGATGGGGCGGCTATCAGCGTCAAACCTATCGCAGTAAACGTTGGTTAATGAATACCGCGCAGCGGGTTAAACAACGCGCCAGTCGTTATGGTGCTCAGTTACGCACCTGTGAAGAAGATTTAGAGCGCGGCTGGTTGTGGCGCTTATTCTTTGGTTAAGATAACAGGTTAAGAATAGCGAACGAAGTGCTACCTATCGGGTAGCACGCGCACCAGTTTGACTAAATTGTCACTGCTTTCAATAACTTCAATAGCATAGCCATTAATGCGTAAACATAATGGCCGCTGCGGAATATCGCCCAGTTGTTCGATGATTAAACCGCTGACCGTTTTGGGGCCATCGGTTGGTAAGTCCCAGTTCATTTCTTTATTTAAGTCACGAATATTCGCAACACCTTCAACATGTACCGAACCATCAATTTGAACTTGGGTTGATTCGCTTGGCGCTGGCGCAATGCTGGTGGTGAAGTCACCCACAATCTCTTCTAAAATATCTTCTAAAGTGACTAACCCTTGAATATCGCCGTATTCATCCACGACCAAACCTATACGTTCTTTATTGCGCTGAAACTTCAGTAGTTGCACGTTTAGCGGCGTGCCTTCTGGAATGTAATAAATATCCCGCGCGGCGCGGACAATTTCAGATTTATCCAAATCACTATTGTTTTTTGTCATGATTTGCATGATGTCGCGCGCGTGTAAAAAGCCCACCGCGTCGTCAATTTCATTTCGGTAGAGCAATATTCTGGTGTATTGGGCCTGACTGAGTTGCTTAACGATTGACTTCACGTCGTCCTGCACATCAATACCCGATATATCAGCGCGCGGAATCATGACGTCTTCAACGGTAACCTTTTCAAGATCCAAGATACTAATCAGCATGTCTTGGTGACTTGAAGGAATCATTGAGTTTGCTTCATTGACCACCGTTCTCAACTCTTCCGAGCTCAACGCATCTTGGCCAGAGGAGCCTTTCGGATTAATACCAAGTAAACGCATGAAGCTATTCGTTATAAAGTTAACTGTTGCGACGAGGGGGTAGAGCACAGTCAACATTGGCTTTAAAACAAATGAGCTAGGAAACGCAATGCGCTCTGGGTGCAGTGCCGCAATTGTTTTGGGGGTTACCTCAGCAAAAATTAGCACAACCAAGGTTAAACCAAACGTTGCGATTACGATTCCAGCATCGCCAAACCAGCGCAAGCAAATGATTGTCGCGATTGCCGAAGCGGCGATATTAACTAAATTATTACCGATTAGAATAAGACCAATTAAACGATCAGGACGGTCGAGAAGATAGAGTACGCGGTTGGCTCCAGCATTACCTTGCTGCGCGAGGTGACGTAAGCGGTAACGATTGACCGACATCATGCCGGTTTCCGAGCCAGAAAAATACGCGGAAAGAAACAATAAAACCCCAAGAATGATCAATAGGGTCGAGGTGGATATCTCGTCCAAAAAAAAGTCCTATAATTTAAAACTGAACGCCTAATTTAGCCAGCTGGCGCTACAAGTCAAGTTCTTCACATGCAAATGCGTGACGAACTACAGAGAAAGTAGAATATCTTTCACAAAACGACTGCCAAAATACGCTAATGACAGAATAATGCTAGCGATAACACTCGTTATTACCAGTGCTCTTCCGCGCGCTCGCTTTACGCTGTGCAGGTACAACACAACGGCATAAAGCACGAACGCAATCAGACTCAAAATTGTTTTGTGCGATTGCCCTTGAGCGAACATGTCATTCAGAAATACGAATCCACTAATAATTGCGATCAGTAGTAACGCAGTTCCGGTACTCAATAAACGGAAAAAGTAACGCTCAACAGTCATCAATGGTGGTAAATAACCCGAGAGTGCGTGCGTGCGGTGGTGCTTTAATAAGTAATTTAAATACAGGAGCTGGATTGCGTACAACGTTGCTAAGCTCAATACAGCGTAGGCAATCAACGACAAAATAATATGGACAACTAAACCATGGGCTTCACTCAGTGGGGCGCCCCAGTTGGCTGGGCTGAGTACCATCAGTACTACGCTCACTGCCGCGAACAAATAAATTATTGGGCTTAACAATAAACCGCCGGCGCGGCGGCTTCGCATTAACGTGAATGCGGCTAAAAATAGCGCGACCGTACTTAAACTGGTGGTGATGTTTAAATGATCAAAATGGTCGGCTTTGAGGTAATCCCATAACAGCACCGCATGCGTTAAAATTGCCGCCAATGGAACAATGAGAAGTAGCCAAGATGCAGAGGTTGTTCGTGCGAGGCTACGCCAAAGCAATACGGCGCTCAATACGTACAACACAAGATTGATGGGTAGCAATAGGGTCATGACAATTATCAGTCTGCTGCGCAATGGGTGAACAATGTAGCAAGTATATGCATAGTCACGCCTAAACCCAATAGGATCAGGAAACTTTGCTTGATTTAAGATATAATCGCCGCCATATAGACTAAATAGCAATTAGAAAGTGGGCAGATTCGCATGTTTGAGAATTTAAGCGAACGATTGTCGCAATCGTTGAAGAGTATTACCGGTCGCGGACGTTTAACCGAAGACAACATCAAAGATACTTTAAGAGAAGTGCGCATGGCGCTGCTCGAGGCTGATGTTGCGCTACCGGTCGTGCGTGAATTTGTAAGCCGGGTAAAAGAGCAAGCCCTTGGTGAAGAAGTCAATAAGAGCCTGACCCCGGGTCAGGTGTTCTTAAAGATCGTTCAAAAAGAGCTGGAGCATGCAATGGGCGAGGGCAATGTGCCGCTCAATCTTGCTGCACAGCCGCCTGCAGTGATACTGATGGCAGGTTTGCAAGGTGCTGGTAAAACGACAAGCGTTGGTAAATTAGCCCGTTACCTGCGTGAAAAACAGAAAAAGAAAGTGTTGGTGGTGAGTGCCGACGTGTACCGTCCAGCTGCTATTAAGCAATTGGAAACATTAGCGAACGAAGTTGAAGTTGAATTTTACCCGTCAAGCACCGAACAGAAACCAGTTGCTATTGCACAAGCCGCAATAGCTCACGCACGGAAAAAGTTCCTCGACGTCGTCTTAGTCGATACCGCCGGTCGTACCGCAATTGATGAAGCTATGATGGCTGAAATTCAAGCGTTGCATGAAGCAATTAACCCAATAGAAACATTGTTTGTGGTTGATGCGATGACTGGACAAGATGCGGCCAACACTGCAAAAGCGTTCAGCGAAGCGCTGCCGCTTACGGGCGTTATCTTAACCAAAACAGATGGCGATGCCCGCGGTGGTGCAGCGTTGTCGATACGTCATATTACTGGCCAGCCAATTAAGTTTCTTGGTATTGGCGAAAAGAATACTGCGCTCGAACCTTTCCACCCTGATCGGGTTGCCTCGCGGATTCTAGGTATGGGCGATGTGATGTCGCTGATCGATGAACTCGAATCTAAAGTTGATAAAGCAAAAGCCGAGAAAGTTGCTAAAAAGGTTATGAAAGACGGCAAGTTCTCGCTTGAGGACTTTCGTGACCAGCTGGCTCAAATGCGCGACATGGGTGGCATGATGGGCTTAATGGATAAGTTGCCCGGTATGGGGCAAATGTCAGCGCAAATGAAGGGGCAACTGGATGACAAGGTCACCGTTCGTATGGAAGCTATCATCAACTCAATGACCCGCAAAGAGCGCGAACATCCCGATTTAATCAAGGGTTCGCGAAAACGTCGTATTGCTGCAGGCTCAGGCACTCAGGTACAAGACGTGAATAAAATGCTGAAGCAATTTATGCAAATGCAAAAAATGATGAAGAAAATGAAAGGCGGCGGTATGGCGAAGATGATGCGCGGCCTTGGCGGAATGGGTGGTAAAATGCCACCAGGAATGTTCCCGAAACGCTAGTAAAAACTTGCATTCGGACTAATTTTCGGGTAAATTCCACGACCTCTTCGACCCCGGTCGGAGACTTTTTTATTTACTTAACATTTGAAACTGTATCGAGGAACGTAATGGTAACCATTCGTTTACAACGTGGTGGCGCTAAAAAACGCCCATTCTACCAGATGGTAGTTACTGACAGTCGCAATGCCCGCGACGGTCGTTTTATTGAAAACGTAGGCTTCTTTAACCCGGTCGCTCGTGGCCAGGAAGAAAAGATCCGTATCGACTTAGCTCGTGTTGATCATTGGGTATCAAACGGTGCAGCTTTGTCTGATCGTGTATCGAAGCTGGTAAAAGACGCGCGTAGCGCGGCTTAATAGATTTATATTTCTGAAGTTAGGTGGCTATGAATAATCCTGCTGAAACCGTCGTTGTGGGTCAACTTGGCGCAGTATATGGCGTAAAAGGCTGGATAAAGGTTCAAAGCTTCACTGATGATCAGGAAGCCATTTTTGATTACACCCCTTGGCAACTTGTTTTACAAGGCAAGGAGCAACCAGTTCAAGTCGAAGAATGGCGTCGACACAATAAAGGACTGATTGCAAAGTTAGCTGGCGTAGAAGATCGCGAACAAGCACACTTATTAACAGGTGCGGAAATTGTGATTAGTGCGTCGCTACTACCTGAATTGCCAAAGGATGAGTTTTACTGGCGCGATTTGATTGGTATGACTGTCGTTAATACTGACGGTTATAACATGGGAGTCGTTGATCAGTTAATGGCCACTGCATCGAACGATGTGATGGTGGTGAAAGCGAACAGCAACGATGCATTTGGTCGCTCTGAGCGATTGATTCCGTTTATTCAGAGTCAATACATTCAGAAAGTCGACATGGAAAACAAAAGCATTGTTGTGGATTGGCCGTCGGACTTTTAATGGCTGATAAGTTGCAGGTTGGGGTGATAAGCCTTTTTCCTGAAATGTTTCAGGCTATAACCGACAATGGTGTGACCGGCCGGGCCGTGCGGGATGGATTGCTGAATATTCAGCTGATTAATCCGCGCGATTTTACCCATGACCGACACCGCACTGTTGACGACCGCCCTTATGGCGGAGGTCCAGGGATGTTGATGATGGTGCAACCGCTCACTGATGCGATTGCAGCAGCTAAACAACAGCTCGGTGCTGATACCAAGGTGATTTATATGTCACCTCAAGGTCGCAAGCTTGATCATGCGGGCGCTCAAGAATTGGCTCAGTATGGCAAGCTCATTTTAATCGCCGGTCGCTATGAAGGCATTGACGAGCGTGTAATTGCGCAACATGTTGATGAAGAATGGTCGATTGGAGATTACGTGTTAAGTGGTGGCGAGTTGCCAGCCATGGTGATGATAGACACGGTGGCCAGATTGATTCCAGGTGTTCTTGGACATCAAGACTCGGCTAGCGAAGACTCATTTGCTGATGGTTTGCTAGATTGTCCGCACTATACACGACCAGAAATCTTAGATGGTGAGTCGGTTCCTGCTGTATTACTCAGTGGTAACCATGAAAAAATACGCAAGTGGCGCTTGCAACAGTCCCTCGGGAGAACTTGGTTGCGCCGCCCTGAATTATTGAAACACCTAGCTCTGACTGACGAGCAGAAGCAGTTGTTGGATGATTTTATTCAGCAACATCAAGATGCTTCTGATACAGGTTCGGGTAGTTAATCTAGGCAAGTGAGGCTAACATGGCAAAAGTA
>NZ_JBLWWR010000024.1:0-8726 GCF_048267825.1 Pseudidiomarina sp.
AGTGATGCTTACTGGTGATAATCGCGCGACAGCAGAAGCAGTTGCTGAAAAAGTAGGAATTAAAGAATTTTTCGCTGAAGTTCTGCCGGAAGAAAAATCAAAAAAGGTTCAGGAGCTGCAGATGGAAGGCGAAATTGTTGGTATGACGGGAGACGGTATTAATGATGCGCCAGCGCTAGCTATTGCCAATGTAGGCTTCGCTATTGGCACTGGGACGGACGTTGCTATTGAAAGTGCCGATATTACATTGATGCGTGGGTCGTTACATGGGCTTGCCGATGCGATCGCGGTGAGCAAGGCCACGCTGCGCAATATTAAGCAAAACTTATTTGGTGCTTTTATTTACAACGTAGCGGGTATTCCTTTTGCCGCAGGCGTTCTGTACCCGTTTTTGGGAATGCTATTGAGCCCGGTTATTGCTGGTGCAGCAATGGCTTTTTCTTCTCTTACGGTAGTGAGTAACGCTAACCGGTTACGCTTTTTCAAAGCCAAGAAACATTAACGCACCTTCTAACACTGACGCATTCAGGAGAATAAACATGTTATTCATTAATATTGCTGGTATCACTTTGATCGCGCTGATCGTCTGGTGGTTTTGGCTTTACAAGCCCCAGCAGCTGAAGCTGGGAGAAGGTGATTTGGTGATTGCCGTCGAAAACGGTATCTACTCGCCTTCGAGAATAAAAATACCTGAAGGTAAACCGGTTGAACTTAAGTTCCTGCGGAAGGATCAATCGCCTTGTTCTGAAACTTTGCTCATTCCCAAGCTAGAAATAAGTGAAACGTTGCCTTCTAACAAATTAAAGCAAATTCAAATACCAGCGCTGGAACCCGGAGAGTACGACTTTCATTGCCAGATGCAAATGTATCGGGGAAAGCTAGTTGTCGGTTAAATGGCTTAAGGAAGAAAATCGCGACAGGCTAGGTAAATGGCGCGCCCGAGAGGATTCGAACCTCTGGCCTCTGCCTCCGGAGTAAATAGCGACTGGCTGACATTAAATGGTGAGAGGAGGTGCTAACCGTGCAAGCCCCGTCCTGTAGGGGTCTCAGGAGCATTTTAACGAGGCCATTTAGCCAGAAGTTTTAGCGTTTTATCTCCAAACCCTGCAAAACTTGGCACAAGAGGGTATGGAAAAAAGGATAGTTAGCCAGACAAATGCGGCCGTTCGCGCAGGAGTTTGTGTCTTATATTTATGTGGTAAGCATGGCAGCCAAATCAAATTGACGTATAATTCTGGCAACAGAATAAGCGCGCTAAACAAAGCATAATTGTCCGCCAAGTAAAAAGGATTTACATATCTCTCGCTTTTTCTCTTTTATTGAATCCAACCTTGTCTGGTTTGTCATCAGTGTCGCAGCGCTAGGATTACTTCTGCCCGAAACGGGACGCTTCTTTGAAGGCTCTATCGGACTACTACTGGCTTTGTTAATGCTGGTCATCAGTTTAACCTTTGATGCGCACGATGTACGAATGGTGCTACGTAAACCATCACGGCAATTGTGGGCGTTGGGTCTCGTTTATGGACCCATGTCGATTGCAGGATGGCTGACCGGAAGACTTTTCTTCGGCAGCGGCTCGTTATCGGCAGGCCAAGCCCTACTCGGCACGCTGCCAACAGATGTCTCTTCGCCATTATTAGTGCTGATGGCTCGAGGCAATGTTGCTTTAGCGGCCGTCTTTAACGCAGTCAATACTGCGCTGTCGCCATTCATCGTTCCCTTCTTATTTTTATGGTTAACAGGCATTCAGCTAACCGTTCCCTTAGCCACGATTATTCTTGAGTTGATGTTGGTCGTTCTTGTTCCAACGGTCGTCGGTGTTAGTTTACGCACGCGTTTTTCGAGCTTCTTTGCACGACATGACTCAACTTATGCAGGTGTCGGCTCGGTGATCTATCTTTTGATACTGCTCGCTGTTGTAGGGCCGAATGCTGAAACTATCATTGGTTACGGCTGGTATGCGTTTGTGATCGGCGGAGCAGCATTATGCCTTAATCTAATGGGCTATTTGGTTGGTATGACGTCCCGGTTGTTTACCAATGACCGACAAGAAATGATCACTTATCTTTTTACAGTCAGTAAAAAGGAGTTTAGCATTGCCGCTGCTTTTGTTGCTGCATCTGGGCTTCCCCCTGAAATTGCAATTCCCGCTGCATTTTTTGCCGTCATTCAAATGATTACTTCACCTATTGTCGCTAAACTTCTCGCTCGCGACATGACCAAAATAAACGATTGAAAACGATAGGTGTATCTTCGCCATTAGTAATGATGGCTCGGGGGTATTTGAATGGAAGTTGGATCTTTCGACCCAACTTCCAAAACAGCAAGATTACGAATGAGACGATCTTATTCTGAGTCTGCTTATCAGCAGGTAAAGCGCCGGCAGAACAACCAGCGTCAACAATGTCGACGAAACAATTCCGCCAATGACAACCGTTGCTAAAGGCCGTTGAACCTCAGCGCCCGTGCCTGTGTTAAACGCCATTGGGATGAACCCAAAGCTCGCCACTAGTGCCGTCATAAGCACAGGCCTCAATCGTTGACGAGCACCCTCGTACACAGCCTCAATGATAGCTTTGCCCTCATCTCGTAACTGTTGAATGAACGATAACATCACCACACCGTTTAACACGGCAACTCCAGACAACGCAATAAATCCAACAGCCGCAGAGATTGACAGAGGCATACCGCGTAATGAGAGAGCCAAAATACCGCCTGTGAGCGCGAGCGGCACACCGGTGAATATAATTAAGGCATTTGTCAGTGAGTTGAATGCGCTGTACAACAGTCCAAAGATAAGTAATAACGTCAACGGTACCACGATTGCTAAACGCTGAGACGCTGATTGAAGTTGCTCAAACGTGCCGCCATAATCGATCCAATATCCAGTTGGTAGTGATATATCGCTTTGTAACTGTTGCCGAATGTCCTCAACAAATGACCCCAAATCACGATCGACAACATTGGCGCTTACAATGACATTGCGTTTACCACTTTCCCGGTTGATCTGATTGGGCCCAACCGTCAGTTCAACGTCTGCGATTTCCCCCAATGGGACGTACTGAAGCTCCGGGTTGCTCGCTTGGGGCACGGTAACAGGCAGCTGCCTTAACGCTTCGATATCTGTGCGCCAAGATTCATCCAGACGAACCATCAACCGAAACCGTTTATCTCCTTCATAAATTGTTCCGGCAACTAAACCGCCGACAGCGCTTTGAACTGCACGTTGAACGTCCTGAACGGATAATCCAAGTAGCGCGAGATGATCACGTTGCGGTGTCACTGACAATGTTGGTAAGCCGGTCATTTGTTCTGCTCGAACATCTGCCGCACCGTCAACGCCAGCAATGATCTCTACAGCCTCATCACCGAGCGCTTTCAACTGGTCGAGGTCGTCACCGTAGATACGCACAGCGACATCTGCACGAACACCCGCGATCAGCTCATTAAACCGCATCTCGATGGGTTGCGTGAACTCATATTTGTTACCGGGTATTTGCTCGACAGCTTCCCTCAACTCAGCAACAAACTCATCTTTTGTTTTTTCTGCATCCGCCCATTCACTCTTTGGCTTCAGAATAACAAACGTATCTGCAACACTCGGGGGCATGGGATCAGTCGCAACATCGGGGGTTCCGATTTTTGAAAATACCCGTTTTACTTCGTCGAATTCAGCAATCACTTCCTCAAGTTGCAATTGCATATCGACCGATTGTTGGAGGCCCGTACCGGGAATACGCAATGCGTGCAGCGCTAAGTCGCCTTCATCCAATTGTGGCAGGAATTCTGTTCCCATTTTCGAGGCTTGATAGATTGATCCCATAAACAGACTCAAACCGACCAAGACAATCACAATGGGTCGTTTCAGAGACGTATTCAAAAGCGGCTCATAAAGTCGTCTAGCCCCGCGCATAAGACGATTTTCACCATGTGAAACTTTGCCTTTCACGAAAATCGCAAGCGCGGCTGGTACAAACGTCATAGAAAAAATAAGCGCACCCAGCAATGCAAACACAACGGTGAATGCCATAGGATGAAACATTTTTCCCTCAACGCCACTAAGTGCAAATATTGGTAAGTAAACCAACATAATGATCAACACACCAAATACCGCAGGATTAAACACTTCACGTGTGCTCTCAAACACTTCCTGTAAGCGCTCTTTGGTCGTCAATAAACGCCCTAGCCTTTGTTGTGCTGATCCGAGCCGACGTAAGGCATTTTCGACAACAATGACGGCGCCATCGACGATAATGCCGAAATCTATTGCACCTAGACTCATTAAGTTACCGGACACACGATTAGCCGCCATACCCGTGATAGCGAATAACATGCTCAATGGAATAACCAGTGCCGTAATGAGTGCAGCTTTGACATTTCCAAGCAAAAGAAACAGCACCACAATAACAAGAACTGCTCCTTCGAACAGGTTCTTTTCGACGGTCGCAATGGTTTTCTCAACCAGAGTTGTACGATTATAAACGGACTCGACCGTTACACCATCGGGTAAGCTGAGCTGCACCTCCTCCAGACGCTTAGCAACCGCTTCAGACACAATACGACTGTTCTCGCCAATCAACATCATTGCGGTCCCAAGCACCACCTCCTCACCGTCAGCCGTAGCAGCTCCTGTTCGTAGCTCTTCACCAAACGACACATCCGCAACATCTTTCACCCTCACTGGTGCGTCATCACGTTTGGTAACAACCACATTACGAATATCCACTAAGGATTGTAGTTGACCGGGAGAGCGAACTAGCCATTGTTCGCCGTTACGCTCAATATAGCCCGCACCAGCGTTGGTATTGTTGAGCTGCAATGCTCGAAAAACATCGTCTACCGAGATTTTATAAGCGAGCAACTTTCCGGGGTGCGGAGAGACTTGGTACTCGCGCTCATAGCCACCAACAGTATTGATTTCGGTCACACCCGGAACTTTGACCAATTGAGGACGGATTACCCAGTCTTGCAAGGTACGAAGCGATTCTGCTGTGTAGGGTTGACCATTCTCATCTCGCGCATCAGCATCGGCGCTGACGATGTATGTAAAGATCTCACCTAAACCGCTCGCTATTGGTCCAAGCGCTGGCTCAACATCGACAGGCAGTTCACCTCTGACCATCTGCAAACGTTCGCTGATTTGTTGGCGAGCCCAATAAATATCAGTTCCCTCCTCAAACACCACGGTTACTTGCGATAAACCGTACCGAGAAATTGATCGTGTGTAGTCAAGGTCTGGTATACCCGCCATCGCATTCTCAACCAGATAAGTAATGCGCTGCTCTGTTTCTAGCGGGGAATAGCCGGAGGCTTCTGTGTTGATTTGCACCTGCACATTGGTAATGTCCGGTACCGCATCAATGGGCAGTTTGAGCGCACTAAATACGCCAACACCTACTATCAATATTGTTGCCGCCATGATCAACCATCGACGTTGAACGGCGAACCGAATCAGTAAATCAATCATAAATTCGCCCCTTAATGGTCATGGCTCGCGCCGTCTTTGAGAACATCAGCTTTGAGTATGTAGCTGTTGCCGATTACATAAGGAGTATTTGGAGCTAGACCGCCGGTCACTTCGGTATATTCTCCGTCACTTTCACCAAGCTCTACCATGCGAACTTCAAACGTGTTTCCGTACTGCGCAAACACCACAGGCATGTCGCGAAAAGACTGAATGGCATCCACTTGAACCGCTAAAGTTACATCTCGCTGACGGGTATTTACATCCGCTTTTACATGCATACCAGGCCGCCAATGACCCGCCGGATTATCAATAAGCACTCGCGCCCGAGCGATATGCCCTCCAGTCATCACCGGCGCAATGTAGATCACTTCTCCACGAACGCGCTCGTGTTGATGCAAGTCGTAAACCTCCGCTGTTTGTCCGACTTGAAGTTTCTCGATGTTTTCAGGGAACGCTGAGAGCTCAACCCAAACCGAGGATAAGTCACCAATCTCGAAAAGTGTTTGCTCGTTAACCACTTCACCGACAGATACAAACTTTTCGGTAATCTCTCCCTTAATAGGGCTAACAACATCGTAACTGACACCACTTGCAGCGTTGATAATTTTCGCAAGCGTCTGGCCAGCTGAAACTTGGTCGCCAATGGAAACCTCAACATCAGTTACCTTCCCTTTATAAGTCGGAGTAATTGAGATGATTTTTTCTGTTACTGGAGCAATAACCCCAAACAAGCGCTCTTTGAGCTCAAGTGTCTGCGGGCTCGCACGCTCAACCAAAATATCTGCCTTTCGAATGATGCGGTCAGACAAGGTTGTTCTTCCCTCAAAGCTTTCATAATGCCATGTAGCACGATGGTCTTTCGTACTAACAGCAACCGAGACCTCGTAAGAATGTGGCTCAGTGACCACCTCATTACTGACCAGATAATTATTCTCTGGCGTGAAGCTCAAGTTGTCATTGACGTCGCCAAGCCGATGCAAAGTCACCGAGAGCTCCACATCCTTTGGTGCTGCGATTTCTCCGTTTAGGTAGGTGTAGACTCTCATTTCCGGGGGAATTCCTGTTTCGTAAATCGTTATCTCGACTGATAAATCACCGTCGCTTAATAGGATTCCACCATTTGGCCCCTTGGTCTCTGTCTCCGTATGGCCATGCTCAGTTGAAGCATTACTCAATGCTGATAGGCTTAGCGCTACGCATAGAACGATCAATGTAAAAATTGCTTTTATAAAATTCATAATTTAGATTCCAAAAATGATTGACCCGTCATTCGCTCAAGCTCAAGAATGTCTTGATGGATAGCGGTTCGGCGCTCAAGGGTTTGATACTCAAGCTGTGCTAGTTCATCTTGCGCATCAAGAACAACTAAAAGACTATGTATACCTCGGCGATAGCCATCGGTGGTTTCATCGACTAGTTGCTCAGCGAGGGGCAATAAATCTGCTTGAATGCTCTTTAAGTAGCGATAATTTGTTTGTATGCGTCCCAATAGCGACTTGACGTGAACGCGTAATTGTTCCCGTACTAACCGCTGTTGTTCAAAAATTAACGCTCGCTCAGTTTGAGCAGCCTCAAGAGTTCCCTGATTTGGGTTCGAAAGTTGAAGAGGCATCGACGCCTGGATAACAAGACCAGCGTCATTTAGCTGATTGTTGTAACGAATACCCACTCCAACATTGAGGTCGGCAGAAGCATCTGCCTTCACAGCATCAACTTTTGCCGCAAGTAATCTTTCTGAATCCAGTAAACGAAGAAACTCTGGCGCTTGATTGACCGCTTGTTCAACTTCAGCTTGTGACGGAATATCAAAAGATTGATCAAAGTTACCGACTACACCTGTAAAGTTCGGCTGAGCGGCCCACATTGCACTTAAGTTCGCTCGTGCTTGGTCAAGCTTTCCAACAATCTCTTCGGATTGGACACTTACTTGGCGTTGTTGCAATGAAACTTTAGTTGCTTCCGATGGTGGCACAGCTCCGGACCGGACCCGCTCCTTGACTATTTGCATTGCACTATCGAGCCGTTGCTGCTGATGGCTATTCCACTCGGCCAACTGCTGCAACCGAACAACTTCGTAAAAACGATAAGCCGTCTCCGCTAGGATTTCGATCTTTTCGTAATTAAACTCAGCGGCCCGCTGACGTTGTCGCGCGTTCGCATACTCAACTCGTTGCTCGCGTTTTCCACCAAGCTCAATAAGCTGACTGAACGACAATGTTGCTTGAGCGCTGTCGAATCCTTGGCTTTCACCATTACCAGCAAAATTCTCCAGTTCGAACCCGATAACTGGATTTGGACGCAGCGATGCCTGCAGTTTTTCAGCTTCAGCCATACGTTGCTGATACGGGTACTTCTTTAAGATTGGGTTATCTCGCAAGACGTTCTCAAATGCCTCTCGCAATGATAACTCATTTGCGATTGCTGAATATGAGGTTGCAAGTAACCCCACAAGTACAGCAATCACGAAATAAAGTAATTTCATGATTATCTCCACAGTAAAATGGCGTGCTAATGCACAAATTTTAGACGTGAAGTTTAGGCATTTGGTGGTGGGGTTGGTGGTTGATGGTCGTTACTATCGAAAGGAAGTAATCGATGTGGGATTGCAAGATTCGGACATGGTGTTGCCGCAGCACAGATTGAATAACCAGTGATACAGCTTATGTGTGCGTGAAATTGATGTTCGTGGTTTGGATCGAGGTTGTCGGGTGACTTCGTCTCGTGATCATTGTGCGTATGATGTTGATAGGCATAATCGAAAGTGTGATTACTATCCTCCACATGCCCAGCGGCAACCGCACAGGTAAAAAAACTGTGAAGTAAAATGACTACGATCAACGACCAAATAATTTTTGGCAAACGAACAACCTGCAGATGAAAAAACCATTTCAAAATAAGAAATAGGCTACCACATGTATCTCATGGGCTCAATCACCGGCTTTTTCTCTTTTATCGAATTCAACCGTCTTAGAAAGGTGTGTTGGACTTATTACACTTAAATACTGGTCTCAACAAAAGTAAAAAGTGGCTGGAAATCGCCTGCATCAGCGGCGCTGAAGGGCGACAATATTATAAGCAGGAATAAATTTGGCACAGATTTGGCACAAAAATTTTTGTGTTAGTGTTCACAAACCGTGAAGCTCCTGCAGATATGGCGCACCCGACAGGAGTCGAACCTGTGGCCTCTGCCTCCGGAGGGCAGTCACGGGTTCGGTGGTAAATCGTTAAAGCTAGGCGTAGCAAGGGATTAAACGGTGTT
>NZ_JBLWWR010000025.1:0-8126 GCF_048267825.1 Pseudidiomarina sp.
AGACCGGCGAGCAACAGAAACTCACCGAGGGCGACCAGACCAACCCCAAGCGGCTGGTGAACCTGTACGCCGAAAAGAGCAGCGCCCAGCGCGCCGTGGAGCGGGAATGGAAGCGGATCCAACAAGCGAACGCGTGATTGAGCACCAGCCAGTGTTGAAAGGGCTCTAGATCGACAGTGGTGGCAACCAATAGCAAGCTGGACGGCACCTGCTACGGTGCTTAAGCTACGCGGTTATCACTGCCGTTCGAGAATCGTAATACATGGAGCTCCAACCAATCGTAAAGTGGGCCGGCGGTAAACGATGGCTTGTTAGGAAACAGATGGATCTGTTTCCTAAAGACTTCAATAATTATTTTGAGCCCTTTCTAGGTGGCGCAGCGGTTTATTTTCATCTTCGACCACAGAATGCTGTGCTTTCGGACGTCAATGCTGAACTGATAAATGCGTATGCAGCTATTCAGGCGGATTGGGAGCTGGTTGCAACGTTGCTCACCGAGCATCAACGCAATCATTGTAAAGAGTATTATTACCAAATCAGGGCGGGCGTACCTGAATCTATGTACTCCAAGGCGGCCAGAACGCTCTACCTAAACCGCACGTGCTGGAATGGATTGTATCGGGTGAACTTGAGGGGAGAGTTCAATGTTCCAATTGGGACAAAAAATAACGTCTTAATGGATATCGAAGCATTTCCAAAAATAGCGGAACTTTTCCAAGGCGCCGAGTTTAAAGTAAACGATTTCGAAACGACATTAGAACTTGCTGGCGAAGGGGATTTCGTATTTGTTGATCCTCCTTATACCGTGAAGCATAACTATAACGGCTTCATCAAATACAATGAAAATTTGTTTCGTTGGGAAGACCAGGTGCGGCTGCGAGATGCCGTAGTTCGTGCCACTAGTCGAGGTGCTAAGGTTCTAGTCTTAAATGCGAATCATGAGTCTGTAAATAAGCTATACGGAGATTTCGATCAAACAGTTTTGTCTAGAAGTAATGTGTTGTCGGGTAAAAGCGAGTTCAGGGGAACTTATCAGGAACTCGCCATCCGCTGCTGGCCAGTTAGTTATTAACTTTTCTGCGCTCTTTTAAGTCCTTATAGAGTTTGCTTTCGCCGCTTGTGCCTGGCTTGTAGTTGTCTACCGTAAACTCACTGTCGTCGATGTCTATTTCGCTAAGAACATTCGAAAACTCTTCGGTAGTAATAACGGAGCCTATTCTGTCAAGATCAATGTAAATATCCTTCAGGAATCGCATCAAGGCCATAAAGCCGTTCGTCTTGCTTAGCATCACTCCTTTATGGTCGCTATTCCAAGAGTCCGGCCAGCGTGCTCTAACAGCGTCAAAATAATTCCAGATGATATCTGTAAGGTCGAAAACTCGATCATCGATCATGAACTCTCGGAAGATCATTTTCTTCAACTCCTTCGCGTTAGGCCGCGGAGGTTGTTTCCCTTTCAGGTAGAGGTCTCTGTCATCTACCGCTAGGCTGTGCGGGTAGCTGATATGCTTTAGCAGCGCCTCTACAAATGCTGCTTGAGTGATGGCGACGGGTTCTGTTTTCGGTCCGGCAACCCCGAGCCTCTTAATCTTATTCTCGAAAGGACTATCCTTGGTTTCGTTTAGGGCTACGGCTACTTGGTGGCACATTTTTTGGGGGCTTTTCGCTGTGGCCAGGCTAAAAAGATCATAAACCAAGCTTTTATTTACCTTGGTTTGGGCCTGATTAACGACAGAGAAAATGTACGCTTCAGAGGCTGGATCTAGATCTACGAAAATGCTTACATTTACGTCGAAAGGCTTATCTTGGAAGTATGCTTTAAGGCCTTTGATGCGATGTTGACCATCAAGAATTTTAGCAATGTGGTCATATGCAACACTGTCATCACGATTTTCGGCTTCGAATGCCGATATTCGAAGCAGGCGCCGTTCCTCATCAAATTCAACACAGCTCTCCGGGACAGAAAGGATGATGGCTGTAGGAAAGCAAGCGTCGTAGGTGTTCACATAGCGCTCAAGCTCCTTGACTCGGCCTGGCGCCAGTTCGCGCTGAATGCCAAGCATCGTTTCGTAGCCGCTTTTCTCTTCTAATTCGACACGTCGGGTATCCGCATAAGTGATCTCGATCAGTTTTTCATAAGGGATGCTTGCGATGAAGAACCGGCCAAGCGGTTGGTCGACAGAAATACAATCTACCGTGAACGCACCGTTATTAGCGCTCTCGGTGAAGGGAAGCATTGAACTGTAGCTCATCGTGAAGACCCTCTATGCTTCTTATATTCCGCCAGCGAATCTGCAACCGCGTCAGATCGTATTTTGGGGGCATTATTTCTGCTATCAACTTCGTGCTGTAATATAATAATCATTAGGAACACAAGGACCGATGAGCAAAAGCAGTAAAAAGAAAATGTCATTATTCTATCGCTGAATCCGTCAAGCATACCTATTACGTATACACCGGCACCGGAGAGAATCAGTAGGAGGCCAATTACTGCAAATGCCCCTTTAAACCTGACGGGAGGGTCCTTAATGATTGCATATATAAGTGGGGCCATAAGGGTTGCCGAGTAAACTACCAGCTCCCCGTTGGAACCAATTTTTCTTATGGCTTCATTGAAATCCATATTGAGCTTTGACGACATCATCAGCGTCAATACAGCCATTGAAAACGGTATGGTTGAGACCAGAATATTGATTAAAAATTCGGCCAAGGCTTTGCCTATCCACTTATAGGTACGCATTGAGCACCGAGAAATTTAACGTTTTTTCTTCATACATATAACTTTCCATACGTTAATAAAATAACTAGAGGCACTATGGGAAAGATCTATCACGAGCGCGTTTTGAATGAGTTGTCAAGATCTGTCTCCAGTGATGATGTACAGCACGTCCGCATCGCTGCGAGCAGCCAGCGCCTGCAGGTAGTCGATGGGGATGACGGATGAACCGTTCTCGAAGCGCTTTTGCTTGTAGTCGGTGATGCCGGCGAGGTGCGCCAGTTCGTGGATGGCCAGGCCGAGGCGTTCGCGCTCTTCGGTTAGACGGGCGCCGAAGGCGTGGTCGAGGATTTGCTCGTTAAGCATGGGGTACGGTCCTTGTCTGGTTAGCAGGGCAGCTCGCCGCTTTCGAATAGGGCGTGCAGCTGGAGTTCATCTAGGATGAACGCGCCGGCTTCGCGCGCTTTCTCCACCTTGGTAGGCCCGGCTTTTTCACCGATGCAGAGAAAGGCCAGCGCCTTGCCAGCGGTCTTCATCACGCGCAGCCCTTGCGCAGCGGCGGTGCGCTCCAGGTCTTCGCGCCTTGCGGATTTGAAACCAGTAAAGAGGATCTGAGGCCGGTCATCAGGTGCGGCCTTTGGCTTTGGTTCTGGCGCTGGCGGCGCGGCTTCGTTAAGCAATAGCTCAGCGCCAGCCAGGAACTCGACGATGCAGTCTTTACGGTAGGTTTTGGGAAGAGTGTCGACTTCGTTCCGGCCCTGGAGATATCGAGAGTTCTCGATCCAGCGGGTCAGCGTTCGCTCGCTGATTTGGCCTTGTGCGTCCCTGTAGATGAATCGCAGCTGTGGCATTGCGTCCGTGCTCAGTTGTTCCAAGTGCGAACACTTTATGGCGAACGATTAAGCGCGGCAACTGCAGCCACCAACTCCTTTAGTTGCATTTCAATATCACGCAGCCGCTTTTTCTCTCGGGCAACGGACTCAACGGCCTGCTGGCCGTCCTCGTCCAGGGCCCGGTAGGCGGCAAGCAGCGCACGCTCAGCGGAGGGCATGGCGTAGTCACCGCGTTCTTCCTGCGGACCCTGCTCGGCGGCATTTCGACGCAGCATTTCGCCTTCGCCGGTCAGAAGCCAGTCCAAAGAAACGCCGCGACCAGCCGCTATATCTACACAATATGTGTAAGGGACCGAGTCTCTAGACCTCCAATTGCCTAGCGTCGATCGATTTACATCGAGCTTTTCACCTAGCTGATTGTCGTTCTTGACGCCGAAAACGATCTGTAATCGGTCGAGCACTGCGGCTGCTGACTTATTTCCCAATTTTGGAAATTCCACGTTGACTTACCATTTGTGGGAAACTACGATTGCTCACAACGGGAACATATTAGCCAACCGGGGACCGCCGAACCATGAACAAGCGCCAAATCCACGCCCGATTGATTGAGCAGGGCCTAACTTTTCGCTCGTTCGCCCTGGCCAAGGGGTATGACCCGCGCACCGTCACCCAGACCGTAGCGCGTTGGGCGGGTTCCCAAACCATGCCGAACGGGCGGATTGCCTTTTCCATCATGCGTGACCTCTCGCAGCAGACCGGCGTGGAGTTGATTCCCGGCCTGCTCGCGCATCCCTTTGCCCACGCCTGCTAACCGTAATCGGCTTAATCCCCAGGGAAAACTAGAAGATGAAGCGCGAGATTCTAGAGAGCCGCCGGCAAGTGATGCGGGCTGTGGTCGCCAGCTACCCCGGTGGAAGAGAGTGCGCTGCGGCGCGCCTGGGCTTGCCCATCAAGCGGTTTGATAACCAGCTGTACGAAACCAACGGTTGCCAGCCGCTTACCGACGAGCAGCTGCATCAGCTTGAGCAGGACGCCGGCACAGCCCATCTGCCTGACTACGTGGCCGCGCTCTATGGCGGCGTGTTTGTACCGATCGCCAACCCGGACGAACTGGACAATATCGACCTCTACCGCCGCTCGCTCCAGGCGACTGCCAAGCGCGGCGTGGTGGACCAGATCATCGTCACTGCGCTGCAGGATGGCGCCATCGATGAGCAGGAAGTCGAAGCGATCCTGGCCGCGCATCGCAAGCACATTGCGGCACGCCACGGGGAAGTGCAGGCGGTGATTCTGCTTCACACCAAGCGGCAACAAGGAGAGCAACAGTGACGACCAACCTTATCCCGGTGCTACAGGGCGAAATCGAAGGCCGAACGCAGCAGCTATGCGTTGCGCGTGACCTTCACCAATTCATGCAGGTCGGGCGCGATTTCAGTAACTGGATCAAGGGCCGAATCGAGCAATACGGGTTCATTGAAGGCGAGGACTTTTCGCCCGTTTTGGCGAAAAGTACAGGTGGTAGACCGGGGCTGGAATATCACCTCACCCTCGACATGGCGAAAGAGTTGGCCATGGTCGAGAACAACGACCAGGGTCGACAGGTCCGCCGCTACTTCATCGCCATGGAGCGCCAAGCGCGCGAGAGCCGAGGCGCTTCGTACCTCAGCATGAACCACCAGTTGGCCATGCATCGGCAGATCCCCAAGCTGATTGCTCAGCTCAAGGCCGAAACCGTGCCAGCCATCCGCGCCACGCTGTATGCCCAGCTCACCCAGCATTGCCACCAGCTCGCGATTCCCGCGCCCGCCATGGACAGCGTGGGCCGCAGCGTTCAGCCGAGCGGCGATCTGTTCGACCAATAACGGCTACCTGTGCACGCATCGATGTGGGTTGGTGCGTGCGCAGAGGGATTAATCCCTAGGAAGGCCAGCCGCTGCCACGGCTGAGGTGAGGGGAAGCGATGAGCGTTTACAAACTGGTTTGCCCGGCGTGTGGGGAGCGGATGCGCATTCGCAACTCAGAAGGCCAGACACCGACATTCCGCACCATCTACGGCCAGTGCCAGAACTTGGCCTGCGGACTGGTGCTAACGGGCTCGATGAGCTGGGACTACCAGATCAATACGTCGGGCATGGACAAGCCAAGGGTGGTGCTGCCGATTGCGCCGTCCGTGGCGAAAATGCAGGCATTGCGTGACAGCCGACCTGCAAGTGATCAACCCGATCTGTTCGATCAGCCACTCAAGGAAGCACTCGCATGAACAGCGATACCTCTGCCAAGGATTACCGCAGCACGATGCAAGCCGCCGCCAAGGCCTACCTCCTGCGCCATCAGGATGAGTACCTCGGGGACGATGAGCGTCTGTATGACCGTACATGCCGCTATTTGGTTCACGGGCTCGAAGTGCCGACCTTCATGGCGCAGCGTTTGGTGCATCTGGCGATGACTGAGCTTTCGTGCCGTGTGGCTATCGATCGCGGACAGGGTGACGAAACCCGCCTGTGTCTCGTGCACGTCAGCAGCGGGGAGCGGGCGCTGTTTCCGCTCCGCTACTTGCCGTTGCGCCTCCAGCCGCCGACGGCTCAGCCGGCTGCAGCAGCCGCTAACTGATCACCCCCTGAATTGAATCCCGTCTCCATGCCCGCCGTTGCGCGGGTAGGGGGAAGTTGCGCCCGAATGGTGGCTTTTATGTGCGACATCACCGTAGAAATCAGACTCAAGCGACCCCAGGCCGAAGCTTATCTGCGCTTTCTGACCAACCAATATGAGCTGCTGATGGCAGCGTGCTGGTTCGACGACAAGTACCGCTACACACCGGCCGGCTTCCGCGGCCCGCGCATCCTTGAGGACCACCCGCACATCGCCGGCCTGAACCGCACCATGCGCGAGCTGGTGAAGCAGCTGAAGGAAGCGGGGGTGCCGGCATGATCACTCAGCCCACCATGCCAGCCTGTCAGGCGCTGGCGGCCGACCCGGCGCGCTTCCTGTTCAAGCTGCACCTGCAGCGGCTGGTTACTTCGCCAAGTTTCCAGCTGCAGCGCGATGAGGCTATCCGCTTATCCGGGTACCTCAGCGGTCTGCTGGAAAATGCGCTGATCACTGAAGCGCAGCTTGATGCGGTAAGCGATGAGATTGACGCCTTCGCTTGGGGGCCACGCTCATGAAGTCGATGGACCACGCCATCCGCACCGAAGTGCTCGCGCGCCTGGAACAGCAGTTCGGCCTCAAGCGCATCGCCGGCACCAACTACATGCGCAAGGGTGAATGCCCCAGCTGCAACAAGCGCGAGCTGTTCAGCCGCTATGACGAGCCTTGGTTCATCAAATGCGGGCGCGGCAAGTGCGGCCAGCAGTGGCACATCAAGGAGCTGTTCGACGATCTGTTCGATGACTGGAGCAAGCGCGTTCCGGCCACTGAAAAAGAGCCCACCGCCACCGCCAATAGCTACCTGCAGGGCGCCCGCGGCTTTCGTCTGGAGCTGATCAAGGGCTGGTACACGCAAGAAAACTATTTCGACCGCCACCAGAGCATCGGCTCGGCCACGGTGCGCTTTCCGCTGGAGAAGGGTGGCTACTGGGAACGGCTGATTGACCGGCCGCACCGCTTCGGCAAGCAAAAGGCGCGCTTCGCGCCCGGCCAATCCATGAAGGGCTACTGGTGGTGCCCGCCGAGCGTGGACCTGCTCCAGGTCAGCGAGTTGTGGATCGTCGAGGGCATCTTCGACGCCATTGCTTTGCTGCATCACGACATCGATGCCGTCTCGGCCATGAGCTGCAACGCATTCCCGGCCGAGTCCCTCAAGGCGCTGGCGAAGGCCTGCGCGGACGCTGGGCAGAAGCTGCCGAAGCTGGTGTGGGCGTTGGATAACGAGCCGACAGCACATCGCTATACGCGCCGCTGGGTGCGGATGGCCCGCGAGCTCGGTTTTACCTGCGAGGCCGCGCAGATCCCGCAGGGTGACCGCAAAACCGACTGGAACGATCTGCATCAGCGCTGGATGTTCCTCGACGAGGACAAGCGCGCCGACCAGGTTGAGACTGACATCAAGGCCGCCCGGTACCAGGGCGCACTGCTGATCGCCGAAAGCGCCGCCGAGAAGGCGCTGCTGATGTACGACTGGAACAAGCGGGGCGAATTTCACCTGGGCTTCGGCAACCGCATGTACTGGTTCAAGCTGGACTTGGAAAAATACAACAAGGCCATGCAGGAGCTGGAAAACAGCGACGACCACGACGACCAGTTGCTCAACGATCGGCAGATGCGCGAGAAGGCCCTGCAGCAGTGCGGCAGCGTGATCGAAATCGCCAACTGCTACCCCAAGGCGCTGTACTTCCAGCGCAACGAGGTAACGGACGAGGCCTGGTACTACTTCCGCGTCGACTTCCCGCACGATGAGCCGACCGTGCGCAACACCTTCACCGGTGGCCAGGTGGCGGCTGCGGCAGAGTTCAAGAAGCGCCTGCTCGGCATGGCTGCGGGCGCGGTGTTCACCGGCAGCGGCAGCCAGCTCGACAAGATCATGAAGGATCAGCTCTATGGGCTGAAAACCGTCAAGACCATCGACTACATCGGCTACA
>NZ_JBLWWR010000026.1:0-5860 GCF_048267825.1 Pseudidiomarina sp.
AGACGCCAACACGTCTTTAATCTCGGTAAGAGATTTTTTACCCAGGTTGGGAGTCTTCAGCAGCTCCACCTCGGTACGCTGTACCAGATCACCAATGTAATGGATCGCTTCTGCCTTCAGACAGTTCGCGGAACGAACTGTCAGTTCCAGATCGTCGACAGGACGCAGCAGGATAGGATCGAACTCAGGCTTGTCTTCTTTCTCTTCCGGCTCGCTGACATCACGCAGGTCCACGAAGGCTTCCAGTTGCTCGGCCATGATAGTGGCCGCGCGACGGATGGCTTCTTCCGGATCCAGGGTGCCATTGGTCTCCATGTCGATAACCAGCTTGTCCAGGTCGGTACGCTGTTCAACACGGGCCGCCTCTACATTATAGGCGATACGAACCACGGGGCTGTAAGCCGCATCCAGCAACAAGCGACCAATCGGACGCTCGTCGTCTTCGGTATGAGCGCGGGCAGCAGCAGGAACATAGCCACGACCGCGCTGAATTTTCAGACGCATGCTGATATCGGCGTCGTCCCCGGTCAGATGACAGATGACGTGCTCTGGGTTTACGATCTCGACGTCATCACCATGAGTGATGTCGCCTGCAGTTACGGGACCTGCACCAGTTTTGGTCAGTGACAGGGTAACTTCGTCCTTGCCTTCCAGCTTGATAGCAACCTCTTTGAGGTTGAGCAGGATTTCCAGAATATCTTCCTGGACACCTTCCTTACTGCTGTACTCGTGCAGCACACCGTCGAATTCAACTTCGGTGATAGCACAACCCGGCATGGAAGAAAGCAGAATACGACGCAGCGTATTACCCAATGTATGACCAAAGCCACGCTCCAGCGGCTCGAGAGTCACTTTGGCATGTGTCTGACTGATTTGTTCAATATCAACCAGACGCGGCTTAAGAAAATCTGTTACAGAACCCTGCATTGTGTCCTCTCTTAGAAGCTGGCTTTACTTGGAGTAAAGCTCGACGATCAGCTGTTCATTAATTTCGGCAGACAGGTCGCTACGCTCAGGCAGGCGCTTGTAAGTGCCTTGCATGTTGGTAGCGTCAATTTCTACCCAAGTCGGCTTTTCACGTTGACCGGACAGCTCCAGGGAAGCTTTGATCCGGGCTTGTTTCTTAGCCTTCTCGCGAACGCTGACAACGTCTTCGGGAGAAACTTGGAAGGAAGGAATGTTAACAACCTGACCGTTTACCAGGATGGCCTTGTGGCTCACCAGCTGGCGAGACTCAGCGCGGGTAGCACCAAAGCCCATGCGGTATACAACGTTGTCCAGACGACCTTCCAGCAGCTGCAGCAGGTTCTCACCAGTGTTGCCTTTCAGGCGCGCAGCTTCTTTATAGTAGTTGCGGAATTGCTTTTCCAGTACGCCGTAGATACGACGAACTTTTTGCTTTTCACGCAGCTGTACACCGTAGTCAGACAGACGCGGCTTACGAGCGCCGTGCTGACCGGGTGCGGTATCAATTTTACACTTTGAATCGATCGCGCGAACACCTGACTTCAGGAAGAGGTCAGTGCCCTCGCGACGGCTCAGTTTGAGCTTGGGACCCAGATATCTTGCCATGTTCTTTCTCCAACTATCCTACAAGAAACGTTATACGCGACGCTTCTTGGGAGGACGACAACCGTTGTGCGGGATGGGAGTCACATCGGTGATGTTGGTGATGCGGAAACCCGCAGCATTCAACGCACGGATGGATGACTCACGACCCGGACCCGGACCTTTCACCATTACTTCCAGGTTCTTAACACCGTATTCCTTGGCAACGTCACCAGCGCGTTCGGCAGCTACCTGAGCAGCAAACGGGGTGGACTTGCGGGAACCACGGAAACCTGAACCACCAGCAGTTGCCCAGGACAGAGCGTTACCCTGACGGTCGGTGATGGTTACGATGGTGTTGTTGAAAGAAGCATGTACGTGGGCGATACCGTCGCTCACCTGCTTTTTAACGCGCTTACGAGCGCTACGAGCCGGAGTTTTAGCCATGATCTACCTTCCCGTTATTTCTTGATCGGTTTACGAGGACCTTTGCGCGTACGCGCATTGGTCTTGGTGCGCTGACCACGAAGGGGTAGGCTGCGACGATGACGCAGGCCACGGTAACAACCCAGGTCCATCAGACGCTTGATGTTCATGGAAACTTCGCGGCGCAGGTCACCTTCAACGGTGAACTTAGCCACTTGCTCACGCAGAGATTCTACCTGAGCTTCATCCAATTCTTTAATTTTCACATTCTCAGCGATACCGGCTGCGGCACAAATGGCCTTGGAGCGGGTACGACCGACGCCATAAATAGCGGTCAAAGCAATGACGGCATGTTTATGGTCAGGAATGTTAATGCCAGCGATACGGGCCACTATGCACTCCTACATATTAACGAATAAAAAGCCATTACAAAGCCCGTCGAGGATACGTAATGGCTGAACTTTTCACCTAACGAAGGTGGCTGGCTACTTTAGCCAGCCTGCCTTCAATTTTCAAGCTAAACCGTAACTTTTTTAGCCTTTAACCCTGACGCTGCTTGTGCTTGGGGTCAGAGGTGCAGATCACGCGAATCACGCCGTGACGCTTGATGATCTTGCAGTTACGGCAAATAGCCTTAACGGAAGCACGGACTTTCATTGCTTAACTCCGTAAATAACCGAACCTTAACGGTTGTAGCCCTTCAGGTTCGCTTTTCTCAGGACATCGCCATACTGATGAGACATCATGTGGGTTTGCACCTGAGCCATGAAATCCATGATGACGACCACAATAATTAACAGCGAGGTTCCGCCAAAGTAAAATTGGACGTTCCATGCTGTCATCAGGAACTGTGGAACCAGACAGATAAAGGTAATGTACAGCGCACCGACCAGGGTCAGGCGAGTCATTATCTTATCTATATAGCGCGCTGTCTGCTCACCCGGACGAATCCCCGGGATAAAAGCACCACTCTTCTTCAGGTTATCTGCCGTCTCGCGCGGATTAAACACCAGCGCGGTATAGAAGAAACAGAAGAAGATGATGGCAGCGGCATACAACATTACATACAGAGGCTGACCGGGCTGCAGAGTCAAAGAGATCTCCTGCAGTACGTTGGCAACCACCCCTTCACCCTGACCGAACCATGAGGCTACGGTACCTGGGAAAAGTATAATGCTGGATGCAAAAATCGCTGGAATAACCCCCGCCATGTTCACTTTCAGGGGCAGGTGTGTACTCTGTGCTGCGAACACCTGGCGACCTTGTTGACGCTTGGCATAGTTCACCACAATGCGGCGCTGACCACGCTCAACAAAGACCACAAAGAAGGTCACAGCAAACACGATTACGGCCAGCAGCAACAGCAACAGAATGTGCAATTCCCCCTGACGCGCCTGCTCTGCCGTGGCACCAATGGCCGAAGGCAGACCGGCAACAATACCCGTGAAAATAATCAACGAGATACCATTACCAATGCCTCTTTCGGTAATCTGTTCACCCAACCACATCAAAAACATGGTACCGGTGACCAGGCTCACCACTGCCGTAAAGTAGAAAGCCAGCCCGGGATTTATCACCAGGCCAGGCATCATATTCGGCAGACCGGTAGCAATACCGATGGCCTGAATGGTGCCCAGAAAAAGCGTGCCATACCGGGTGTACTGACTGATCTTGCGGCGACCCGCTTCACCTTCTTTCTTGAGCTCAGCCAAGGGAGGGTGAACAACAGTCAGCAGCTGAATGATAATGGACGCAGAAATATACGGCATTATCCCCAGCGCCAATATGGACGCTCGTTCCAGAGCGCCACCACTGAACATGTTAAACATTTCAATGATGGTGCCCTGTTGTTGCTGGAACAAGTCGGCAAGTACGGCGGCGTCAATACCAGGAATAGGCACATAGGAGCCGGTACGGAACACGACAATCGCGATCAGAACGAAAAGCAGACGGCTTTTCAGTTCACTCAGCCCGCCCTGTGCGTTTTTAGCTTCTAATCCTGGTTTCTTGGCCATAGTACTTATTATTCCTCGATTTTACCGCCGGCGGCTTCGATGGCAGCACGGGCACCTTTGGTGACACCCAGACCAACCACAGTCACTTGACGGTCAATGGTACCGGACAGTACAACCTTGGCAAACTGGATGTTCTTAGTCAGAACGCCAGCCTGCTTCAGGGTGTTCAGATCCACCACGTCGCCTTCAACTTTCGCCAGTTCACTCAGACGAACTTCAGCACTGACCAGAGACTTGCGCGAAGTAAAACCAAACTTCGGCAGACGCTGTTTCAGCGGCATCTGACCGCCTTCAAAACCGTTGCGAACCTTACCACCGGAACGGGACTTCTGACCCTTGTGGCCACGACCGCCAGTCTTACCCAGACCGGAGCCGATACCACGGCCTACGCGCTTGGCGGAAGGCTTAGAGCCGGCGGCAGGAGACAGAGTATTCAAACGCATGCGATTACTCCTCTACCTTAACCATGTAGTAAACCTGGTTGATCATACCGCGTACACAAGCTGTGTCTTCCAGCTCTACGGTGTGACCAATGCGACGCAGACCGAGGCCACGCAGCGTTGCCTTGTGCTTAGGCAAACGGGCGATAGAGCTGCGGGTCTGAGTAACTTTTACAGTTTTGTTAGCCATGGCGCATTACCCCAGAATTTCGTCAACGCTCAGACCACGCTTGGCAGCGACTTGCTCGGGCGACTTCATATGAGCCAGAGCGTCGATGGTAGCGCGAACGACGTTGTTCGGGTTGGTGGAACCGTAGGTCTTGGCCAGTACGTTGTGTACGCCAGCTACTTCCAGAACGGCGCGCATTGCACCACCGGCGATGATACCGGTACCTTCGGAAGCGGGCTGCATGTACACGTTGGAACCGGAGTGACGACCCTTGACCGGGTGGAACAGGGTGCCGTTGTTCAGGCCAACGGTACGCATGTTGCGACGAGCCTGTTCCATCGCCTTTTGAATGGCGGCGGGTACTTCACGGGCCTTGCCGTAACCAAAACCAACGCGACCGTTACCGTCACCTACCACAGTCAGAGCTGTGAAGGAGAAGATACGACCACCTTTTACAACTTTTGATACACGGTTTACTGCAATGAGCTTCTCTTGCAGTTCACCGGCTTGAGCTTCGATTTTTGCCATTTTCGACTCCACCTTTAGAACTGAAGACCAGCTTCACGGGCAGCAGCAGCCAGAGCGGCTACACGACCGTGATATTGGAAACCGGAACGGTCAAAAGCGACCTCTTTAACACCTTTCTCGAGCGCACGCTCAGCGATGATTTTACCGACCAACGCGGCGGCATCGATGTTACCGGTAGATTTCACCTGTTCGCGAACAGACTTCTCAACGGTAGACGCGGAAGCCAGAACAGCAGAGCTGTCCGGTGAAATAACCTGGGCATAGATGTGGCGCGGAGTACGGTGAACCACCAGGCGAGTAGCACCCAGTTCCAGCATCTTTTTGCGTGCCTTAGTAGCACGGCGGATACGAGCTGCTTTTTTGTCCATAGTGTTACCTTACTTCTTCTTAGCCTCTTTGCTGCGAACCTGCTCGCCAAAGTAGCGAACACCCTTGCCCTTGTAGGGCTCTGGCTTACGGTACGCACGGATGTTGGCAGCAACCTGACCAATCAGCTGTTTGTCAGCAGACTTGAGAACGATCTCAGTCTGGGAAGGACATTCAGCGGATACGCCTTCAGGCAGCGCATGCTCAACCGGATGAGAGAAACCCAGTGACAGGGCAATTGCATTGCCTTTCATCTGAGCACGATAACCCACACCAACCAGTTGCAGCTTGCGTTCGAAGCCTTGGGTAACACCGATAACCATGTTGTTGACCAGAGAGCGGGCAGTGCCGGCCTGGGCGGTGGCACC
>NZ_JBLWWR010000026.1:5870-6503 GCF_048267825.1 Pseudidiomarina sp.
GTCGACGCTTTCACGCGGGGCGAAGGTCAACTGGTTGTCGTTCTGGCTGATTTCAACAGCGGCATTGATGGTACGGTTCAGTGTACCATTGCCACCCTTGATGGTGATTTCCTGACCGTTCAACGTCACTTCTACGCCGGCAGGAATTTCGATAGGTGCCTTAGCAACGCGAGACATATCTACTCCTTAAGCTACGTAGCAGATGATCTCACCACCCATACCGGCTTTACGCGCGGCACGGTCGGTCATCACACCTTGAGACGTGGAAACGATGGCCACACCCATGCCGGCCATAACTTTCGGCAGTTCGTCGCGCTTCTTATAGATGCGCAGACCGGGGCGGCTCACACGCTGCAGCAGTTCTACCACAGGATTTCCCTGGAAGTACTTCAGAGTAACTTCCAGCTCGGCCTTGGTGTCACCGGCAACGGCGTAGTCAGTGATATAACCTTCTTCTTTCAGGACCTTGGCAATCGCTACCTTGACCTTGGAGGAAGGCATGGAGACAGCAACTTTGTTGGCTGCCTGACCGTTGCGGATGCGGGTCAGCATATCCGCGATCGGATCTTGCATGCTCATTGTGTATTACTCCCGTGTTCGCTTACCAAGAAGCCTTCTTCAGGCCCGGAATTT
>NZ_JBLWWR010000027.1:0-6063 GCF_048267825.1 Pseudidiomarina sp.
TCCAAGGTATAGAACTTCGTCGCTCCGTCCTTTGGTGCATCTGTGAAGGGCAACGCAGGGGCTGCGTTAGCAGGGTTAGCGTTGGCTGCCGTCAGATATCTGCCGTTCGCCGTATAGTGACGCTCCATGAATTGTGCCAACTCCATCAAGGCAGCTTGCGCGTCTGCTCGGCGCGCCTTGCGTACGTGCTCCTGATAAGACGGGTAAGCAATGGCAGCGAGGATGCTGATAATTGCCGCGACAATCATCACTTCAATCAGCGTGAAGCCCCCGCTCGATTGCTCCCTATGTTCCTTCATTTGTTTCACTGTTAATTTCCCCCTGTTTCCCGCCAAGATTGGCGGCCAAAACGCTGCGACCCAGGAACGGGTATGCATTGGGGGGCTGCTCCTGCAGAGCCCGCAAAGCACAGCAGCGTAGACTGGAGCGCGACGCCTTTACTTACACCGTCATCATGGTCCGATATGCCGGACCATGGGGCATTCCCGTTGTCTCCAATCGTAGTGGTATCCCCATCGTCAGGTGCTCCATCGCCGTCGGTGTCGAAATAGACATAATTTAAGCGTGAGCCGCTGGAGAGGTTCATCGCCATGATGAAGCTCGTGCCACCGAACCCACAAGGATTGGCGGAAGGCGTCATGGTCGTGAAAATAACGCGGTCGGTTCTAAGCGTGGGCTTGGCGATAACCCTTTCGCCCTTGGCTCCGGTGCTACCCGTTCCCTCCAGCCAGCCGAGGTCTATGTACCAGCCGGATTGATTGGTGAGCGCGTTGTCGGTGATCGCCCGTACGTTAAGCCCGCTGTCCAGTGTCGCTTCCTTGATAACTGCTTGCTTTAGCAAGTTGTTACGCCCATCGATAGCCTGGCCTCGGTCGATGATGCCGTAGAAGGTATCCACGGGCGGAGATACCGGAATTTCATTATCCCCGTCGCGATAGAAGCTTCCGGTTCCGAAGAAGATCATGTGCTCGCCCTTTCCATTGAAGGCCGACGAAAGTGGAGCAGTGATGGCTTGGCGAGTGGTTCCAATTTTGGCAATAAACAGAGGGTTATTGCCAAGACTGCCCGGAATGTCCCAGCCGGACGGGGTGCTGCCGTTCAGATCTATGCGCCATACATTTCCTAGCGTGTCGGCCACGTAAACCCTGTCTGCAACTTGGTTGTAGTCAGTATCTGAAGCCAGGGGCGAGCCCAAGTTGCCGGTAGTTGGTAGTTCAATCTCCTGGATAATGCTGCCGTCTGCTGCATCAAGTATCCAGACCTTACCGTCTTCAGGCGCCGTCTCATGGTAGCCGCTGCTGACGATCACGCCGAATCTCTGGTTAGGCAGGGCTACCAGCGCCGGCTGGCCGATGGTATAGCCCATGTCAGGGTGGCTGAATTCCCACATGACGCTGTTGCTGGTCATGCTGCCCGGATTGGTCACGTCAAGAGCGAAAATGCTTTTTCCACCCGCGCCAGTAGTTCCAACAACCATGGTTTTCCAAGAGCTTCCGATCCACACGTCGGAGACACGCGGAGTACCGTCGACGTAATAGCGATGCGAGTAGGCCGGGTCGGTCAGGTTGATCAGGTTGCTGAACACCCCATTAGGCACATAGGCGAAGAGTTCACTACCACCGTTGCTGCCTGCTGTATCACTGACCCGCGCGTCGAAGCCGTGCAGCATGCCGTCGTTGGCGCCTACGATCACCGTTGGCGTACGATTCTGATAAGTGCTACTGGCGCGGAACGCGGTGTATGCCTTGCCTACGGCGCCGTTGGTTCCCCAGCTCAAGCGCGAATAACCGAAATCCTGCTGGTGGATGTACTGGGGGTCGGAATTAACAATATCGCCCAGGCGGCTACCGCGTTGGCGGAAGAGTTTTGTTCGGTTATCAGAGGTGATCTCGTTTGTGCGGTCGCCACGGAGATACGCTAAGCGGCTCTGGGCATTGCTAATTGTCGCTTCCAATGGTTGCTGCAGCAAAGATCGCTGGGTGCCGTCCAAGTCGTTCCAGTCGAAATTGACGCCACTAGTGGCAACCAATTCTCCCGAGGTGCCTGCAGTGGTAGCAGGGCGGACCGTAAAGATCTTCCGTGAGTCGACCGAACTGAGGTTGTCGAGCTTCTGTGCAGCACTCCAGGCGGTATTGGACGCTACGATACCGTTATCGTCGACGCGACGCGCAAGTACGTCTCCGCTCCAGAAGCTGCTGTCTAGGCGCGACTGGAATAGCGCAGTGTCGGTTTCGAGTCGAGTTGAGTTGGTGGCAAGCGACGCTGTGGTGCTCTCCACTTCGTTGGCGATCTGTGCGAAGGCTTTCCGCAAGCTTCCCACCATATTGGCTGCATCGCTAGCGACAAAAAAGTTATCGGGGCGGGGGTAGTTTGTTGCCAGCATGTCCGTGTTAGTGCGCCACCATTCTGGATCGAGTGCAGCGGTTCGCTTATACGGATCCCCAAAGTCTTTAGGGACTTTGAATCCACCATACTTGGCTGCCAGCCAATACTGGTTCCCCGTCTTTCCTGCAAGACTTTGGCCTTCCCTGACGTCCACCCAATATGTAGAAACGCTTTGTCTTCCAGCATAGTCAGAGCGCAAGTCTTTCGTATTGGCATCATAAGCAAGTCCTGCAATATAGGCAGAGTTTTCACGTCCGGTAAAAGGAGTGTTGATAGTAATGCCTTCCAATTCAGCCACTTTGTCTGTAGCAGTGACGGCGTTGACAGTAGTGTCGCTGCTGACTTCGGAAGGCACTGAGGGTTCATCTGTCCTTACGGCGTTGCCTGGCAGGTTTTTGTCTCGATGAGTGTTAGTGTCCCCAATACCTAATATCACGTTCTTCTGGCAGGCGTATTGGATAGGGTCGTTCCAGTCAGTGATCACAGGGAATCCGTCATGCCATCGATCTAGGACGGTTCCATTAGGTTTTGAGTTGTGATCTGGGCTGGCAGTGCTATAGGCTCCAACGTTTCCCTGGTTTTTAAAGTATCGGAGCGCTGTGTAATAAAGTTCGCTCACGGGGTCGTGTGACTTGAAGTCGCCATCGGTTTTCAGCGAGCCGTCAGCATTTAGCTCGCCAAACTTGTTTAGATAATTCATTACTCCGCTGTTGCTGATGGTTCTGCCTAGGGTAGTGGTGATGCTGTCCGGATTGATAATCATGACGCCGGTGTTGGCATTCCATTCGGGATTATCGGCGGAGGGGGAAATGAACTTTTGTTGCGCCCGTAGAACCCCGCCATCTCTAAGCATGTCGCCATCATTTAGGTAGCCGAAGATGCTGTATCGCAAATCTCCAGAGTACTGTTGGAGTAGCCCGACGGGTTTGTAGTTTCCATTCGGGTAGCGCTCGCAGTTGGTTTCCAGCCCCTTGCCAGGGTCACAGACTTTTACGCGAATCTTTACGCGGTAGACGCTTTTGACTTGGTTAGTGCCCTGTGGGGTGAATGCGGTTATTAGTCGGCCGTCAACCCATTGCGCCGAATTGTTGGGCTCATAACTTACCCATTCGGCTTGTTTCTCCGCAGATGAACCACCACCGCCGATGCCATCCTTCCAGTTGGAAAAAAGCATGTCGGCACCTAGCCCCTGGAGCCGTATGTAGAGGTTATCCCATTCGGTGGTGACGGGCGCCGCGCCGGCGATATCCGCCTTAGCAATCAGCCCTTGGGCTTTAGTGTCCTCCATGCGGTTGCCCGCGCTGCTTTGCCCTGAATGGCGAGCTTTCTGGAGAACCGTTTCGGTTGATGTATCACGATAACGATAACCGCCAGTCAATGCGCTGCGAAACGGATCAATTGTTGGTGTTGCAGCCCAATTAAGAAAATTTCCGCTCCATTGTTTACTTCCCGAACATGTATGACTGGTTGCGTCACTGTTAGGCTCGAACCATTGATTTCCTTGGTCGTAGATATAACATTTATTTGAGTTGAAGTATCCAATATAGGTATTTTGAGGGCTATAGTTCCCAGTGTTTGCAACTGAGAGGACGGTGGGCCACTCCACCGAGGGCACCAGCGCCAAATTTCCCGGCACGCTGCCGCCGCCGAGAAGTAAAGGGCTCTGCGATATATCAGCATGGCTGGGAGAGACTGCTGTCGCGATACAGAGCGAGAGCGCAAAACTGACAGCGCTTTTCAGTTTTCTCAACGGATAGTAATAGGGTTTCATTAATGAAGAACTCCGAAGGCTGTCAGGTCGGCAGGTTATTTTATTGCTCAACCAGAAAGGTGGAGCGGAGTTTGACTTGAGCGCTAGGCGTGGCGTCACTATTCGTACTGCGTCCATAACCGGAAGATTCGATACGCACCAGGGCGCCTTCATCATCAATGGGTGCGCCGGCTTCTGTGCTAGTTCTCAGTTTTGCCAAAAGTGTGATTTGATATTCAGGATCCTTGCTGGCACCTGGGAAGTTTGGGTAGGTATCAGAAACGTTGGCAGTTTCTAAAACACTGAGGGTCCCGGCTTTGAAGCGACTGATAACCTCAGTTTCGCCTTTTCGCAGTGATGCTTCTGAGGCTTGCAACGCCAGGCTACTGTCGCGCATATTTCCGGACATGTTTTCTTGCAGCGAAGTGCCACGCATGCTGGCTAGTCCGATCACAGTAAGCAACAAAAGCATGATCAGCGCTATTACCAGAACCGCTCCATTTTGGTACTGAAAGTTAGTTTGTCTCATGCCGACCATCCTCATTGCAGGCGATTTCTAACACCAAGCGTGCTACTAAAGGTTTGGGCGAGGCGCTTCTCGCTAATGTTAACGCTGGCGCCGTCGAACGAGAGCGTTTGAGTGGCACTAACAACGTTCTTATCAGCTCCAGCGGCAAGTATCTGGAGGCGCACGCTGCCTACGTCTCCCCACTCTGCCAGACTCATGTCTTTTGCTTTTTTATATTCGGTAACCTGGCGTTTGGCATTGATCAGACCATAGATGATCTGAATATTTTCTATCCCTTCAACCAGTTCCATGTTAACTGGAGTGCCGCTGTTGAAGGTTACCCGACGAAGAGATGGCCGGTTGTTGGCTCCGGTTCCAATGTAGTAAAGCGCAGACTGTAGCGTTAGTATTTCCATACTGTTGCCATAGGCGTGGCTAAACTCATGGTGGCCTGGATTCTTGTTGCCGGGCGTGCCTTGATTCTGTCGGGTTAGTGAGCTTGCGGTTTTATTATTCGCTGTCTGGAAAACGTCACATCCCAGGGCGTCAGCAACAATCACGATACTATCGTTGGGAATAGAACTAGCTGTATTGACGCTTATAGTATTTGAGTTGGCGGGGGTGGCGCCGGTTGCGGTGGCTCCGGAGGCCTGCGCTGCATGCTTGACTAGGATCATATCGGTCCCGGGTGTGCGGTTAGCTATGCCTGTTATTTTGGCAGCAGGTGCAGGAGAGACGTTTTCATCCCAACCCATGATGGCAACATTTAGGTCGAATAGCTCGCTGGAATATGCGGAGGATGCTTCGTTAAGGAGATTGTTAGGTGTTCCTAAACACTCGCCCTTGTAGCCCGCGTTACGAATATCACGGGCCAAAAAGTCCAATGCGAAGCGTCCACTCTCTTGCACCCGAGAGAGCGCAACGTTAGTGCTGTATGTCTGCTTACTGCTGAGAAATATTTGCATAACGCCAAGCATAAGTAACAGGCTCAAGGCCATCGCGACCATCAACTCAACAAGCGAGAGACCGTGTTGTTGTCGGAGGGATATATGGGTCATATTTCTGTCCGATAAGCGAAGGTTTCGCTGTGGGTATTGTTATCGTTGCTAGCTTTTATATGACCCCGGGAGTCGTTCCAGCGAACCGATATGGTGATCAGAGTGCCGTTTTTCTCAACTTTACCGGTGCCTTCTGGCAACGTTAGAGCTAACTGGTTTAGCCATTCGGCCACATCCTTCTCAGCCGTAGTGCCTGTTACGGTGTTGGTTGAAGAGGAAGTCGGAAAGTCCGTTAGGTAAGCGTTAGTCAATGCTTCGAGGCGGTTGGCACGCATGCGGTCGGCCAGATCGCCCGCAAGCAATGTCGCTTGGGACCTGTAATAGGCGCTATGGTTGCTTTGGATGCTGGTTGCTTGGAGGCC
>NZ_JBLWWR010000028.1:0-5976 GCF_048267825.1 Pseudidiomarina sp.
ATATGTCTCGCGTTGCTAAGGCACCTATCGAAATTCCTGCCGGCGTAGAAGTGACGTTGAACGGTCAGGAAATCACCGTCAAGGGTGGCAAGGGTACTCTGAATCGTACCATCAATGCTGCTGTTGAAATCAGCCAGGAAGACAACCTGTTGAAGTTCGTGCCCCGTGGCAATGCCGCCGGCGCCGACGCCCAGGCCGGTACCGCCCGTGCCCTGGTCAACAACATGGTTGTGGGTGTTACCCAAGGCTTCGAACGCAAGCTGCAGCTGGTTGGTGTAGGTTATCGCGCCCAGATGAAAGGCAACGCCGTTGCCCTGTCTCTGGGTTTCTCTCACCCGGTTGAGCATGCACTGCCTGACGGCGTGACCGCTGAATGTCCTTCCCAGACCGAGATCGTTCTCAAGTCTGCCGACAAACAGCTGATCGGTCAGGTTGCTGCCGATATTCGTGCGTACCGCAAGCCCGAGCCCTACAAGGGCAAAGGTGTTCGCTACTTTGGCGAGCAGGTGCGCAGTAAAGAGGCCAAGAAGAAGTAAGGTAACACTATGGACAAAAAAGCAGCTCGTATCCGCCGTGCTACCAAAGCACGCAAAAAGATGCTGGAACTGGGTGCGACTCGCCTGGTGGTTCACCGTACTCCGCGCCACATCTATGCACAGGTTATTGCACCGAACAGTTCAGCCGTTCTGGCTTCCGCGTCTACCGTGGAGAAGTCAATTCGTGAACAAGTGAAATATACCGGTAATGTTGAGGCCGCCGCAGTCGTCGGTAAAGCCATCGCTGAGCGCGCGCTTGAGAAAGGCGTGACCATCGTCGCTTTTGACCGTTCCGGTTTCCAATATCACGGTCGCGTTGCCGCTCTGGCAGCCGCTGCTCGTGAAGCTGGTCTTCAGTTCTAAGGGTGGAGTCGAAAATGGCAAAAATCGAAGCTCAAGCCGGTGAACTGCAAGAAAAGCTGATTGCAGTTAACCGTGTATCAAAAGTAGTTAAGGGTGGTCGTATCTTCTCCTTCACCGCATTGACTGTGGTAGGTGACGGTAACGGTCGTATTGGTTTTGGTTACGGTAAAGCCCGTGAAGTTCCTGCCGCCATTCAAAAGGCGATGGAACAGGCTCGTCGTAACATGCGTAAAGTTGAACTGAATCACGGCACCCTGTTCCATCCGGTGAAGGGCCGTCACTCTGGTTCCAACGTGTTTATGCAGCCCGCTTCCGAAGGTACCGGTATCATCGCCGGTGGCGCCATGCGCGCCGTGCTGGAAGTGGCCGGTGTACACAACGTACTGGCCAAAACCTACGGTTCCACCAACCCGAACAACGTAGTTCGCGCTACCATCGACGCTCTGACTCATATGAAGTCGCCCGAGCAAGTCGCTGCCAAGCGTGGCCTGACTGTTGAACAGATTCTGGGGTAATGCGCCATGGCTAACAAGACTGTAAAAGTAACTCAGACTCGTAGCTCCATCGGCCGTCTGCCTAAGCACAAGGCAACGCTGCGTGGCCTGGGTCTGCGTCGCATTGGTCACACCGTCGAGCTGGAAGACACAGCTTGCGTACGCGGTATGATCAACCAGGTTTACTACATGGTTAAGGTTGAGGAGTAATCGCATGCGTTTGAATACTCTGTCTCCTGCCGCCGGATCCAAGCCTTCTGCCAAGCGCGTAGGCCGTGGTATCGGTTCTGGCCTGGGCAAGACCGGTGGCCGTGGCCACAAGGGTCAGAAGTCCCGTTCCGGTGGTAAGGTTCGTAACGGTTTCGAAGGCGGTCAGATGCCGCTGAAACAGCGTCTGCCGAAGTTTGGTTTTACTTCGCGCAAAGGCCTGGTCAGTGCAGAAGTACGCCTGAGCGAACTGGCGAAAGTTGAAGGCGAAGTGGTGGACCTGAACACCCTGAAGCAAGCTGGCGTGATCACCAAGAACATCCAGTTTGCCAAAGTGGTTCTGTCTGGCACCATTGACCGTCAAGTGACTGTGGTTGGTCTGGGCGTCACCAAGGGTGCCCGTGCTGCCATCGAAGCCGCCGGCGGAAAAATCGAGGAATAATAAGTACTATGGCCAAGAAACCAGGATTAGATGCTAAAAACGCACAGGGCGGGCTGAGTGAACTGAAAAGCCGTCTGCTTTTCGTTCTGATCGCGATCATCGTGTTCCGTGCCGGCTCCTATGTGCCTATTCCTGGGATTGACGCCGCCGTACTTGCCGACTTGTTCCAGCAACAACAGGGCACCATCATTGAAATGTTCAACATGTTCAGTGGTGGCGCCCTGGAACGAGCGTCCATACTGGCGCTGGGGATAATGCCGTATATTTCGGCATCCATCATCATCCAGCTGCTGACTGTGGTTCACCCCGCCTTGGCCGAGCTCAAGAAGGAAGGTGAATCAGGCCGTCGCAAGATCAGTCAGTACACCCGGTATGGCACCCTTGTTCTGGGCACCATCCAGGCCATCGGTATCGCCACCGGTCTGCCGAACATGATGCCGGGACTCGTGGTAAACCCGGGTTTCGGTTTCTATTTCACGGCGGTGGTGAGCCTGGTCACCGGTACCATGTTCCTGATGTGGTTGGGTGAGCAGATTACCGAGCGAGGCATTGGCAATGGTATCTCGTTGATTATCTTCGTGGGTATTGTTGCCGGTCTGCCATCGGCCATTGGTGCCACGGCAGAGCAGGCGCGTCAGGGGGAATTGCACATTCTGTTGCTGTTGCTGCTGGCCGTGATTGTGTTTGCGGTAACCTATTTCGTGGTCTTTGTTGAGCGTGGCCAGCGCCGCATCGTGGTGAACTACGCCAAGCGTCAACAGGGTCGCCAGGTATTTGCGGCACAGAGTACACACCTGCCCTTGAAAGTGAACATGGCGGGGGTTATTCCGGCAATTTTTGCATCCAGCATCATCCTGTTTCCGGGTACCGTAGCCTCTTGGTTCGGTCAGGGGCAGGGGTGGTTTGCCAACCTGCTGCAGGAGCTGTCGCTCACGCTGCAACCCGGCCAGCCGCTGTACGTGATGTTGTATGCCGCTGCCATCATCTTCTTCTGTTTCTTCTACACCGCGCTGGTGTTCAATCCGCGCGAAACGGCAGACAACCTGAAGAAGAGTGGTGCTTTCATCCCGGGGATCCGTCCGGGTGAGCAGACAGCGCGCTATATCGACAAAGTGATGACTCGCCTGACCCTGGTCGGTGCCCTGTACATTACCTTTGTCTGTTTGGTTCCACAGTTTTTGATGACAGCCTGGAACGTCCAGTTCTACTTTGGTGGTACCTCGCTGTTGATTATTGTGGTCGTCATCATGGATTTCATGGCTCAGGTGCAAACCCACATGATGTCCCACCAGTATGGCGATGTCCTGAGAAAAGCGAACCTGAAAGGCTACAACCGTTAAGGTTCGGTTATTTACGGAGTTAAGCAATGAAAGTCCGTGCTTCCGTTAAGGCAATCTGCCGTAACTGCAAGATCATCAAGCGCCACGGTGTGGTGCGGGTGATCTGCTCTGAGCCCAAGCACAAACAGCGCCAAGGCTAAAAAAGTTACGGTTTAACTTGAAAGTTGAAGGCAGGCTGGCTAAAGTAGCCAGCCACCTTTGTTGGGTGTATGTGTAGTCATTACGTATCCTAGACGGGCTTTGTAATGGCTTATTATTTGTTATTTTGTAGGAGTGCATAGTGGCCCGTATCGCTGGCATTAACATTCCTGACCATAAACACGCCGTCATCGCTTTGACTGCTATTTATGGCGTCGGCCGTACCCGCTCTAAAGCCATTTGTGCTGCAGCCGGTATCGCTGAGGATGTGAAAATTAAAGAATTGGATGAAGCGCAGATCGAACTTCTGCGTGAACAAGTGGCCAAGTTCACCGTAGAAGGTGACCTGCGCCGCGAGGTATCCATGAACATCAAGCGTCTGATGGACCTGGGTTGTTACCGAGGTCTGCGTCATCGTCGCAGCCTACCCGTTCGCGGTCAGCGCACCAAGACCAACGCCCGCACGCGTAAAGGTCCTCGTAAACCGATCAAGAAATAACGGGAAGGTAGATCATGGCTAAAACTCCGGCTCGTAGTGCACGCAAGCGCATCAAAAAGCAGGTGAGCGATGGCATTGCCCACGTTCATGCATCTTTCAACAACACCATAGTAACTATTACCGATCGTCAGGGTAATGCTCTGTCTTGGGCAACCGCCGGCGGTTCAGGTTTCCGTGGTTCCCGCAAGTCCACCCCGTTCGCTGCTCAGGTAGCTGCCGAGCGCGCTGGTGAAATTGCCAAGGAATACGGTGTTAAGAACCTGGAAGTAATGGTGAAGGGTCCGGGTCCGGGCCGTGAGTCATCCATCCGTGCGTTGAATGCGGCAGGTTTCCGCATCACCAACATCACCGATGTGACTCCCATCCCGCACAACGGTTGTCGTCCTCCCAAGAAGCGTCGCGTATAACCCTTCTTGTAGGATAGTTGGAGAAAGAACATGGCAAGATATCTGGGTCCCAAGCTCAAACTGAGCCGTCGTGAGGGCACTGACCTCTTCCTGAAGTCAGGCGTTCGCGCGATCGATTCAAAATGTAAAATTGATACCGCACCCGGTCAACATGGCGCCCGCAAGCCGCGCCTGTCCGACTACGGTGTACAGCTGCGTGAAAAGCAGAAAGTTCGTCGTATCTACGGCGTACTGGAAAAGCAATTCCGCAACTACTATAAAGAAGCTGCCCGCCTGAAAGGCAACACTGGTGAGAACCTGCTGCAGCTGCTGGAAGGTCGTCTGGACAACGTTGTTTACCGTATGGGTTTTGGTGCCACCCGCGCCGAGTCCCGTCAGCTGGTCAGCCACAAGGCTATCCTGGTGAACGGTAAGGTTGTGAACATTCCTTCCTTCCAAGTTTCTCCCGAGGACGTAGTCAGCGTTCGTGAGAAGGCTAAGAAACAAGCCCGGATCAAAGCCGCTCTGGAAGTGTCCGGTCAACGTGAAAAGCCGACCTGGGTAGAAGTTGACGCTACCAACATGCAAGGCGTTTACAAGCGTCTGCCTGAGCGTAGCGACCTGTCTGCCGAGATTAACGAACAGCTGATCGTCGAGCTTTACTCCAAGTAAAGCTAGCTTCTAAGAGAGGACACAATGCAGGGTTCTGTAACAGATTTTCTTAAGCCGCGTCTGGTTGATATCGAACAGATCAGCCCGACTCATGCCAAAGTGACTCTCGAGCCGCTGGAGCGTGGCTTTGGTCATACATTGGGTAATGCGCTGCGTCGTATTCTGCTTTCTTCCATGCCGGGTTGTGCCATCACCGAAGTCGAACTCGACGGTGTGCTGCACGAGTACAGCAGCAAGGAAGGTATCCAGGAAGATATCCTGGAAATCCTGCTGAACCTCAAAGAGGTTGCTGTCAAGCTGGAAGGCAAGGACGAAGTGACCCTGTCTCTGACCAAAACTGGTGCAGGTCCCGTAACTGCAGGCGACATCACCCACGGTGATGACGTCGAGATCGTTAACCCAGACCACGTCATCTGTCATCTGACAGGGGACGAGGCCGAAATCAGCATGCGTCTTAAGGTGCAGCGTGGCCGCGGCTATATTCCCGCCGCCGCCCGCGCCCACACCGAAGACGACGAGCGTCCCATCGGACGCCTGCTGCTGGATGCGGCCTACAGCCCCGTGGTTCGTATCGCCTACAATGTTGAGGCGGCCCGTGTCGAACAGCGTACCGATTTGGACAAGCTGGTTATCGACATGGAAACCAACGGCACTCTGGATCCGGAAGAAGCCATCCGTCGTGCGGCCACCATCATGGCCGAACAGCTGGAAGCCTTCGTGGATCTGCGTGACGTGAGCGAACCGGAAGAGAAAGAAGACAAGCCTGAGTTCGATCCTATCCTGCTGCGTCCTGTCGACGATCTGGAACTGACCGTTCGCTCTGCGAACTGTCTGAAGGCAGAAGCGATCCATTACATTGGTGATCTGGTACAGCGTACCGAGGTGGAGCTGCTGAAGAC
>NZ_JBLWWR010000029.1:0-5726 GCF_048267825.1 Pseudidiomarina sp.
GGTGGCTGTTGCTGCTGGGCATCGTTGGCGGGCTTTACGCCTTCTTCAAATGGATCGAGACCGATGCCGGACGACTCCAATGGGACCGCATCAAACTGCGCCTGCCCATTGTCGGCGGCATCTTCGAACGCATCGCCCTGGCACGTTTCACCCGAACCTTCGCGATGATGTACCGCGCCGGCGTGCCGTTGCTGCAGACCCTCTCGATCAACAGTGCCAGCGTTGGTAACCAGCATATCGGCCAGGCGATTCTCGGCATCCGTGAAAGCGTCGAACGCGGCGAAGCGCTGACTCGCTCGGCCCACAACTCTGGCCTGTTCACCCCACTGGTCCTGCAAATGATGGCAGTCGGCGAAGAAACCGGCGCGCTGGACGACCTCTTTATCGAAGTGGCTGATTTTTACGAACAGGAAGTTGACTACGACCTGAAGCAACTGGCCGATGCCATCGAGCCGATCCTTATCGTTTGCATGGGCGTGATGCTGCTGGTACTGGCGCTGGGTGTGTTTTTGCCGATGTGGGAGTTGGGTAGCGCGGCGCAGGGGAGGGGGTAATGACTACCGCAACGAACGACGAAATGCGACCAGCACGGCAATACGCCCGTGCCGACAGCAAAGGTGAGCAGATGAACGAAAAACAGCAGCGGATACGCGCAATGCAGAAAAATCAGGGCTTCACCATGATCGAGCTGGTCGTGGTCATCGCCATCCTTGGCATTCTCGCCGCCGTGGCACTGCCGCACTTTATTGACTCGGCGAAGGATGCCCATCGGGCCACCGTGCGCAGCGCCGGCGGCGCCTTCACCTCGGCGGTCTCCATGGTGCGCGGCCAGTACGAACTTAACCGCAACGGCGGCAGCAACAGCTGCGTGGCCGGTAACTGCCAAATCAATGTGCTGGGTTATGGCAACGGCACCATCGACGTCAACGCCCTCGGCTGGCCCGTCGGCACCGAGCGGAGCGGCAGCCCCGGCGCCATCACCAGCATGAGTCAGCAGGAGTGCATGAACCTGTGGGCGAACCTGCTGCAAGCATCGGCAGCCAGCGTTACCGGCGACCAGCCAACCTTCCGCGCCGAGGCCCAGGGCCATCGCTGCCTCTATCGCTACACCCTCGATGGAAACGACGATTTCATCGAATACAACAGCAACACCGGCGAAGTCGCCGTAACTTTTGAATAACGCAAAAAGGAGCAACACCATGAAAAAGCAACAGAGCGGCTTCACCATGATCGAGTTGATTATGGTTATTGTGATTTTGGGGATTTTGGCAGCGTTTGCGCTGCCGAAGTTTGCGGATTTTAGTGGTGATGCACGGTACTCTTCGATTGCTGCTGCGCAGGGTGCTGTGCGCTCGGCAAGCGGCATCGTACATGCCGCTGCCCTTGCTAAGAATGAGACTGGAGCGACCGGGACGGTTGAGCTCGAAGGAACAGAGATTGACCTGTTGTACGGTTATGCTGACCAAGACTCTATTCTGCTCGCAGCTCAATTGAGTACTGAATTTGTTACTTCAACTGCAGGAACCATTAAGCTAGGAGCATGTTCATTTACATACTCTAATGCTGCCGCACCTGTAGCGCCTTCTACGTCGCCCACGCCTGCTAAGATCGGTGAGATCACAGGAGCCAATGGAAAAACATGTGCTGCTCAATAAGTTCTGAATAACCCATTGGGCACGCCAGGGTAAGTTAACCCGCCTATGTCTGAAGCTTATTGTCTATGGCTGGCAGATTTCACTCACCCTACGTCTGCACCGCAACCCGGCTTTTGGCCGGGTTGCCACGGACTCTTGCGGCTGGTCAGTTACCGGCTCAAATCATTTGAAAAAAGGGTTGGCCAGTGGTGAAGCAGCCATGTAGGGCGGGTGCAACCCGCCGAATCCTGACGGTTTGCACAACGGTTGGAAGCACTCGGAAGGCGCAACTCGCGGGCTCATCACCCGGCGGGTTTCATCCGCCCTACGTTACGGCTGGCCTTAGCTTGTGTTTGAACAAGATCATATGAAATACCAACGCGGCTTCACCATCGTCGAGTTAGTCATGACCATCGTGATTATGGGCATTCTAGCCGCTGTGGTGGGGCCGCGTTTCTTTACCAAAAGCAACTTTGATGAACGCTTTTATTTTGAAGAAGTGCTCTCGACTGTTCGCTATGCACAGAAACTGGCAGTGGCTAGTGCTTGCGTGGTCAATGTAGAAGTAAATAACAGCGGTTATGCGCTGGCTTATGGCGCTGGCGCTTGTAGTGGTGTTCAGATCAAAGATCCTTCCGATAAAAACTATCCAATACAACCTCCGGCTAATGTTGCAGTTCAAGATGGAATGGATATCGAGTTCAATTCGCTCGGTTGCATTACGGACAATTCATCTGTTGATTGCAGCGGCGGGAATAACACCGTAACGGTCGGCAGCTTTTCGTTCAGGGTTCACGCCGCCACCGGCTTTATCGAGGTCATGCAATGACCACCGGGTTAATCACCTGCACTGTACTTCCCATAGGGGCGAATTTATTCGCCCGGCACCGAACGCCTGGACACCTGCGGCGCGACGACAAACACCCTAGCCTCAACCCACGTGGTCTGACACTGCAAGGCCGGTCGCACCTTCCGAATGGGCTGATCGCACACGGCCAGGCAAATAAATTCGCCCCTACAACAGCAGCGTGGGCGTCCGGAAAACCAGGTAATGCACCGCAGTTCCTCCCTCTGAGCAACAGCGGCAGCCTGCCCGTCACCGCCGCTGACTGCAGAAGGAATTGACGATGCCGCCGCTTGCAGCCCCCCGGCAACCCAACCGTCCTCCAGCACTTGCCGCCCCCCGCAAGCAAAACGGCATGACCCTCGTCGAACTGGCCATCACCATCGTCATCATTGGCATTGCTGCCGCCGCGTTGTTTTCCGCCACGGCCAGCATCACTGCTCGATCTGCTGATCCGATGTTAGGAGTTCAAAGCCTGCACCTGGCTGAGTCGCTAATGGAGGAGATGCAGTCCGTGCCGTTTAACGCTATTGCCGATATCGCTCCGAGGGAGCCGCAATATCGGGATGGCAGCGGCATTGAGGCGCTGGAAAACTATAGCGTCGGCGCTGTGGTTTCGGACTACAGCATTGGTGGACAGCCGGGCAAGCGCATCGATGTGGATGTCACCGACCCGACCGGCAGGACGCTGCGTCTCACCGGCTACCGGACTGAGTACTGATATGAAACCGACCGAACTTCAGAGGCCCAGGCGAGGGTTTACGCTGGTCGAGCTCGTCATGGTGATCGCTCTGTCCGGAATCGTCATGGTGATGATTTCCACCGTGATGACCCGTCCGCTACAGGGCTTCTTTGATAGCAGTCGCCGAGCCGAACTGACTGATCTGGCTGCAATGGGCCTTTCGAGGATCGCTCGGGACATTCGCGATGCCGTCCCCAATTCACTGTGCCTTGGAGACACCTGCCAGGAAGGGGCGGGTGTATCGCTGCGACTGATGAGCATCAGCACAGCTGGCAGATACCAGGCCAACACGATGGATGCTGGAACGGAGCGCTTCGATCCGCCGCGATGTCCGGTTACGGGTAACTGCATGATTCCAGTGCTGGGTAGCCCGGCGAACGTGCCGACCGGCCAACACTGGCTGATAATTTACAACACGGGCGGTGACATGCCTGGCAGCAGCGTGTGGAGTTCACAGTCGGTCAACCCATCCGTCATGTCGGATCGTGTGTTCCAATTGAGCGGTACTAGCCTCATCGGTACCGCACCTGGATTTCAGTTTAAATATGCCTCACCGCAGCATCGTTTCTACCTGGCGCGGGAGGTGGTTCGCTATCGCTGTGAGGGCTCCCGCCTGCTTCGCGAAAGTGCGTCGGATCTGGCCTTCAGCACCAGTTTGTCGAGCCAGGTAGTGCTCGGGTCCCTCCGTGAATGCCGGTTCGTTTACGAGCCGGGTGATAACAGCCGTCTTGGCCTTGCGACGCTGCAGGTGACACTGGAGCAGAAAGGTGAGCGGGTGACTCTGGTGCGCCAAGTACAGGTGAACAATGCGCCCTGAAACAGGATTCTCCCCAGGTCAGCGGGGTTTTGGCCTGGTCGCAGCGCTGTTCCTCATTGTGGTGGTCGCTGGTGCAATTACGGCCATGGCGCGATTGTCGGTGGTGCAAAGCAGTACCGGTAGTCTGGCGCTGCAGCAGGCGCGAGCGTGGCAGGCGGCGAATGCAGGTCTGGAGATTGCGATAGCCACGGCGGCAAAAGGCAGCTGTCCGTCATTGTCGTCGTTTACCCTGCCGGGGCTGGATGGGTTCAGCATTCAGGTCACAGACTGCGATATGACCCCGAGTGCTTTTCTGGACGAAGAGCAGCAAACCCTTCGCCTGTATCGTCTGGTTTCTCAGGCGCAATACGGTGCGCCGGGACAACCCGATTATGCCTTTCGGCGATTGGAAGCGGTGGTTGAGTTCGTTGTGCCGGCTGGAGGTGGGGGATGAGACTGAAAATGGAAGGTCTGTTGCGCCTGATCACGGGGTGCCTGCTGCTCGGTGCTGGCAGTGTGGGGGTTGCCGCGACCTATGACCTCAGCAGCGGTCAGTATCCGCCATGTTCCACCACTTGGAGTGTCGATGGCGATACCTATATCTGTACCGGGAACGGTCGGGTAAGCCTGAGTAACAACGATGTCGTCACTGCCAGTCGCGCCAGCACCCTGCGGGCAAATAATGGTTTCTCGCTGGGTAACGGGCAGATAGGCAGCGCTAGTGCGCCGATCGCTTTGCTTTCAACTTACGGCACTGTCACCAGTTCAAGCGGTGCGGTGGTATTTGGTGACATTCAGGCAAATGCGCTTATCGAACTGACTGGCGCGACGGTGACAGGGAACCTGCGGGCAAATAATGCGGGTATTAGTTTGGTGGGTAGTCGCATCACAGGCGCCGTCAGTGCCAGCAACGCAGTCAGCCTGAGCAGCACTGACGTGACGGGCGACATTTCCAGTAGTAATGGAACCATTACTGTCATAGGAGGCACGCTGCGCGGCAATATCAGCGGAGGCTGTTGTGATATCAGCCTTTCAAGTCTTTCTCTCTATGGCAACGTTTCGGCCGTATCGGCTGATATTTTGCTCTCCAGCGCGCAGGTCACTGGAAATCTGAATACAACGAACCAGGTTTCGCTCGATAAATCTACCGTCAATGGCAACGTCACCGCCGCTACGTGGCATAACCAGACGATCAAGGGCACCGGTAACAGTTTTATCTACGGTGTCTGTGTTCCTTCTATAACCACGCCAGCAAAACTCTGCAGCGGCGAAGCACCCGTAGCCGGTGTGCACCATTACCGGCTCTCCTTTGCCAGCCAGGCCCTGACCTGCCAGGCACAGAGCGTTTTGGTTTCAGCCTGCATGAATGCCGAGTGCAGCACTGTTTCCAGCAGCTCCAGCACCCTGATGATCACCCCTGGCGGCACAGCGATGACTTTCACGGGCCAGGGCACAGGCAGCGTGGCCGTGCGTACGGCACAAACCGTTATCCTCTCCGTTAGTGCTGCTAGCCCAGCGCCGAGCAATCCGACCCTTTGCCAGGTGGATGGCGTCGTATCTGCCAACTGCAGCATGACCTTTAATGACAGCGGCTTTGTCATGCGTGACTTGTCTCCACTGGTTGCCGGCAAGCCACGAACAGCCACCATCCAGGCTGTACGCAAGAGCGACAGCAGCCCGGGGTGTGCGCCGGCCTTTTCCGGTGGTCCG
>NZ_JBLWWR010000030.1:0-5532 GCF_048267825.1 Pseudidiomarina sp.
AGAGTCGGCTGATAACCTACCGCGGAAGGCATACGACCCAGCAGCGCGGATACTTCGGTACCGGCCAGGGTGTAGCGGTAGATGTTGTCGACGAAAAGCAGAACGTCACGACCTTCGTCACGGAACTTCTCGGCGATGGTCAGGCCGGTCAGTGCCACGCGCAGACGGTTGCCGGGCGGCTCGTTCATCTGGCCATATACCAGGGATACCTTGTCCAGTACGTTGGACTCGGTCATCTCGTGGTAGAAGTCGTTACCTTCACGGGTCCGCTCACCTACACCGGCGAACACGGAGTAACCGCTGTGCTCGATGGCGATGTTACGGATCAGCTCCATCATGGTAACGGTCTTGCCCACGCCGGCGCCGCCGAACAGGCCAACCTTACCACCCTTGGCGAAGGGACAAACCAGGTCGATTACCTTGATGCCGGTTTCCAGCAGTTCGGTAGAGCTGGACTGCTCTTCGTAGCTGGGGGCTTCGCGGTGGATGGACCAGCGCTCTTCTGATTCCACCGGACCTTTTTCGTCGATGGGGTTGCCCAGCACGTCCATGATCCGGCCCAGGGTTTTCACACCCACCGGCACCTGGATGGGTGCATTGGTGTTTTCGATTTCCAGACCACGGCGCAGGCCGTCGGAGGAACCCATGGCGATACAGCGTACTACGCCGCCGCCGATTTGCTGCTGAACTTCCAGAACCAGACCCTGGCCCTGGCCTTCAGTCGTGATCTTCAGCGCATCGTAAACGTGGGGAACCGCATCTTGCGGGAATTCCACGTCCACGACCGCGCCGATGATTTGGACTATGATACCCTTACTCATGTCAAATCCTCTAAACCTTTGAATACCTTCGCCTTATACGGCACCGGCCCCGGCCACGATCTCGCTCAGTTCCTGGGTAATGGCGGCCTGACGGGCCTTGTTGTACACCAGTTGCAGATCGTTTATCAGGTTGCCGGCGTTGTCGGTAGCGGCCTTCATCGCCACCATCCGGGCAGCCTGCTCACTGGCCAGGTTTTCCACCACACCCTGGTACACCTGTGATTCCACAAAGCGCACCAGCAGCTTGTCCAGCAGCGATTTGGGATCCGGCTCGTAGATGTAGTCCCAGCTGTGGCTGGCCACTTCTTCTTCCGATGCAGGCAAAGGCAACAGTTGATCGACCCGGGGTTTCTGCACCATGGTGTTTTCAAACTTGTTGTACACCAGATACAGGCGGTCTATCTCACCGTTATCGAACGCCTCCAGCATGACATTGACGGAGCCGATCAGCTCGCCGAGGGAGGGGTTGTCACCCAATCCCGTGGCCTGGGCGATCACCTTGCCGCCATAGCGGTTGAAAAAGCCCACCGCCTTGTTGCCGATAAGACCCAGGTCGATACCCACGCCCTTGTCGGTCCATGCCTTCATTTCATTCATGGCGGCCTTGAACACGTTGATGTTCAAGCCACCACAGAGGCCCCGATCGGTGGAGACGATAATAAACCCAACGCGCTTGACCTCGCGGTCTTCCAGGTAGGGGTGCTTGTATTCCAAGTTCCCCTGCGCGATGTGGCCGATCACCTTGCGTATGGTTTCAGCGTATGGGCGGCTGTGGTCCATGCGATCCTGCGCTTTACGCATTTTCGAGGCGGCCACCATCTCCATAGCGCTGGTGATCTTCTGAGTGTTTTTCACACTCCCGATCTTGCTACGTATTTCTTTTGCGCCGGCCATGTCGCTTCTCCAATTCAGGTGGCAGCAATTAACGCTGCCACATGGTTACCAGGACTGGGTAGCCTTGAAGCTATCCAGCAACGCAGTCAGCTGAGCTACAACGTCTTTGTTGTAGTCGGCTTTCTCGTTGATCTCCGCCATCAGGGCGGCATGTTCTGAATTGGCGTAAGCGATCAGGGCGTCTTCAAACGTAGTGATGAGTCGCAGCTCAACATCATCCAGGTAGCCGTTTTCTGCGGCGAACAGAGACAGTGACTGCTCGGCAACGGACATCGGACGATATTGCTTTTGCTTCATCAGCTCGGTAACTTTCTGACCGTGGTTCAGCTGCTTGCGGGTAGCATCGTCCAGATCGGAAGAGAACTGAGCGAAGGCCGCCAGTTCGCGGTACTGAGCCAGCGCGGTACGGATACCACCGGACAGTTTCTTCACGATCTTGGTCTGAGCAGCACCACCTACACGGGATACGGAGATACCCGGGTCAACGGCCGGACGGATGCCGGAGTTGAACAGTTCAGTGGTCAGGAAGATCTGACCGTCGGTGATGGAGATCACGTTGGTCGGTACGAACGCAGACACGTCACCGGCCTGAGTTTCGATGATCGGCAGCGCGGTCAGAGAGCCGGTCTGGCCTTTCACTTCACCGTTGGTGAACTTCTCAACGTAGTCAGCAGACACGCGGGAAGCACGCTCCAGCAGACGGGAGTGCAGGTAGAACACGTCACCCGGGTAGGCTTCACGGCCCGGCGGACGACGCAGCAGCAGAGAGATCTGACGGTAGGCAACGGCCTGCTTGGACAGGTCATCGTACACGATCAGGGCATCTTCACCGCGGTCACGGAAGAATTCACCCATGGCACAACCGGCGTAAGGTGCCAGGTATTGCAGGGCGGCAGACTCGGAAGCGGAAGCAACAACCACAATGGTGTTCTTCAGCGCGTCATGCTCTTCCAGCTTGCGAACGACGTTGGCGATGGTGGACGCTTTCTGGCCGATGGCCACGTACACACACTTAATGCCGGAGTCTTTCTGGTTAATGATGGCGTCAACGGCCAGGGCGGTTTTACCCACCTGACGGTCACCGATGATCAGCTCACGCTGGCCACGGCCGATAGGAATCATGGCGTCAACGGCTTTATAACCGGTCTGTACCGGCTGATCTACCGACTGACGATCGATAACGCCGGGCGCGATCACTTCTACCGGAGAAGTGGTATCAGTGTCGATGGCGCCTTTACCGTCGATCGGCTCACCCAGAGTGTTAACCACACGGCCCAGCAGGCTGCGGCCTACCGGAACTTCCAGGATACGACCAGTAGACTGAACCTTGGTGCCTTCGGCCAGGTCGGCATAAGGACCCATAACCACGGCACCAACGGAGTCGCGCTCCAGGTTCAGTGCCAGGGCGTAACGGTTGCCCGGCAGTTCAATCATTTCACCTTGCATGATGTCAGCAAGGCCGTGAATACGAATGATGCCATCGCTTACAGAGACGATGGTGCCTTCGTTTCGTGCTTCACTGACAACATTGAATTGCTCGATGCGCTGTTTGATCAGCTCAGCAATTTCAGTTGAATTCAGTTGCATGCTCTATTCCCCAATCAAGATTGCAGCGTTTCGGCCAAGCGGGACAGACGGCCCCGCACACTTCCGTCGATAACCATGTCACCGGCCTTGATGATAATGCCGGCCATCAGGCTCTTGTCGACGCTGCAATTCAGGTTCACCTTGCGTCCCAGACGCTGTTCCAGTGAAGCCTGAATCTTGGCCACTTGTTGCTTGGTCAGTCTGGCGGCAGATACCACATCGGCATCCACTACCCGGTCCAGTTCCGCCTTCATTTCGGCGAATTCCCGGACCACTGCCGGCAACACACTCAAGCGTCCGTTTACGGCCATAACCCGAATCAGGTTCTGGCCTTGCTCATCAAGCTGTTCGCCACAGACAGCCAAAAACACGTCGGCCATCTTTTCCGCGTTCAGATCGCTGCCGAGCACCTGGGCCATGCTGTCGTTCTGCGCCACTTCGGCAGCAAAAGTCAGCATGGACAACCAGTTGTCGACCGCTTTTTTCTCAACGGCAAAATCGAAAGCTGCTTTGGCATAGGGGCGAGCAATGGTTTTCATTTCCATGGCTCTGATTCCCTTACAGTTCAGCTACTACTTTCTCTACGATGTCGCTGTTGGCAGCGGCATCAATCTGACGCTCGAGGATTCTCTCTGCACCCACCAGGGCAAGAGCAGCAACCTGCTTACGCAGTTCCTCTTTGACACGATTGCGTTCGGCTTCAACTTCCGCCTGGGCCTGTGCCAGAATCTTTTCACGCTCGGCCTGAGCCTCACGCGTTGCATCCTCGATGATCTGAGCCTTACGCTTGTTCGCCAGCTCAACAATTTGAGCGGACTCCAGCTTGGCTTCTTTCAGCTGTTCGGTTGCATTGGTCTGCGCCAGTGCCAGGTCTTTCTTGGCACGTTCGGCCGAAGACAAACCTTCGGCGATTTCTTTCTGGCGCTTTTCGATGGCACCCATGATGGGGGGCCATACGAACTTCATGCAGAACCAAACGAAGATGATAAACGCGATCGTTTGACCGAGGATTGTTGCGTTCATATTCATCGCAACTCTCCTTTAAAGTTGGTTAGCAGACTGATTAACGTACCGGGCCATTAGGCTACGGCGAAGATCAGGTACAGAGCCATACCAACGGTGATCATCGGGATGGCGTCAACCAGACCGACCACGATGAAGAAGTTGCCGCGCAGGGCAGGCAGCATGTCAGGCTGGCGAGCAGCACTTTCCAGGAACTTGCCACCCAGCATAGAGATACCGATAGCACCACCGATAGAAGCCAGACCCAGCATGAGAGCGGCAGCGATGAAAATCATTTCCATTTTATTTCTCCAATTGTTAGCGGTTAGAACGACAGCTTGTTAAATTCTTGTTATCTTAAATTAATGCTCTTCATAGGCCATCGACATATAGACGACGGTCAGGATCATGAAGATGAAAGCCTGCAGAGTGATTACCAGAATGTGGAAAATCGCCCACGGCACATTAAGGACCCATTGAGACCACCACGGCAGCAGGCCCGCGATGAGGATGAAGATCATCTCACCAGCGTACATGTTACCGAACAGTCGCAGACCCAGGGAGATGGGTTTTGCGATCAGCGATACAGTCTCAAGCACCAGGTTAACGGGAATCATGGACCAGTGGTTCAGCGGTTGCATGGTCAGCTCTTTTACAAAGCCGGACACGCCCTTCATCTTGATGCTATAGAAAATGATCAGGAAGAAGACACCGAACGCCATGGACATGGTGATGTTAACATCGGCGGAAGGAACAACCCTCAGGTAAGGAACGCCCAGCAATTGAGCACCATAGGGCAGATAGTCGACCGGGATAAGGTCCATCAGGTTCATCAGGAATACCCAGACAAAAATGGTCAGCGCCAACGGCGCGATTAACGCACTCTTGCCATGGAAGACGTCCTTGACGGATTTATCCACAAACTCAACCAGCAGCTCAACGGCACATTGCCACTTGCCCGGAACACCAGTGGTTGCACGGGATGCAACCTTGCTGAAGCCCCACAAGAACAGCGCGCCCAGGACAACGGAAACAAGCAAAGAATCGATATTCAACGCCCAGAATCCCGAACCAATCTGCAGGTGTTGCAGGTGGTGAGAGATATAACCCTGGGAAGTTAGGACATCTCCTGTTGCAGCCATGTGTTTTCCTAGTAACGGTTGTTGAGAGTGAATGAAAGAATCCACTGCATCAGCAATGCCAGGGCGTAAGCCGTGTACAGGGGCAA
>NZ_JBLWWR010000031.1:0-5245 GCF_048267825.1 Pseudidiomarina sp.
GGGCAAAAGCCGGCCCGGAGTCGCAAGCTCAGGCAACCAAAGTAACTAGCGCCCTTGGAGGCACATCATGGCTCTTACAGTCAACACAAACATCCCGTCGCTGAACACCCAACGCAACATCAACAGCACGTCCAACGCCCTGAACACCTCCATGCAGCGCCTGTCCACCGGTAGCCGCATTAACAGCGCGAAAGACGACGCCGCCGGTCTGCAGATCTCCAACCGCTTGACCAACCAGATCAGCGGTCTGAACGTCGCCGTACGCAACGCCAACGACGGTATCTCCCTGGCGCAAACCGCTGAAGGCGCCCTGCAGCAGTCCACTAATATCCTGCAGCGTATTCGTGACCTGGCGATCCAGTCCGCCAACGGCTCGAACAGCGATGCCGACCGTGCCGCCCTGCAAAAAGAAGTATCTGCTCAGCAGGCCGAACTGACTCGTATCGCTGAAACCACCACCTTCGGTGGCAGGAAGTTGATGGATGGCTCCTTTGGTACCTCCAGCTTTCAGGTGGGTTCCAATGCCTATGAAACGATTGACGTAACAGTAAAGAACGCATCCGCTAGTGCTATTGGATCCTACCAAGTTGGCAGCGAAGCGAGAGGCGCCTCTGTTACAGGTGTTCCTGTGGCAGGGGATCTTTCAACAGTTACAGCAAGCGTCGTTGCAGATGCAGATAACGCATTCTCTGAGACAAGCCTTAGGGTGGTTGGAGGCGGTTCGGATGAGACCGTGTCAGTATCGGCTGATGATAGCGCCAAATCATTGGCAGCAAAGCTGGATGGAGCGATCCCTGGGTTGAGCGCTACCGCGCGCACAGTGTTTAAAGCCGAGGTAACACCGGTTGCCGGACAGTCAACTGACTTCACCCTGACCGTTGGTTCTGGCGATGGCGCCAGAGAAGTAAAACTTGTCGGAGTTACCTCGACCGAAAGCCTAGCTGATCAAATTAACTCAAACGCTTCTAAGTTGGGTCTGAAGGCCAATCTTTCTTCCGAGGGTGTGCTGACAATAGAGTCGGCTACAGGTGAAAACGTAAAGTTTGGTCAAGGAAGCAACGCTAACGTTGCTATGGCCGTCCAGGTGCAGGATGCAAATGGTGAGTTTGGGCTAAAAACATCAGTCGGAGATGCGGCGGGCAAGACAGTTGTTGGTTATTTGCAATTAAACTCGCCAGAAAGTTATGCGATTTCTGCAGACGCGATTGATGATGTAGAGCAAGACTTCACTCAGATCAGCTTTACATTAGCAAAAGGTACGGCTGGTACTGCAGACGTAGACACTGACGCTGCATATTTTACGATTGATGAGATTGTGATCGGTGCGGCAGGTGGGAAGCCTGGTGCCACGATAGATCTTAGCGATAAAAAATTTACTAGCGTTGATGAATTGCGAGACGCTATAAAGGAAAAAGATACCAGCGGTGCTCTTGTCGTAGGAAACGATGGAACCATTAGTTCGGCTAACGGTGGTGCTATAACAATCGCTCAAGCGGAACAATACGCCGCAGACGGCGGCGCTGCTACGACTCGCGAGTTTACCCTTGAGGCTACTCAGCTGGCAGAAACAGCTGGCGTGGCAACCACTGCGGTAGATCTTACTACCGCAGCGGCTGCTTCGGCGTTCGCCGCAAGGACCGAATCAATTGACGGCGTGCCAGGAAGCTATCAGTTGTTCGGTGCTGCCAGTGCAGAAAAGAGTGCTGTGAGCGAGCTTGACATTTCCACTGCTGATGGTGCTCAGCGTGCTCTCGCAGTGGTTGATAACGCCCTGGCCGCTATTGATGCGCAACGCGCCGACCTCGGTGCGGTGCAGAACCGCTTCGATAACACCATCAACAACCTGCAGAACATCTCGGAAAATGCCTCGGCTGCCCGCAGCCGGATCATGGACACCGACTACGCTGCAGAAACCGCCAACCTGTCGAAGAACCAGGTGCTGCAACAGGCTGGTACTGCGATCCTGGCGCAAGCCAAGCAGTTGCCGCAGGCTGTGCTGTCGCTGCTCCAGTAAAGCGAAAGCTGTCTGGTAAACAGGAGGAAGGAGTTTAGGCTCCTTCCTCCTTTTCGCGTTGTGAGGTGTTCAAGATGGAAACGGTAAATCTCACTTCTTCGCTGCAACCAAGCGGGACTCGGCCTGACGTGCCGGTCAGGAGTTTGGAGCAGTCCGATAAAGCCTCGCAGGTTTTGGGAGGCGAGAAAGCCAAGGACAGCCAGGCTTCCCTCGCTGAGAGTGCAAACTCGGCGGTCGAGAAGTTCAAGACGCTCGTGCAGGACCTTCAGCGCAACCTTGATTTCAGCGTTGATGACTCCAGCGGTCAGGTTGTCGTCAAGGTTATGGATGGCGAGTCCGGAAAGTTGATTCGCCAGATACCGTCTGAAGATTTGCTGCGTCTATCCGAGCGACTTGAGGATATGCGCAGCTTACTGTTCAAGGCGGAAGCCTAAGGCACGAATATTGGATGTACTTGCTGATTGCCGGGCGTTGCCTGGCTTTCGGACATATTTTTGACGAGGTGGCGTATGGCGGGTATCACAGGTATCGGTTCCGGCATGGACATCGATTCAATGGTTAAAGCCATTTCATCAGCTGAGAAGGCGCCGAAAGAGAGCCAGCTCAAACGAGTCGAAGCCAAGACGACCACCCAATTGACATCCCTCGGGCAGTTGAAGGGTGCGATCAGCAACTTCCAATCAGCGCTATCGACGCTCAACAGCCCGTCCTCGTTTCTTGCCCGCAAGGCCACTTCCTCAGATACGGCAGTTCTAACCGCTACGGCCAGCCAAAGCGCAGTCGCGGGCAGCTATAAGCTTGAAGTCGAGAAGCTGGCTAGCAACAGCAAAGTCGCCTTGGCTGCGATACCTGTCGATGATGGAACCAAGCTGAACGCTGGTACCTTGAGCATCAAGGTGGGCGGTACGGCTGCGCTGGATATTGTCGTCGACTCGACCAATAACACGTTGGCGGGTGTTCGAGATGCCATCAACAAAGCAGGCGCAAGCGCCGGCGTCAGCGCGACCATTATTACCGATGACCAAGGCTCACGGCTGGTGCTGAGCAGTAGCAAGACTGGTGACGGTAACGACATTACCGTTTCGGCCGTCAATGCGGACCCTGCGGAAGCCAATCAGTCTTTGACCAGGCTGGCCTATAGCGGCCCAGCCGTGGCGCCCGATGTTGGTGATGTTGCTAAATATCCCGACGGGGAACTCGACACCAGCTACATCACGGATAAGGCTGCATACGATGCGCGGATGGCTGATGCAGGCGCAGGCAAGACGCTAGCCGTCGCGCAAAGTGCCAAGTTCACAATCGACGGCCTTTCGGTTACGCGTGATAGCAACAGCGTCGATGATGTTGTCAGCGGTATTAGCTTCGAGCTTAAAAAAGAAGGCTCCAGCAGCCTGACCATTTCGCGCGACGAGGCCGGCGTGCAGGGTAATGTCAAAAAATTCGTCGATGCGTACAACACGCTGATGACCTTCATCAACACCGAGACGAAAGTTACAACGGTCAATGAGAACGACGCGCCGGTCACTGGCGCCTTGGTGGGCGATAGCTCGGTTCGATCACTGATCAATACCATACGCTCGGAATTGGTCTCGCCTCAGGGCGATGGAGCAATACGTGCCTTGGCCGATATGGGCATCACGACCAAGAAAGACGGTACTTTGGAGATGGACGCCACCAAGGTGGGCAAAGCGATCAGCTCCAACTTCGAAGGCGTGGCTGCATATTTTACTGGGGATACCGGCTTGGCGAACCGCCTGGGTGCGCGGTTGAAGCCCTATACCGACGCTGGCGGAATTCTGGAGTCGAGAACTGGTGCGCTGCAAGAGACCATCGAAAAAGTCGACAAGCAGAAGGAAGAGCTGACCAAGCGTATTACGGCATTGGAAGAGCGGTTGTATAAACAATTCAACGCCATGGATACGATGGTGGCTCAGCTTACCCGCACCAGCGATAGCCTTACTCAGCTATTCGACAGCATGCCCGGCTTCGTTACCCAGAAGGATTGACGCTGAAACTTCGCTCGTTCGCAGCCTAAAGCTATTTGCGGAACAGTCGATAAGTTAAACAGTATCGCTAATCGCTTGGAGCCCATCATGTACGCAATGTCCGCAATGAAGCAGTATCAGCAAGTAGGTGTGCAGGCCCAGGTGAACGAGGCCAGCCCGCACCGCTTGATACAGATGCTTATGCAGGGTGGCCTGGATCGGATTTATCAGGCTAAAGGCGCAATCGAGTTCGGGCGGGTAGCCGAGAAGGGCGAGCTGATTGGCAAGAGTATCGGCATCATTGGTGGCCTGCGCGAGGCGCTGGATTTGAATGAAGGCGGCGAGCTCGCACAGAACCTTGATCGCCTCTACGAATACATGATCATGCGCCTGACCGAGGCTAATCGTAAGAACGATCCTGCGCCGCTCGGCGAGGTGGCCGACTTGCTCCGCGAGGTCAAGTCAGGCTGGGACGGGATCAGTGATTGATCGATTCGTAGGGGTAGCGCTCGATGCTTAGTTTGGTGGATCGGCTTCAGGCGCAAGTCAGGTTGCTGCGCGAAGCGCTTGCTCGCCTCGACTGGGAAGCGGTAGCGCGGCTTGATAAGCAGTCTCGTGTTCTGGTTAAAGCGGTTGCAACCAGCGAATCGTGGAACGACCGTGAGCTGCATCTAGGGATCAGCGAGCTATCGCAGATCTACGCTGAGCTTCAGCAGGCTGGCAGATCGGAGCGAGAGCGATTGGCTGGGGAGTTGACGCGCTTGAACCAGTCGAAGCAGGTTAATCAGGCGTATACGCCATTGGGCTGAAGCGGTTGGGATCGATGTCTGTTTCCGGCTTTGGTGGGCTGAAGCCCACCCTACAGGTGACGTAGGTTGGATTGGCCGACGGAGTACTCAGACGTTCGGGGTGGTGCGGTTGCGGTGCAGGCGCGAGGGACGTGGGTCGTTCGTGGTCAACGATGGAAGTGGCTCCGGCCCTTCAACCTATGCAACGTGAATCACCGTGCCGCGGCTTGGTGGGCTGAAGCGGAGCGCCGCTCGGCGCACCCTTCGGGTTACAGGGGACGCAGGGTGGATGGCGCATTACCCATCCACCGCAACAAAAGCCCGGATTTGCCGCTTATCAAATCTGCCGCTTAGCGGTACTCACACAAGTAGGCAGTCGCCTCGGCTACTTTCAGCTGAAACTTGCTGTTGGCCGGTACGGTGAACTGGGTGCCAGCGCCGAAAGTTTCGTAGTTTTC